>JANMTD010000414.1:0-23135 GCA_031390075.1 Deltaproteobacteria bacterium | reverse complement strand
CAAGGTTCGTGATACCGGGTCTTTTTGCACTGGGGATCTGGCTGCTGCTGCCGCCCCTCTTTTTCTACCTGTTGCGGCCGCATATCGCGGCCGCACTCACGTTCCTCTGCGCGACGATGTTCCTGCCCGAAGCCGTGTCGCTCGACCTGCCGGTCCTGCCATCGATGGGCAAGGAAGAGATCGCGTCGCTCGCCTGCATGCTCTGCTGCGTCGGTTTCGCGCCGCGTGCGATCACGCGGGCCAGGCCGCTGCGCGGGCCGGAGGTCCTCGTCCTCGTCCTCTGTGTCGCCACGTTCGTGAGCATCGCCAACAACCAGGAAGCCATTCGCCACGGGCCGGTGGTGGTCCCGGGGGTCGAGATGACCTCGATCCTGGGCGCCGTCATTTCCGATCTGATGTCCTGGGCTTTTCCGTTCTTCATCGGACGCGCGCTGTTCACCCGTTCGGAGGAGCTGCGGGACCTGTTCGTCGTCCTGATCCTCGCAGGTCTCGTCTACTCGCTTCTGATCCTCTTCGAAATCCGGATGAGTCCCCAGCTCCATCGCTGGACCTATGGCTATCACCAGCACTCCTTCGCGCAGACGCTTCGCGAGGGCGGCGCCTATCGTCCGATGGTCTTCATGCGGCACGGTCTGCATGTGGCGCTCTTCACCGTCATGTACATGTCCGCCGCCTGGATCCTCACGCAGACGCGCTACGTGATGCCGTTCGTCTCGTTCGTGCCGAAGATCGTGATCGCGGGCTACCTGTCGGTGATTCTCGTGCTCTGTCGTTCGACCGGGGCGCTGCTCTACGGTCTGGTGATCGCGCCCCTGATCTACTTTGCCGGGGGTCGGCTGCAGACGATCGTGGCCGTGGGGCTGGCTGTGCTCGCGCTTTCCTATCCCGCGATTCGCGTGGCCCAGATCATTCCGATGACGGAGCTCATCGAGCTCTCGGAAGAGCAATTCGGCAAGAAACGCGCGCACTCCTTCGCCGGACGACTCCGGACGGAGGAGCAGCTGACGACCAAGATCCAGGAGCGGCCGATCTTCGGGTGGGGGAGCTCGGGTCGCGCCATGATCCGCGATCCGATCACCGGCGAGAACACGACGACCTTCGACGGGGTGTGGCTGATCTTGTTCGTCCGCTCGGGGCTCGTCGGCTTCGTATGCGTGTTCGGACTTCTTTTGGCGCCCGTATTCCAGGCTTTTCGGCGGTGGGGTGAGCTGCGATCGAAGCAGGATCGCGCCATGGTCGCGGGCCTCAGCTTGATGGTTGCGATCCGCGTCTTCGATCTGTTGCCGAACTCGACGACGGAGGGTTACCTGACGCTGTTGTCGGGGGCCCTTTCGGGCGTGGTGCCGGGGATCTTGCGCGAGCAGGCGAGTCGCGACGCGCAAAAGCGGGTCGAGGCCGCAGCGCCCGGTAGCGCGCCGGCAGTAGGCCGACCGGGACGCGGCGAGGCGCCCAGGCGCGACCAGGCGAATCCGTCCCTCGGAAAAGGACTGCTCGGATCGCCCGGTCCGCGAAAGCCCAGACGTTGATTAGGCCTCAGTATTTCGGAACGCTTCGGAACGCTCCGGGAGGAGCGAGGACCTGGGGTGGTGGAGCCGGAGGGAATCGAACCCTCGACCTCTTGAATGCCATTCAAGCACTCTCCCAACTGAGCTACGGCCCCACAGGCGCGCGGACTCTAACGACATGGGTTGCGCCTGTCAAAGCGCGTGGAGATCGGTTCACGGGTCGTTCCACGACCCATCGAAGAGCCGGCACCCGAGTCCCGGCGTGACGTGCCGTGGTATGCTGCCGCGCGCCGCCGGAGTGGCGAAATTGGTATACGCAGGGGACTCAAAATCCCCCGATCGCAAGGTCGTGCGGGTTCGAGTCCCGCCTCCGGCACCACAGGCGACCCAGGCCCCCTGAATCCTCTCGATTTCTCTCTATCCCCAGAGGCCTCGCGCGATGAGTGATGTGTCTCCGCCGCTCACGCCCGATCAGTACGCCCGCTACCGGCGCCATCTCACGCTGCCCGAGCTCGGCCTCGAGGGGCAGGAGCGCCTGCTTGCGGGCTCGGTGTTGTTGATCGGGGCCGGCGGCCTCGGCTGCCCGGCGGCGCTCTACCTGGCGGCGGCGGGGGTCGGGCGGATCGGGCTCGTCGACGACGACGTGGTCGACGCATCGAACCTGCAGCGCCAGATCCTCTACTCGACGGCTGACGTCGGCCGGCGCAAGGTCGACGTCGCGCGCGATCGCCTCGTCGCGCTCAATCCCGACGTGCGCATCGACGTGTTTACATCGCGTCTCGATTCGAAGAACGCCCTCGCGCTCTTCGCCCAGTACGACGTCATCCTCGATGGCACAGACAATTTCCCGACGCGGTATCTCACGAACGACGCCTGCGTGCTGCTCGGCAAGCCCAACGTCTACGGATCGATCTTCCGCTTTGAGGGCCAGGCGAGCGTCTTCGATGCGCGGACGGGACCCTGTTACCGCTGCCTCTACCCCGAGCCGCCGCCGCCGGGTGCGGTGCCGTCGTGTGCGGAGGGCGGTGTGCTCGGGATCCTGCCCGGGACGATCGCGCTGGTGCAGGCGACGGAGACGCTGAAGATCCTGACGGGGATCGGGACCTCGCTCCAGGGTCGACTGCTGCATTACGACGCCCTCGAGATGAGCTTCCGCGAGTTCAAGCTGCAGAAGGACCCGGCCTGCCCGATCTGCGGCGAGAAGCCCGAGATCAAGGCCCTGATCGACTACGAGGGATTCTGTGGGATGCCCGCGCGGGAGGGTCCTGGCGCCGGCGAGGTTCCGGTCTGCAGTGCGGCGGAGCTTGCAAGGCGACGGGCTGCCGGCGAAGACATCGTCCTCGTCGACGTGCGCAACGCCGACGAGCTCGAAGTCGCGCGCATCGAGGGCTCCCTCTGGATTCCGCTGCCCGAGCTCGAGGCGCGAGTTGGAGAGCTCTTGCCGTCGAGATCGAAGCGCGTGGTCGTGCATTGTCATCATGGCGGCCGCAGTGAGAAGGCGGTCCGCCTGCTCCTCGCCCGGGGCTTCCCGAACGTCGAGAACCTCGAAGGCGGAATCGAGGCCTGGTCGCTCACCGTCGATCCGAGCGTCGCGCGCTATTGACGCCGGCGATGGATCGGGTTCCGTGCGAAGTTCCATATTTGAAGACGTGAGAAGAAGAGGGGGTCCATCGATTGGCGCGAACGAAGCTTCCCGATCCGCTGGCGCGGCGTCATCTGCTCGAGGCCGCTCTCGAGCCCGAAAAGGCGAAGGCCCTCGCCGACGCCTATCTCGCCCTCGGACGTGAGATCGAGGCCATCGAATTTCTCGCGAAGGCGAAGGCCGAAGAGGCGCTCGTCGCCCTCGAGGCGACCGCGGTCGAGCGCGGGGACGTCTTCCTGCTGCGCCGTGTCGCGGTCGCCCTCGGTCGCGAGCCCGGGGCCGACCGCTGGCGCGCGTTGGCGGAAGCGGCTTCCCGCGCTGGGCGGGAGCACGACGCCGAATCCGCAGTGCGCCTCGCTGCCGTCGACGCCTGATCGCCCTCTCTTTTCTCCAACGGAGGAGGTGACGAAGGCGATGCAGCGCGTGATCCGGATCGAGAACGCCCGGTCCCACAACCTGCAGGGCATCGACTGCGAAATCCCGCTCGGCCAGCTGACCGTGATCACCGGCCCATCGGGCTCGGGCAAGACCAGCCTCGCCTTCGACACGCTCTACGCCGAGGGCCAGCGGCGTTATGTGAGCTCGCTCTCGGCGTATGCGCGGCAATTCCTCGAGCGGCTCCCGCGTCCCGAGGTCGACCACATCTCGAATCTGCCGCCGGCCATCGCGATCGAGCAGCGAAACGGCGTGACGAACGCCCGCGCGACGGTCGGGAGCGCGACGGAGGTGCTCGATCCCCTGCGGCTCCTCTTCGCCCGCATCGGCATCACGATCTGCCCCGCCTGCGACGAGGTCGTCGACGCCGGCGGCATCGTCGCGACGGCGGAGCGGATCGCTGCCGAGCTCTCGGGGCAGCGGGTCCAGATCCTGGCCCCGCTGCGGAGCGGGAAGGGCCGCGCCGGCGAGGTCCGCGATGGGCTGGTGAAGGAGGGCTTCGCGCGGCTCCTCTCCGACGAGGGCGAGGTCATCGATCTGCTCGAGCGGACACCTCGCCAGAAGCCCTCCCGTGAGCGGCCGTGGTGGCTGCTCATCGATCGCCTCGAGCTGCGCGGCAGCGAGGGCGAGCGCGCCCGACTCGTCGAGGCCGTATCCCAGGCCTTCGTGCGGGGCGGTGGCGAGCTCGTCGTGCACACCGCCGGCCACCCGCTCGACGAAGCGCGGACCTATCGCGAGGGCCGGACGTGCAATCGCTGCGCGCGACGCTTTCCGGAGCCGAGCCCCGGGCTCTTCTCGTTCAACAACGCCCTCGGCGCCTGTCCAGCCTGCGAGGGCTTCGGCCGGATCGCCGAGATCGATTGGGAGCGTGTCGTCCCGGATCCCTCGAAGAGTCTGGCCGCCGACGCCGTCGCGCTCTTCGCGACGCGGACGACGCGGGGTTGGAAGAAATGGTTGCTCGGCGCCTGCCGCGAGGCGGGCCTCGACGTCGCGAAGCCCTTTCTCGAGCTGACTCGCGAGCAGCGACGGCTCGTCTTCGAGGGGGACGGCGCGCGCTTCGAAGGGGTGCGTGCGTACTTCGATTGGCTCGAGGGGCGGCGCTACAAGGTGCAGGCGCGGGTCCAGCTCGCGCGGCATCGCCTGTACGTGCCGTGTCCGGATTGCGGGGGGACGCGACTCTCGGAGGCCGCGCGGGCCGTGCGGATCGAAGGGCGCTCGCTCGCGGATCTCGGGGGCCGGACGCTCGCCGAGCTGCTCGACTGGGTCGACGACCTGGCCGCGCGCGAGGTCGGTGGTCTGGCGGCGCGGCGACTGCTCGAGCTGGTGGGGAGCCGGCTGCGGACGATCCATGCCGTCGGGCTCGGTTATGTCTCCCTCGATCGAACCGTTCGCACCCTCTCCGGCGGCGAGGCCCAGCGGATCCAGCTCGCGACCGCCCTGGCCGGGAGTCTCACCGCGTCCCTCTACGTCCTCGACGAGCCCTCGGTCGGTCTCCACGCGGCGGATCTCGCGCGGCTGCTGCGCGTGCTCGAGGCGATTCGCGACCAGGGCAATACGGTCGTCGTGGTGGAGCACGCGCTCGCGCTGATCGAGGCGGCCGATCACGTCATCGATCTCGGTCCGGGCGCAGGCCGGTTGGGCGGCCGCATCGTCGCGGCGGGTTCCGTCTCGGCGATCCGGGCCACGGCCGACTCGAAGACAGGCAGGGCCCTGCTCGGCCCGTCGGCATGGAACCTGCGCCCCCGTCGCGATCTCTCGCAGACCCCCCGCCTTCGGCTCGCCACGGGCAGCATCAATAATCTGCGCGAGCTGGTCGTTGAGCTCCCGCTGCGCGGTCTCGTCGCGTTGACCGGAGTCTCGGGGGCCGGAAAGTCGACGCTCGTCCGCGAGGTCCTGGTCCCCGGCCTCGCGCGCCGGGGCGCTGGCCTCGAAGTCAAGCGCGCGGGTACGATCCTGACGGGCGCCGAGCACCTCGACTCGATCGTGCTCGTCGACCAGTCGCCCGGGGCGCGCAGTGGACGCTCGAATCCCGCGACCGTCACCAAGGCCTTCGACGCGATCCGCCAGCGCTTTTCCGAGACGCGCGAGGCCCGCGCGCGGGGCTATCGGCCGGGGTATTTCTCGTTCAACGTGGCGGGGGGCCGCTGCGAGGCGTGCGAGGGGACGGGCCAGGTCCGGATCGACATGCAGTTCCTCGACGATCTCTGCGTGCCGTGCGACGAGTGCGCGGGCAAGCGGTACCGGAAAGAGCTGCTCGACGTCCGACTGGACGGGCGCTCGATCGTCGACGTGCTGGCGCTCGGGATCGACGAGGCGTGCGAGGTCTTCGCGGCGGATGCGAAGATCGCGCCGCGCCTGCGCCCGCTCGCGCGGGTCGGGCTCGGCTATCTCTCGCTCGGCCAGCCCCTCTCGACGCTCTCGGGCGGCGAGTACCAACGCCTTCGCCTCGGTCAGGCTCTGCTCGAAGGCGCGGGTCGCACGCTCTACGTCTTCGACGAGCCGACGACGGGGCTGCATCCGAGCGACACACAGATCCTGCTGCGCTGCATCGACGAGGTGATCGATGCAGGCGCGAGCGTGCTCGTCGTCGAGCACGATCTCGAAGTGATCGCCCAGGCCGACTGGCTGATCGACCTCGGGCCCGGCGGTGGGCCGGAGGGCGGTCGACTCGTCGCCGAGGGAACGCCGGAGGTCGTCGCGCGCTGCAGCGAGTCCCTGACCGGGCAGTCGCTGCGGCGCTTGCTTCCCGAGCGCAGGGGTTGATGGCGGCGAGGGACGGGAATCGAACCCGCCCGGATCGCGGCGACGCGATCCACTCTCGATTTGAAGTCGAGGCCGAGCACCAGCTGCGGAAACCTCGCCGCGCCCGAGCATAGTCGGATGTCCCGGGGATGCCCGACGCTTTCGCACACTTTCTCGTTCCCAGTTCTCGCACGACGTGCCATGCTGAGCGCGTGACGGACTACTCCCTCGGCGATGTCGCTCGCATCCTCAAGGTGTCCCCGCGCCGACTTCGTTATTGGAAGAAGACGCGGCTCGTCTCCCCGCACTCCCCGAAAGAGGAGCAGGGCGGGGAAGACGGCTACGGCTTCCGCGATCTCGTCGTGCTGCGGGCGATCGTGTCGATGATCGATCGGGGAATCCCGCTCCAGCGCATCCGTCGCGATCTCGAATCGCTCCGCGATCGGCTGCCCGATCTCGCGGATCCGGCGAGCGCACTGCGCGCCGCCTCGGAGGGGTCCGAATCGATCGTGCTGCGGCGGGACGGACGCTGGGAGGAGGTCGGTGGGCAGCTGCTCTTCGAGTTCTCGCGCCAGGCCGACCAGAGCGAGTCGCGCGTCAGGCCGCTCGTCGATGCCGAGTCGGGCGCTGCGCGGGAGACGCAATCGGGACTGCCCGATGCGGTCGGATGGTTCGAGAAGGGCTGCGAGCTCGACGTCGATCCCCGCCAGTGGGCGGAGGCCGCCCAGGCCTACGAGAAGGCGCTCGAGCTCGATGCCGACTACGCCGACGCCTACTGCAATCTCGGCGCCGTGCGGTACAACCAGGGCCAGCGCGCGGCCGCAAGGCGCGCCTTCGAAGCCTGCTTATCGCGTGCCCCCGACCACGTCGAGGCGAACTTCAATCTCGCCAACGTGCTCGAGGAGGCGTCCGAGGACGAGCGCGCGTTGACGCTCTACCGCCGCGCGCTCGCGGCCGATCCGCTCTATCCGGACCTGCATATCAACCTGGCGCTGCTCTACGAGAAGCTCGGGCACATGCGCCCCGCGTGCCGGCACTGGCGTCGCTATCTCCAGATCGATCCCCAGGGCCCCTGGTCGACGGTCGCGCGCCAGCGCATCGCCCGCGAATCCGAGCAGGCGTGAGCCTTCAGCCCACAAAGAGTCAGGAATCGCGCGCTTCGACCGACTTGCGATAGGCGGCGGGGTCGAGCAGGGCCTGCAGCTCCGACGGGTCGCTCGGGCGCAGGCGGACCAACCAGCCGCGGTCGTAGCAGGACTCGTTGACGAGCTCGGGCTTGTCGGCGAGCGCTTCGTTGATCGCGACGACGACACCGGAGAGCGGGGCGAAGAGATCCGAGACGGCCTTCACCGATTCGATCGTCCCGAACGAGGCGCCGGCTTCCGTCGTCGCGCCGACGCTCGGAAGCTCGACGAAGACGATGTCGCCGAGCTGGCTCTGGGCGAAATCGGTGACACCCACGACGAGCTCGTCGCCCGCCTCGCGGACCCATTCGTCGTCGTTCGTGAATCGCAGCTCACCCGGAATCTCGTAGTCGCTCACGCGCGCTGGTCTCCCTCGAATCAGGTTTTTTTTGGCGGAGCACGCCCTCAGCGGAGGATCAGCGGAGGATCAGCGGAGGAAGGGAAGCTCGACCACGCGCGCCGCGATGTCCTTGTTCCGGATCCGGATCGAGAGCACCTGCCCGACGCCGGAGAGAGCGGCCGGAACGTAGCCGAGGCCGATCGACTTTCCGAGCGTCGGCGAGGGTGCGCCGGAGGTGACGCGGCCGACGACCAGACCTGCGTGGATGATCTCGTAGTCGGCGCGGGCGATGCCCCGCTCGCTCAGCTCGAAGCCGACGAGGCGCCGCGAGAGCGGCTGGCCCGCCAGGGCGCGCAGCGCCTCGACACCGACGAAGGAGCGCGCGAGATCCTTCACGTAACGCTCGAGCCCCGCCTCTAAAGGCGTCGTCGTGTCGTCGAGCTCGTGTCCGTAGAGCGCCATCCCGGCTTCGAGGCGCAGGGTGTCGCGGGCGCCGAGTCCGGCCGGCCGGATTCCGTCGGGCTCGCCGGCCTCGAGCAGGGCGGTAAAGAGTTTTTCTGCGTCGGCATTCGCGCAGTAGAGCTCGAAGCCGGGAGAGCCGGTGTAGCCGGTCGCCGAGACGAGGACGGGGAGGCCCAGCAGCTCGAGGGACGCGACGCGAAAGCGCTTGGGCAGGGCCAGCTCGCGGCCCGCGAGGCGGGACAGGATGCGCGGCGAGGCGGGGCCCTGGAGTGCGAGCAGAGCGGTCGCGTCGCTGCGGTCGTCGACGCGGACGCCCGGCGGGACGTGCGCCTCGATCCAGTCGCGATCCTTTTCGACGTTCGAGGCGTTCACGCACAGGAAGAGCTCGTCGTCGCGAAGCCGCGTCACGATCACGTCGTCGACACAGCCGCCCTCGTCGTTCAGGAGCAGCCCGTAGCGCGCTCGTCCGAGCCCGAGCGTCGTCACGTCGCAGGTCACGAGCGCATCGGCCGCGGCGACGGCATCGCGGCCCAGCAGGTGGATCTGGCCCATGTGCGAGACGTCGAAGAGGCCGGCGTGCTCGCGCACGGCGGCGTGCTCCTCGAGGATCGACGTGTACTGGATCGGCATCTCGTAGCCCGCGAAGGGCATGAGGCGCGCGCCGAGCCGGCGATGGGCCTCGTAGAGGGGCGTCCGCCGGAGCTCGCTCAAGCGCCGGGACCGGCGGGCTTCGGGAGCGTCGGGAGTGGATGGCGGATCAGGTAGGCGGTCAGCGTGTTGCGCAGCAGCATCGTGATCGTCATCGGGCCGATGCCGCGGCGCGAGGGCGTGATCAGGGCGGCTCGGCCGAGGGCCGCCTCGAAATCGACGTCGCCGACGAGCTTCCCGTCCACCTCTGTGACCCCGACGTCCATCACGGCGGCCCCGGGCCGGATCCAGTCCCCCTTCACCATGCGCGGACTGCCCGCCGCAGCGACGATGATGTCCGCCGTGCGGCAGAGCCCCGCGAGGTCGCGGGTCTTCGAATGGCACATCGTGACGGTGGCGTTTCTCTGCTGGAGCAGGATCGAGACGGGCTTGCCCACGATATTGCTGCGGCCGATCACGACCGCATGGGCGCCGGCGAGGGTGATGCCGTGGCGATCGAGGACGGCGAGCACGCCGAGGGGTGTGCACGAGATCAGGCGCGCGTTGCCGAGGAGCAGGCGGCCGAAATTGAGCGGGTGGAGCGCATCGACATCCTTCGCCGGGTCGATGGCTTCGGCGATCGCCTCCGGCGAGATCTGTTTCGGGAGCGGGAGCTGGACGAGTATTCCGTCGACGGCGTCGTCGCGGTTGAGGCGCTCGATCAGGTCGAGCAGCTCCTTCTCGCTCGTCGACTCCGGGAGCAGGTACTCGGCGGCGGCCGCGCCGATCCGCGCGCAGGCGCGCTGTTTCCCCTTGATGTAGGAGCGGCTCGCGGGATCGTCTCCGACGAGGACGACCGTGAGCTGCGGCGGGCGCCTGCCCGCGGCGACGATCGCCGCGATCTCCCGGGCCATCTCGTCGCGCAGGGTCTCGGCGAGGGCGAGTCCATCGACGACGACGGTGTCGATCTTCTCGGGCATGACTAGGCGGCACTCTTGCTGGACTTGCCACCCTCGCTCGAGCCGCCACTCGAGGGCTTGCTGTCTCCGCCGGAAGACTTGCTGTCTCCGCTGGACGAGGACCCGGCAGAAGAGCTCGAAGCGGAGCCCGACGAGGAGTCCGAGCTCGTGCTCGAGCTGCTGCCCTTGTCGTCACTCGAGCTGCTCTTGGGTTTCTTGGCGCCGCTGCCGTAGCCGTCGGCGTACCAGCCGCCGCCCTTCAGGATGAATCCGGGGGCGGAGAGCAGGCGCTTGACCTGGCGGCTCTTGCATTTCGGGCAGGTCTTGACGGGCGGCTCGGTGATCCGCTGCTCGCGCTCGAATTCGATGCCGCATTTTCCGCACTGATAGTCGTAGGTCGGCATCGGGCTCTGGTCCTCGGAGGGGGGCATTCGGCGCCTTTTGATATCCCATCGGGCCCGGCCTGCCAACGCCTCGCGCGGACGTCGCTCGATCAGCCCCGGCGTGTGTCCTTGCCGGGCTCGGCGGGCGGAAGTCCGGGCAGCAGATCGGGACCGCTCGAGTGCGACGACGAGACCGCGGAATCGGTCCGCTCGCGGCGGCGATCTGCCTTGAGGTACGCGACGGTGCCTTCGGCGAGGCCCTTGATCAGGGGGTCTTCGAGGGGATCGGCTTCCAGGGTTGCGAGCAGGGCGATATGGGTCTCGGCGGCGCTTCGCATCGACTCGGCGAGGCGGGTTCGCAGGGCGCGCATCTCGCGGATGTCCTGGGCGAGCTGGGCGGCGCGGCGATGGGACGCGTCCAGGATCTTCTCGGCGCGGACCTCGACCTCGGCCAGTCGCAGCTCGGCGTCGCGCTCGGCGGTGCGGCGCAGCTCCTCGCTCATGGCCTGAGCGGAGATCAGTGTCTGCTTCAGAAGCTGCTCCTGGGCCGAGAGCTCCTCGATTCGGCGTTCGAGACGCCAGAGCCGGTCGGTCTGGCTCGTCGTCTCCCGGACCAGCGCTTCGTAGTCCTCGGAGACGATCCGGAGGAAGGCGTCGACCTCGTCGGGGTCGTAGCCGCGGAAGCGCCGGGCGAAGGAATGACTCTGGACGTCGAGGGGTGTCATGCGCATGGCGATCGATCTCCTTCGAGGACGGGCTCTCGGTGCGGCTCTCTATGCGGCAGAGGGATCGGCCAGGTGGGCGCCGAGCTTGAGGAATTCGACCGCCGTGGGCCAGCGGCGGGGGCTGTCCGGCGCCTCTATTTCTTCCGCAGCGCGCGCGAGCGTTCGGTGGCGGCACGGACGGCCTCGTAGACCGCCGCCCGGACACCACCGGCTTCGAGCTTCTCGAGTCCGGCGATCGTCGTGCCACCGGGTGAAGTGACCTGATCCTTGAGAACCCCCGGATGCTCGCCGGTTTCGAGGGCGAGCTTGGCCGACCCGAGCACCGTTCGAATCGCGAGGGCCTGGGCCGCGTCGCGGGGGAGCCCCTGGCTCACGCCCGCATCCGCGAGGGCCTCGATGAACAGGAAGACATAGGCCGGGCCGCTCCCGGAGAGGCCCGTCACGGCGTCGAGCAGGTCCTCGTTCGGCGCCCGCCAACACCAGCCCGCCGCCTGCAGCACCTGCTCGACCAGCTCGAGATCCGCCGCCGCGACCGTCGGCCCCGGGAAGTACGCCGTCGCCCCCGCCTGTACCAGCGCCGGTGTATTCGGCATCGTGCGCACGATGCGTGCCCCCGCCGGCAGCGCTGCCGCGAGCGTCGACAGGGGGACCCCCGCCGCGATCGAGACCCAGATCGGGCGCGCGCTCGCCGCCGGATCGAGGCCGCCGAGCACATCCCCCACCGACCCCGGCTTCACCGCGAGCACGACCAGGTCCGAGTCGCCGACGACCTCGTCGTTGCCTTCGGAGACGCGCGCCCCGATCGAAGATTCGAAGCTCTTGCGGGCGGCGGGGACTGGGTCGGATGCCCGGATCTGGGCGGCCGGCAGGCCTGCCTCGATGAGGCCCCCCGCCAAGGCCTTCGCCATCGCGCCACAGCCGATGAAGCCGATCCGGCTCTGCTTGAAACTCGTCTTCGCCATCGCTCGGGAGGTCTCCGTGTCTGGGCAGTTATCCGAAAGGATCGAGGCCGGATCGAACCCGTGCCTAGCGGGGATCGATGCGCGGGCCGAACAGTGCGGTGCCCACGCGGACCAGCGTAGCGCCCTCCTCGATGGCGACTTCGAAATCGTTCGACATCCCCATCGAGAGATCGGCCTTCGCGAGGCTGGGGTCCTGGCGGGCCCACTCGTCCCGCCAGCCGCGCAGCTGCCGGAAATAGGGCCGCGAGGCCTCCGGATCCTCGCTCGCCGGGGGCACAGCCATCCATCCCCGCAGCCGCAGTGCGGGGCAGGCCGCGATCGCCCGCGCGAGCGCCGGGGCCTCGCCGACGGCGGCACCGCCCTTATGCGGCTCGTCGCCGAGATTGAGCTGGACCAGCACGTCGACGACCCGGCCCGCCTCGGCGGCATGTCTTGCGAGGGGCGCCACGAGCTCGAGGCGATCGACGCTCTCGATCACGTCGAAGAGCCGCACGGCGAGCGCCAGCTTGTTGCGCTGGAGCCGGCCCACCATCCGCCACGTGAGCGCGCCGGGGGCATCGGGCTCGTCGGGTGCATGGAGCCCGAGCTCCGCCTCGAGCTGGCCGCGCATTTCACGCGCTTCCTGGACGAAGTTCTCGCCTAATACGCGCAGGCCCGCGTCGACGGTCGCGCGGATCCGGTCGAGGGGCTGGCGCTTCGCGACCCCGACGAGGGTGATCTCGCCGGGATCGCGGCCGGCGCGCTCGGCCGCCCGTGCGATGCGCGCTCGGACCGCCGCGAGACGCTGGCCTGCATCTTCGCGCAGCGCGGGCGGGATCGATGCGGGGTGGGGCGGGCTCACGTTCGCGAGGTCGTCCGCGGCACGGCGACGCGAGCGCGACCCCACCGGGACATCAGCGGCACTCGCCGTCGGCGCGCACGCCGCCCCGGGCGAGCAGCTCGAGGGTCTCTTCGCACGGCAGTCCGATCACGTTGCTGCGGCTCCCGACGACCCGCGTCACGAAGCGGATCGCACCCCCCTGGAGCGCGTAGGCGCCCGCCTTGTCGAGGGACTCGCCGAGCGCCACGTAGGCCAGGATCTCGTCGTGCGAGGCCGCGCGCATCTCGACCTCGCTCGTCACGACGCAGCTCTCGAGGAAGCGGCCATCGGTCCACGCGAGGGCGATCCCTGTCATCACCTGATGCGTCCGACCGACGAGCCGCGAGAGCATCCGAGCCGCGTGCTCTTCGTCGCGGGGCTTGCCGAGGATCTCGCCATCGCGCACGACGATCGTGTCCGCCCCGAGCACCGGCCGCGGGGGGCCCGCCGCGAGCTCCATCGCGACATCGAGGGCCTTTTCTCTTGCGAGCCGGTCGACCAGCGCCTCCGGTCGCTCGTCGGGCCGGACGAGCTCATCGATCGTCGAGGGTCGGACCTCGAAGCCGAGACCGACCGACCTCAGGATCTCTCGCCGCCGGGGCGAGGCGCTCGCGAGGACGAGCCGGTCGGGCGCGGGTGTGTTGGGAGTCGCATGCGTGGCTGCGGCGGGATCGTTCACACGGTCGAGTTAACGAGAGGGGCCCGAGCCGTCAAGCCGGAGCCGATCGGGCGAGCCGCGCTCGTGACGCTCCACAACCCGCTGCTGAGCGCGGACTTCGTTGCCAAGCTCCGGGCCGTCGAGTACGCTTGTTCGCGCTTTGCTTGTGCGTGCAAAGCACTGGAATCACAAGGCTTTTTCGTATTTTCTCGCGGGCCCATGGGGCGCCGATCCGCCGCTCCAGCACTCAGGGGGAGATGCGGCGAGGCGGATTGCGAGCCTCGCTCGCGAGCAGTATTCCGTTGCGGTGAATCGGTTGCGGTGAATCGGTTGTGGTGAAAGGGTGGGGCAGGGATGGATCAGGTGGTGATTGCCAATCGCCTGTCGGATGGGCTCGTCGTCTTTCTCGCGGCGGCGCCGGGGGCTCCGCGCGGCGACTGGAAGCTCCGCCTCGACGAGGCGAGCGTGGCGGCGGAGGATGCCCGGGCGGAGGAGCTCCTCGCCCTCAGTCTCGCTTCGGCGCGCGAGCGACACGAGGTCATCGAGCCCTATCTGATCGAGGTCGAGCAGACGGCTTCGGGGCTGCGCCCGACGAAATACCGTGAGGTGATCCGCTGCCTCGGTCCGACGGTGAGACTGGATCTCGGCAAGCAAGCGGATTCCCGGGAGGTCTAGAGATGTACCAATACGACGAATACGACCACGCGCTCGTGCAGGATCGCGTCGCCCAGTTCCGGCGTCAGGTCGAGCGCCGCATGTCGGGCGAGCTCACGGAAGAGCAGTTCCGCCCGCTGCGCCTGATGAACGGCCTCTACCTCCAGCTCCACGCCTACATGCTCCGCATCGCGATTCCCTACGGAACCCTCGACTCGCGCCAGATGCGCAAGCTCGCCTTCATCGCACGCCGCTACGACAAGGGCTACGGGCATTTCACGACCCGCCAGAACCTGCAGTTCAACTGGCCGAAGCTCGAGGAGACGCCCGACATCCTGGCCGAGCTCGCCGAAGTCGAGATGCACGCGATCCAGACCAGCGGCAACTGCATCCGCAACGTCACGTCGGACCAGTTTGCCGGAGCCGCCGAAGGCGAAATCGAGGATCCGCGGATCTGGTGCGAGATCATCCGCCAGTGGTCGACGCTCCACCCGGAGTTCTCCTTCCTGCCTCGCAAGTTCAAGATCGCCGTCACCGGCAGCGAGCACGATCGCGCCGCGGTCAAGGTCCACGACATCGGCCTCATCATGCGCCGCGACGGATCCGGGCAGGCCGGCTTCGAGGTGATCGTGGGCGGCGGTCTCGGCCGCACGCCCTTCATCGGGAAGACGATCCGGAAATTCCTCCCGAAGCAGGATCTGCTCTCGTATCTCGAGGCGATCCTGCGCGTCTACAACCAGCTCGGCCGCCGCGACAACAAGTACAAGGCGCGCATCAAGGTCACCGTCCACGAGATCGGTGCGGCGGAGTTCACGCGGCTCGTCGACGAAGAGTGGGCCGCGATGGGCGACTCCTCGCTCAAGCTCCCGAAGCCGGAGGTCGATCGGATCGCCCGTCATTTCGAGCCCCCCGCCTTCCGCGCGCTGCCGAAGGCGTCGCCGACGACCGACGCCCGCATGCAGAACGATCCGGATTTCGCAGCCTGGGTTCGGCATAACGTGAGCCCGCACAAGGTCTCGGGCTACGCGATCGCGAGCATCTCGCTCAAGCCGATCGGCCTGCCGCCCGGGGACGCGACGGCCGAGCAGATGGACGTGGTGGCGGACCTGGCCGACGAGTTCAGCTTCGGCGAGATCCGGGTGACCCACGCGCAGAACCTCGTGCTGGCCCACGTCGAGCGGGACGGCCTCCCTGCGCTCTTCGATCGACTGGCGGCGGCGGGGCTCGCCGCGTCGAACATCGGGCTCCTCTCCGACATCATCGCCTGCCCGGGCCTCGACTATTGTGCCCTCGCGAATGCGCGCTCGATCCCGATCGCGGAGCGGATCACGGAGCGCTTCGCCGACCGCGATCGCCTCGAGCTGATCGGGGAGATGCAGATCAAGATCTCGGGCTGCATCAACGCCTGCGGCCATCACCACGTCGGCCATATCGGGATCCTCGGCGTCGATCGCAAGGGCGAGGAGCACTACCAGATCCAGCTCGGGGGCTCGGCGACGGAGGACGCGGCGCTCGGCCGGATCCTCGGCCGCGGCTTCTCGGCCAACGAGGTCGTCGACGTCGTCGAGAAGATCGTCGACACCTACCTCGACCTGCGCACGCCCGGCGAGGTCTTCATCGATACCTATCGCCGCGTCGGACAGGATCCCTTCAAGGAGCGCGTGTATGGCGCTGCTTGAGAGTCGAACGGACGGACCGGCCCTCCTGGAAGATCGGTACCAGCGCCTCGACGAGACGGCGCCGGTCCCCGCCGAGGGGGCGATCCTCGTCTCGCTGGCGCGCTTCACGGCCGAACGCGACGCGCTCGTCGCCCGACCGCATCCGCTCGGCGTCTGGCTCGCCTCGAACGAGCAGGCCGGGGCCCTCGCAGGGGTGCTCGAGCGGCTGGCACTCGTCGCCCTCGACTTTCCCGTCTTCTCCGACGGGCGCGCCTTCTCGACGGCCCGCCTGCTGCGGGAGCGCTACGGCTACATGGGCGAGCTGCGCGCGATCGGAGACGTGCTCTGCGAGCAGCTGCCCTTCATGCTGCGCAGCGGCTTCGACACCTTCGACATGAAGAGCCCGAAGGCGCTCGAGGAATTCCGGGCCGTCGTGGGCGAGGTCCGCGTGGTCTATCAACCGACCGGCGACGGACGCGCGACCGCGATCGACCGGCGACTCGGCCGCCGTTAGCCGACGCCGCGCTCTTTTCATTCAGGAGCAGGCGAAGATGGACGTGCGGAAGGGGTTCCTCGGGGCGATCGGCGAGACGCCGCTGATCCGGTTGGAACGGGCCTCGAAGGCGACGGGCTGCGAGATCCTCGGCAAGGCTGAGTTCCTGAATCCGGGCGGCTCCGTCAAGGACCGCGCGGCGCTCGCGATTGTCGAGGACGCCGAGGCGCGCGGACTGCTCAAGCCCGGCGGCACGATCGTCGAGGGCACGGCGGGCAATACCGGCATCGGCCTCGCGCTGGTCGGCAACGCCCGCGGCTACAAGACCGTGATCGTGATCCCGGATACCCAGAGCCAGGAGAAGAAGGACATGCTCCGGCTGTGCGGGGCCGACCTGCGCGAGGTTCCCGCGAAGCCCTACAAGGATCCCGGCAACTACGTCCACGTCTCGCAGCGCCTCGCCGAGGAGCTTGCCGAGAAGCTGCCCGAAGGCGCGATCTGGGCGAATCAGTTCGACAACGTCGCCAACCGCGAAGGCCATCGCCGCACCACGGGCCGCGAGATCTGGGACCAGACGGGAGGCCGCGTCGACGGCTTCATCTGCTCGGCGGGGACCGGCGGCACGGTCGCGGGGGTCGGGATGGCGCTCAAGGAGCGCAGCCCGAAGGTCGTGATCGGGCTTGCGGATCCGATGGGCGCCGCGCTCTACCACTACTACGCCCACGGCGAGTTGAAGGCCGAGGGCACGTCGATCAGCGAGGGCATCGGGCAGGGCCGCATCACGGCGAATCTCGAAGGTGCGCCGATCGACGTGGCCTTCCAGATCCCCGACGAAGAGTGGCTGCCGATCGTCTTCGATCTCTTGAAGCTGGAAGGGCTCTGTCTCGGGGGCTCGAGCGGCGTCAACGTCGCCGGCGCGATCCGCCTCGCGCGGCAGCTCGGCCCGGGCCACACGATCGTGACGATCCTCTGCGACTCCGGTACCCGCTACACCAGCAAAATGTGGAATTCCGTCTTCTTGCGGGAGAGGGGCCTGCCGGCGCCGGATTGGCTCTAGGAGCGGATGCACCGGACGAATCCGGGATCGCGGCCGTCTCGGGGAGCGCCGCCTCCTGGCCGGGGGCCAGTAGGCGGCTCGTGCTCGGGGCGCCGGAGAGTTTTCAATCGGCGAACGATGGCGGCGCGGATTCGCCGGTGATCCGCCGTCCGAGTTGATTCGGGTCCAGCCCGCTCTCGTCTCTCTGCTTCGCCTAGGTGTGATTTGGAGGCGATTCGGAGCCTTGGGCCGGGATCGTCAGAAGCGGATCGGCAGGCGCTCGGGTCCGCGGATCAGCGAGCCCCTTCGCCATTCGATCTCGCCGTCGAGCTCGAGCTTTGGCATGCGCTGGGCGAGCAGCGGTAGGACCTCCGCGACCTCGGCCCGTGCGAGCGAGGCCCCCAGACAGAAATGCACGCCACCGCCGAAGGTCAGCATGGGCTGGGCATGGCTGCGGAGGATGTCGAATCGGTCCGGGTCCGGATAGACCTTGGGATCGCGGTTGGCGGCTGGGGCCGACGGCAGGATGACCGTACCGGCGGGGATCTCGAGGCCCCGGTACTCGATGTCCTCGAGCGCGGTGCGCGGATTGCCCGAGCCGGCGCCCTCGTAGCGGAGCACCTCCTCCGCGGCGCGCATCGCGTGCTCGGGATGCTCGGCGAGGAAGTGCCAGGCGTCCGGGTCGCGTGCGAAGGTCGCGATTGCACAGGCGAGCTGACACTGCGTCGTGTCCTGACCGCCGAAGATCAGGACGGTCAGCATTGCGCGGAGCTCGTCGGCGTCGAGCGAGTCCCCGCCCGTGGATTCGAGGGCGATGAGGGCGGATGTGAGGTCGTCGCCGGGCGCCCTTCGGCAGCGCGCGATCAGACCGTCGGCGTAGTCTTCGAGATTCGCGAGGGCGGCTTCGATGCGGGGCCGCTCGGAGCCGATGCGCGACCCGAAGGCGAGCGAGAGATCGCGGGACCAGGCGTGGAAGCGCGCGAAGTCCGAAGGCGGGACTCCGAGCAGGCCGCCGATCACGCGCACGGGGTAGGGCGCCGCGAAGGCCTCGACGAACTCGCAGCCGTTTCGGCCTGCCAGGGAGTCGAGGAACTCCTCGGCCGTCGCGCGCATCATGGGCCGCAGCTGCTCGACCTGGCGCGGTGTGAAGGCCCGCGAGACGAGGCGGCGAAGGCGCGCGTGGGGCTCGCCTTCCTTGTTCGAGAGGATCTTCTCGAACCACTGGCGCAGGGGGCCCGTGGTGATGCCCGCGCCGTCCAGGGCGTCGTTGCCCTGCAGCCGGCAGCGTTTCTCGTGGAGCAGCCAATCGACCGCTTCGTAGTCGAGGAAGATGAGTCCGAACGGCGTCCTCGCGTACCACGAGCGCTCGCGCGCGCGGCGATGGGCCGTGTGGATGTCCACGTCGTAGGCGGGATCGAGGACGTCGATGAAGGGGGCCTCGGATTCCACCTTCGTCGCCGAAGCACTCATGACCGCGCCTCTGCGCGGCCGATCTTGCGCGCTCCGTCGAGGTCGAAGAAGGCGCGCAGTCGGATCAGCCGGCCCTGCTCGTCGAGCTCGGCCACGTCGATCACGTCGACCTCCATCAGGTCGCCGTCCCTGGCGATCGTCGCGCGCATGGGCACGGCGCCCTCGCGGCCCGCGACACACGCGGGGCCCGTGATCTCGACCTTCTTGGCAAGCTCGTTGTCCCGGTAGAAGGCGCGCACGGCATCGATGCCGGCGTGGACCGGCCCGCCGACGGGGATCTGGATCGAGGCGTTCGGCGCGTAGAGCGAGAGGATGCCCTCTACGTTGCCGCTGCTGATGAACGCGGCATAACGCTTGAAGACTTCGGCGAGGGCGGTCATCGGTTCTCTCCTGACACCGGGATCAGCTCCCGAAGGTATTGCAGTCGTCCGGGTTTCCGCTTGCGAGACCGCGCTCGAGCCACTGCTTTCGCTGGGCGGAGGAGCCGTGGGTGAAGGATTCGGGATGGACGCCCTGGCCCGACATCTTCTGGATCCGGTCGTCGCCGATCGCGGCGGCGGCGCGCAGCCCTTCCTCGATGTCGCCGGGCTCGAGGACGCCGCGCTGGCCGGCCTGATGGCCCCAGACGCCGGCGAGACAATCCGCCTGCAGCTCCATCTTCACCGACAGCTCGTTCTCACTGCCCGGTCGACTTCGCTGCTCGGCGCGCACCTGGCGCTCGATGCCGGAGAGGGCCTGGACGTGGTGGCCGACCTCGTGGGCGAGGACGTAGGCCTGTGCGAAATCCCCCGGCGCCCCGAAGCGGGCGCGCAGCTCGTCGTAGAACCCGAGGTCGACATAGACCTTCTGATCGGCCGGGCAGTAGAAGGGGCCCATCTCGCGTTGGCCGACGCCGCAGGCCGAGCGCGTCGCATCGCGAAAGAGCACGAGCTTCGCATCGCGATAGCCGGGCATCAGCTCCGACCAGGTCGACTGCAGGTCGTCGAGGACGAAGGAGACGAAATCGACCTGCTTCTCTTCTTCGGGCGTGGTGTCGACCGGCGCGCCGGAGGGATTCCCGTTCGTCGCGCCGACGCCGTCGAGTCCGCCCGGCAAGCCCGAGTCCGGATCGATGCCCGCGCCCATGCCGGCGCCGCCGAGCAGCGAGAGCGGATTGATGCCGAGGAAGTACATCACGACGAGCATGACGAGCAGGCCCGTGATGCTGATGCGCCCGTTTCGGCCACGCGGAATCGGGAGTCCGATGCGCGGCCCGGAGGCGCCGCCCGGGAAGCCCGAGCCCAGGCCTCCGCCCCCGCCTTCGCTGCGGCGATCCTCGAGGTTCTCGCTCCGGTCTTTTCGTCCCCAGCGCATACCGACCTCCCAATCCCTCGAAACGACGGGGCATTTTGCCCAACACCCTCGCGGCAGCCATCCATCGAACTCGGTTAGGCGACGAGCTCCCACTCGGCCGAGCCGTCGACCGCCTGGATCTGCCGCGCTCGCCCCTCGCGCGCCAGCTTCAGCAGGTGCGCGGTCACGGATTGACCCGCTGCGGCGAAGAGGCTCTCCGGGTACCCGACGTAGATGCGCCGAACCATCGCGGCCACGTCGCGCAGCCCGGCGGCGAGGGCCGCCACGATCTGGCGCTCCCGTTCGCGGCGGTGGGCGATGTACTCCTCGATCTTGGCGACGCCGCTCTCGATCCGCGGACCGTGGGCGGGATAGATCTGGCGCGGCGCCTCTGCGCGCAGGCGCTCGAGGGAATCCAGGTAATCGCCGAGATCCCCCGATCCGCCCGGGATCACCGTCGTCCCGACCCCGAGCACGTTGTCGCCGCTGAAGAGATTCTGCTCCTGCTCGAGCACGAAGCAGAGATGGTCCGGGGCGTGGCCCGGCGTGAACACGGCGCGCAGTCGCGCGCCCTCGGTCTCGACGACGTCACCGTGATCGATGTTCTCGAGGCGGCAATGGGCCTGGCGATCGGGCTCGGCCACCGCCACCGGGCTGACGCCGCCGCCCGGCCCCGCGAGTCCCTTCTCGCTCGGCCAGGGCCGCTTGTAGACGGGCATGTCGCCGAAATGCGCGAGGACCTGATCGACGCCGCCGATGTGGTCGGGATGGGCGTGGGTGAGGACGATGCCCTCGAGGCCGTCGCAGCCGACGCGGGCGAGGGCCTCTTCGAGGACGGGCATGTAGGCCTCGAGACCGGAGCCGGTATCGAGCAGCAAGCGCTTCTTCCCGCGACCGACGAGATAGGTGTTGGTTCCGGGGCCGGTGAACATCGAAGGGTTCTGGCCCAATGCGACGCCGACGCAGGCCGAGAGCTGCTGCACGTCGGGGAGCAGCGTGCCACCGAGGATCGCGGGCTTCGAATCCGCCTTCGATTCCGGCATCTGTTCAGCTCCCCGCCACCATCATGGAGGCGATCCGGATCGGCGGCGAGGCCGTGCGGCCGTGCCAATCGAGCTCGCCACCCACCCGGTCGATGGCGAGCAGCATGTCCTGCATGCGACTCGCGATCGTGATCTCTTCGACGGCGTGCACGATCTCGCCCCGCTCGATCCAGAGTCCCGCCGCGCCCCGGGAATAATCGCCGGTAATCGGATTGAAGCCCATCCCGATCAGCTCCGTCACGAGCAGTCCGCGATCGATCTCGGCGATCAGCTCCTCGAGAGTCTTCGCACCCGGCTCGAGCCAGAGATTCGTCGTGCCCGCGCGCGGCGCCGAGCCGGTGCCGCGGGAAGCACTCCCGGTCGAGGCGAGGCCGAGCTTGCGGGCCGAGTAGTGGTCGAGGAGCCAGCTCTCGAGCCGCCCGCCCTGGACGATCACGTTGCGCCGCGTCGCGAGTCCCTCGCCGTCGAAGGGCTTGCTCCCGAGGCCGCCCGGAAGCCGTCCGTCGTCGACCAGGGTCACGAGCTCGCTCGCGATCCGATCTCCCATGCGGCCCTCGAGAAAGCTCGACTGGCGGTAGATCGAATAACCATTTGCACAGGAAGCGAGCTGCCCGATCAGGCTCGGCGCCGTGCGCGAGTCGAAGAGCACGGGGACCTCGCAGGTCGCCACGCGTTTCGCCCCGAGGCGACGCAGCGCGCGCCGCGCCGCGGTGCGGCCGACCTGGGCCGCGTCCTCGAGGTCGCGCAGTCGGCGCGCGCTCGTCGACCAGTGGTCGCGCTGCATGCCGCCGGCGTCCTGCGCGATCGGCTCGGAGAAGAGGCCGTGTGAGGCGGATTCGTAGTCGCCGACGAAGCCCTGGCTATTCGCGTAGACGATGCGGGCGAAGCCCGAGCTCGCCTGGCTGCCCTCGGAGTTCGCGATGCGCGGGTCCGCCGAGCGCGCGGCGGCCTCGGCTCGCCGCGCGTCTTCGATGCGCGCGGCGATCGGGACATCGCGGTCGGCGGGATCGTAGAGCTCGAGATGCGGGAGGCCATCCGGGCGGTCATCGGCGAAGCCCGAGTCCGGGAGTCCCGCGAGCGGATCGGGGGCCGTCTCCCGCGCGAGGGCCACCGCTTCGTGGGCCATCCGCTCGACGGTCTGCGGCGCGAGGTCGCTCGTCGACACGATCGCCGTCCGCATGCCACCGGGGCCGGCGACGAGCGCGCGGATGCCAAGGCCGCGCCCCTGAGCTTGCTTCACGAACTCGATCTCGGGACCGCGCACGCGCACGTCGCGATCATCGCCCTCGACGAGCAGCACGTCGGCCTGGGTCGCACCCGCCTTGCGCACGGCTTCGAGGGCGTGGAGGGCGACCTGTTCGAGGGAAGAGTCGAGTGAAGAGCCGAGGGAATCCTGTCGCTTGCCTGCGCTCATCCCTCGGTGCCGCCGACCGTCAGGGCATCGACGCGAATCGTCGGCAGGCCGACGCCGACGGGCACGGATTGCCCGTCCTTGCCGCAGGTGCCGACGCCGAGATCGAGCGCGAGATCGTTGCCGATGCGCGACACGCGCGTGAGCACATCCGGACCGTTGCCGATCAGCGACGCACCGCGCAGCGGCTCGGCGATCTGACCATCGACGATGCGGTAGGCCTCGCTGGCCGAGAACACGAACTTGCCGCTCGTGATGTCGACCTGGCCGCCGCCGAAGTTGGGCGCGTACAGGCCGCGCTTGACCGAGGCGATCATCTCGGCGGGGTCGTGGTTGCCGGCCAGCATGTAGGTGTTGGTCATGCGCGGCATCGGCAGGTGGGCAAAGCTTTCGCGGCGGCCGTTGCCGGTCGGCGCGACGCCCATCAGGCCGGCATTCAGCCGGTCCTGCATGTAGCCCCTGAGGATGCCGTCGTCGATCAGCACGGTGCGCCGCGTCGGGTTGCCTTCGTCGTCGATGTTGAGCGAGCCGCGCCGCCGATCGATCGTGCCGTCG
>JANMTD010000101.1:0-2192 GCA_031390075.1 Deltaproteobacteria bacterium | reverse complement strand
GGATGCGGATGTGATCACGATCCCCGCCGCGTGGTGCGGCAAGGGGAAGGACTCCCACCTGCCCTGGCAGGTGATGGTTTCACGCAGAAAGCACTGAGAAAAGAGGACGACAATGGGTGAGAACTTCAAGGTCAAGGACATCAGCCTCAGCGACTGGGGCCGCAAGGAGATCGAGCTCGCGGAGCACGAGATGCCGGGGCTGATGGTCCTGCGCGAGCGCTTCGGGGCGTCGCAACCGCTCGCCGGCGTCAAGATCATGGGCAGCCTCCACATGACGATCCAGACGGCCGTCCTGATCGAGACCCTGGTCCACATCGGAGCCGACGTGCGCTGGGTCTCCTGCAACATCTTCTCGACCCAGGACCACGCCGCCGCCGCTGTGGTCGTCGGTCGCGACGGCAGCCCCGAGAATCCGAAAGGCACCCCCGTCTACGCCTGGAAGGGCGAGACCCTCGAGGAGTACTGGTGGTGCACGGACATGGCGCTGCGCTGGCCCGACGGCTCGGGTCCGACCCTGATCGTCGACGACGGCGGCGACGCGACGCTCCTGATCCACAAGGGCCTCGAGTTCGAGAAGGCCGACAAGATCCCGGACCACAACGCCGAGACCGACTCCGAGGAGTGGGGCGTGATCCTCGATCTGCTGCGCCAGATCGCGAAGACCGACAAGCGCCGCTGGCGCCGCACCGCCGAGGCCTGCCGCGGCGTCTCCGAGGAGACGACGACCGGCGTCGCCCGCCTCTACCAGATGGAGAAGAACGGCCAGCTCCTCTTCCCCGCGATCAACGTCAACGACTCGGTCACGAAGTCGAAGTTCGACAACGTCTACGGCTGCCGCCACTCGCTGGTGGACGGGCTCATGCGCGCCAGCGACGTCATGCTCGGCGGCAAGGTCGCGGTCGTCTGCGGCTTCGGCGAAGTCGGCAAGGGCTCAGCCGAGAGTCTGCGGGGCCAGGGCTGCCGCGTGGTCATCACCGAGATCGATCCGATCTGCGCGCTCCAAGCCGCGATGCAGGGCTACGAGGTCAACACCCTCGATAACGTCGTCGACAAGGCCGACATCTTCATCACCGCGACGGGCAACTTCAACATCATCACCGCCGACCACATGGCGCGCATGAAGGACAAGGCGATCGTCGGCAACATCGGCCATTTCGACAACGAGATCGACATGGCGGGCCTGAAGAAGGTCCCCGGCATCCAGAAGATCAACATCAAGCCGCAGTACGACGAGTGGCGCTTCGCGGACGGCCACAGCGTGCTGATCCTGGCCGAGGGCCGACTGCTTAACCTCGGCTGCGCGACAGGGCACCCGAGCTTCGTGATGTCGGCTTCGTTCACGAACCAGGTGCTCGCCCAGCTCGAGCTCCACACGAACGGCAAGAAGTACGAGAGGCGGGTCTACGTGCTGCCGAAGAAGCTCGACGAGGAGGTGGCGCGGCTGCATCTCGACAAGCTCGGCGTGAAGCTGACGCGGCTCAGCTCGGCGCAGGCGACCTATCTCGACATCGACGTCGAGGGGCCGTACAAGCCGGACCACTATCGTTACTAGGATCGATACCAGGATCGACACCAGGATCGATACCAGGCGGCGCCAGCGAGCGGTCCGACTGCCGGGAGGCGCGTTTGTTCGAGACGCTGATCGGTCTGGGGGCCGTGCTCGGCTTCTGCGTGCTCGCCTGGGCAGCGCAGGCCTCCGCGGAAGCGCTGATCGTCGGTGGCCTCGGACTGGCGGCGCTCGGCTTCGCCTACGGCATCCCAACGGCGCTCGTGTACCACTGGCTGCTCCACCGCTCGCTCTCGCGACACGGCCGCCTGCCGAAACGCTGGTGGCTCTCACCGACTTCTCACCATGCCCTCGTCCCGCCCGAGGAGCGTGGACCGGTCCTCGTCTGGGCTGCGATCGGGGGCACCGGCTTCCTCGTCGTCGTGCTCGGCATCGTGCTGACCTCTCTCGGCCTCTGGCGCGCGCGGGGACGATGAGGCGCTGCCCATGACGATCGATGCGTCCGATCGCACGAATCTCCGCGACCGCGGTGCGCTCGAGGCGCGCCTCGGCGCGTTCGGCGCGCGCCTGGCACTTCGCCGCCCGCCCCTGTGTCCCGAGCTCGAGCTCTGGCTGATGAGCGAAGCCGTCGATCTCGAAGCAGGCTGCCACGAGCTCGCAGACGGCGAGGCACCGCCCTACTGGG
>JANMTD010000060.1:0-6898 GCA_031390075.1 Deltaproteobacteria bacterium | reverse complement strand
GGTCGGCCAGCAGGTGACGCTCTCGCCTGCGCTGCTCGCGGGACCGAACGCATCCGCGTTGAACGACCGCGTCGATCTCCTGATCCAACGCGCAGCGGCGCCGTTCACGTCCCAGATCCTGGGCGGCGCGACCCGCGAATGCGAGCTCGTGGCGCAGCTCGTCGAGATCGGTGGCACGGGGAGCGGCCAGTCGAAGGGCTACCTGCGCCAGGATGCCGGCACGTTCCTCCCCGACGACGGCACGGCCGCGGTCTCCGCGACGGCGCTCCGCGCCAAGGCGACCGTCGCCGGTCAGGAGCTCACGTTCTCCTGCGTGCCCCCCGGCAGCGGCCAGCGCATGGCCCGCGACCGCGACCTCGATCTCGTGCTGAACGGTCTCGACAACTGCCCCGGCGCGCCCAACGCCGGGGGCGGCGGGACGTGCACGGCCGGCGCCGCGGCGACCCTCGCCTTCGAGTGCACGGCAAACGCGGACTGCGGCGCGGGCGGCGTCTGCTCGACGAATCAGGAGGACGCGGACCTCGACCAGATCGGCGACGCCTGCGAGCCGGCGCTCGTGCCGGAGCCGGCGGCCGGACTGCTGCTGGCGGCGGGCGGGCTCGGACTCGCACTGCTCACGCGAGCGGGTCGGCTCAGATCTGGATCCCCGCCAACCTCTCCGCGGTGAACGCCCAGGTCGACTCGCCGTACGCGAGCGGTGCCGCCAGGAAATCCGTCATGCCCGCGTCCGCGTACTCGCGCAGTCGTCGGGCGACGGTCTCCTCGTCGCCGATCACACAGACGTCGCCGATCTTCTTCGCGTTGCCGACCTCGAGCATGCGCCGGTAGGGCATCGCGCCCTCGTAGAATCCGAACTCGCTCTGGGCGAAAGCGCGGACCTCGTCGGGCCGATTCGTGATCGAGATGGCGACGACGCCCGCGACCGTCGGTGCGGGGCGCCCCGCTTCCTTCGCCGCGCGCGCGAGCGCGGGCACGATTCCCCGCTCGATCGCCCCCGCGTCGGCCCAGGTCGCGATCGTCCCGTCCGAGCAGGCGCCCGCGACCCGCAGCATCTGCGGTCCGAGCGCGCCGACGAGGATCCGTCCCGGCCGCGTCGTGGCCGGTGCACCGTAGATCGAGCCGAGCTTGAAGAAATCCCCCGCATACTGGACGAAGCCCGCCTTCTCGCGTTCGCCGATCGGCTTGTCCCCCGCAGCGAGCGCCGCCGCGAGGATCTCGACGTACTCGCGCACATGGCGCGCCGGCCGCTCGTACGGGAGTCCGTGCATCGTGATGACCGCGATGTTCGAGCAGCCGATGCCCAGCTCGATCGGCCTTCCGATCGCCGCCTGCACCGTCGCCGCCTGCCGCGCCATCGCGATCGGATGGAAGAAGTAGGTCGGCACGACGGCGGTCCCGAGCGAGATCCGCTTCGTCACCTCGCCCGCCGCCTGGATCGACGCGAAGGCATCGAGGGACCAGGGCAGATAGGGCACCCAGCCACTCGCAAAGCCCAGCGCCTCCGCCCGCTGCGCCCGCTCGCGCACCTCGCCGATGGGCGAGCCCGGTCCCCAGGTCTCCGACACGAAGATGCCGATCCGCATCACCTGCTCCTTTTTCTCACGACCCGACCCCAGTTTCGATCGCGCAGCGCCCTTTCGCTAGCGATCGACGGAGCGGGGAGCCAGAATCCGCGGCCAGCACGCAATTCGGGTGACCCGCTTGGCCACTGATTCCAATCGACGTCTCGGCATCGGCTTCGTCGGGGCCGGCTTCATGAACCGCTTCCACGTCCAGAGCCTCGTCGGTGTGCGGGACTCCCAGGTCGCCGGGGTCTTCAGCCCGACGCGGGACCATGCGGAATCCCTCGCCAGCCTCGCCCGGGCGTTGCGGGTCGGCGATCCGCGGGTCCACGGATCCCTCGCCGAGCTCGCCGCCGATCCCGCCGTCGATGCGCTCTGGATCGCGACCCCGAACGACCTCCGCGTCGAAATCGTCGAGGAGATCGTCGACGGCGTCCGCCGCGGCCGCTCGAAGCTCATCGGCCTCGCCTGCGAGAAGCCCCTCGCCCGCAACCTCGCCGAGGCGAAGCAGGTCCTCGCCCTCGTCGAATCGACGCCACTGCTCCACGGCTACCTCGAGAACCAGGTCTTCGAGCCTTCGATCGTGCGAGGCAAGGAGATCATCTGGCGGCGCGCCGTGCCGCTCTCCGGCCGGCCCTATCTCGCCCGCGCCGCCGAGGAGCATGCCGGTCCGCACATGCCCTGGTTCTGGGATGGCGTCCGCCAGGGCGGGGGCGTGCTGTCCGATATGTTATGTCACAGCTACGAGGTCGCGCGCTTCCTCTTGACCGAGCCGGGCGCGCCGCGCGAGTCGCTGCGGGTCGAGGAGGTGAACGCCCAGATCGCATCGCTCAAGTGGACGCGACCGGAATACGTCGAGATCCTGCGCGAGCGCTCGGGGGGCGCGCTCGATTTCCGAAGCAAACCGGTCGAGGATTTCGCGCGGGCGACGATCAAGCTGCGGGCTCCGGGTGGCGAGCCGGTGATCGTCGAGGCGACGACGTCGTGGAGCTTCGTCGGCCCGGCGCTGCGATTGCGGGCCGAGCTGCTCGGGCCCGAGTACGCCCTCGAGGCCGACAGCCTGAAGACGGACCTGTCGGTCTTCTTCAGCCGGCGCGTCAGCGGCGCGGAGGGCGAGGATCTCGTCGAGAAGCAGAACGCCGAGCAGGGGCTGATGCCCGTCGTGTCGGACTAGGCCGCGCTCTACGGCTATGTGAACGAGAACCGCCACATGGTGCAGGCGTTCCTCGACGGGCGGATGCCGGAGGAGAATTGGCGCGATGGCGTCGCCGTCACCGAGGTCTTGATGGCCTGCTATCGCTCGGCGGAGGAAGGGCGGACGATCGCGATGCCCTGCGATCTCACGGCCTTCGTGCCGCAGGTCGCCCGGGGTGCCTGGCGGGGCTAGCGTCGTCGGGGCGTGCAGTAAAGGTAGAGCCCACGGAGTCGGCCCAGCGGGAGGAATCGCGATGCGTTTGATCGATGTCGACAGTCATTTTCTCGAGCCGCCGGACTGGCTCGCGACGATCGATCCGATGCTCGCGGCCGAGATTCCGCCGGGTGACCCGATCGAGCGCATCGTCCAGGGAGTCGTCGGCGACCTGCTCGATGTCGTGCCCCGAAGCCAGCGTCCAGAGAACCTGATCGACCTGTTGGCGCCCTCGGGCCGCCGCGCGCTCAATGCCCTGCTCGCCGACAACGCCGAGGTCCGCGAGGCCAAGCTCGCCGGTCCGCTCGGGAGCTACGACGCCGACGAGCGGATCGCCTTCTGTGATCAACACGGGATCGAGATCCAGTTCCTGAACTCGACCTTCGGAATCGGCCCCTATGCCGCGGCGATGAAGATCGGCCGCCCCGACCTCGCGCAGCGCGCGCTCTCGGCCTACAACCGCTGGACCTCGCAGACCCTCGCGGGCAAGACGGACCGCCTGATTCCGATCACGCTCCTCGATCTCAACGACGTCGACTGGGCGGTCGCCGAGATGACGCGCATGCGCCGGGCCGGAAGCCGCGCCGTCCAGGTCCGCGCCGAACCCGTCTCCCCGACGAAATCCCTGGCCCACCCGGACAACGAGCGCATCTGGTCCGCGGCAGAAGACCTCGGCATGGCCGTCATCTTCCACATCGCCGCCGGCCGCGCAGAGCTGAAACGCGGTTGGTATTTCAACGGCGGCGACCCGGGAAACTTCGCCCTGCTGCACCTCATCAACACCCCGATCGTGCCCCAGATCGCGCTCGCGTCGCTGCTCTTCGAAGGCGTCTTCGCGCGGCATCCGCGCCTCGTCGTGATGGTGCAGGAGCTCGGCATCAGCTGGCTGCCGCATTTCCTCGAGCTGATCGACGCGACGACGGTCGGCGCCTACGGGCAGCAGTTCGGGATGGGGCCCGGGGACTGGAAGTATCCGCTGAAGCCGTCGGAGTACATGCAGCGGCAGGTGCGTGTCGCGGTGCTCGCGTCGGGAGATCGATTGCGACCGACGCTCGACCTGGTCCCGCCGGAGATGCTCGTCTTCTCGAGTGACTTCCCGCATCAGGAGGGGCGCGGAGAATCGCAGCAGATCTTCGAGGGGCAGATGGACGGCGTCGCCCAGGCGACCCGGGAGCAGTTCTTCGGGGGCTCGATCGCGGAGCTGATGCGTCTCTAGGCCGACGATAGGCCGACGATAGGCCGGCAGACCCGCCTACGCGTTCGACACGATCTCCTGCACCTCGTCGAAGTTCGGGATGTTGCCCTCGCCGTAGCCCGGCATCATCTGGTTGTAACCGGCGTGCCAGCCGATCAGCTCGGGCGTGCGCGGGCTGTAGTGCTGGATGTAGATCGTGCGCCGCCGCGCCGGGCCGGTCGGCCCCGGCCCAGCGTGCAGTCCACATCCGAAATGCACCGTCGCGTCCCCCGGCTCGGTCACGAGGGGAATGATCGGGAGCCGCTTGCGCTGCTCCTCGCTCGGGAAGGGATGGAAGGCCTTGCCCCAGCTCCCCGCCATCATGTGGAGCTGCGAGCTGCCCGGGTTCGACGCATCGAGCCAGACGCCGACCAATACGCAGGGACAGGTGATGTGGCAGCCGCCGAAGCCGCAGTCGTTGTGGAACGGGAGATTCGCGAAGGCCGAGACCTCGGCGCCCGGCGTGAACTCCTTCAGGACGGCGAGGATGCCCTCGATCCGATCTCCCATCGGGACGATCTTCTCGCGCGAGAGCTCGCGCAGCTCGACCACGCGCGGATCCTCGTAGAGCGCGGCGAAGTCGGGCGACTTCTCCGACAAGTAGGTCAGGCGATACGGGAAGCGCCCACCGCGACCGTCGTCGGCCCACCACGAGGTCAGCTCGCCCTCGACCGCCTCGTCGCGAACCCGGTCGAGCTCCTTCGATAGCCGCGCGACGAGCGCCGGATCGAATGCCTTCTTCACGACGAGATAACCCGTCTGACGCAGGAAGTTCGACATCTCCTCCCGGTCGTCGCTCCATGCGAAGCGCTTGTGGAGATCGAGCGGCCGCCCTTTCAAGTCACGAAAATCGAGGTTGCGCCAATCGTAGAGCGGGCGATCGGAGTAGAGGCGACGGATCGCCGGTGCCCAGCGATCCCAGGTATTGAAGCTGCCGCACCGGAACTTCACGGCGTTCGAATAGAGCAGCCCGATCCGCGTCCGCATCTCGTAGCGGTAGTCGATCCAGGCCTCGTCCCCCATCTCGACGATCGTCTCGGCGTCGGGGGCAACGCCGGGGACGACCTCGACCCGATCGCTGCGGCTGATGAAGCTGTAGGCGCGCTCACCGGGCAACACGATCGCGATCGGCCGTGCGCCGGCGACGTCCCAGTGGACTTCACCGGAGGCGCCGGCGCGAAGCTTCCCAGGCAGCTCGACGCGATGGAACGAATCGAAGTCGACCGGCGGATAGCCCGCACGCCGGTACATCCCGAGCTGCACTTCCCGTCCGATGTCATCGAGCTCGGCGGCTGCCATGCGAGACCTCCTGGCGGTCGACTCCGACCTGTCGACTCCTACCTGTCAAAATGAGGAATCAGGTGTTTGCCGACATTGCGCATCGACTCGAGGATCGCCGCCTGCGGCAGGTCGGCGATCTGCATGAAGCACATCAGCTGGTCGACACCGAGATCCGCGTACGCCTCGGCCTTCCGCTGGCACGTCGCGGGATCGCCGACGATGACCGAGGGAACCTCCGAGAGGATCTCGTAGGCCTCCTCGTTGCCGATCCGCTCGCCGCTAGCGTAGCGCTTCACGAGATCGACGATCGGATGCTCGTTCTCGCCCCGGGCCATCTGGGCGGGATCGATCGACTCGACCGCCCGGTAGGCGTTCGGATCGCTCGACAACAGCCCGCCGCGGATGAGATCCCACACGTTTTCCGGCGGCGCGTGGAAGACTTCGGGCATGCGCGCCATGTACCAGAGCGCCGCATTGCAGGCGCCGCTCTCGACCGCGGCCTTCTCGGTCTCGGCGACGTGGACGAAGGTGAAGATGGCCTTGCGCTCGTTGCGGAACAGGCCGGCCGGACGCTCGCACTCGGCGAGCCCCGCCCGATATTCCGCGAGCAGGCTGCGGATGCCGTCGAGCGCCGTCAGCAGCGTGTTCCCGATGGCGCCGACGCCGAGGCTGCCGGCGAGTCGGAAGGCGGCGGCGCTTCCCGTCGTCGACCAGAGCGGGGGGTGGGGCTTCTGCAGCGGCTTCGGAATGACGTTGCGCTCGGGGATCCGGAGCAGCTTCGAATTCCAGGCAAAGGCTTCCTGGGTCCACATCTGCGGGACCATCCGCAGCGCCTCGACGAGCTGGTCGCGAGAGCTCTCGACGTCGACGTTGAACGCGTCCCACTCGCCCGCCAGCGAGCGCGCCATGCCGAACTCGACGCGGCCCCCGCTGATGTGGTCGAGCATGGCGCCGCGCTCCGCCGCCCGGATCGGATGGTTGATATTGAAGGGCGCGAGCACCCCCGAGTGACCGAGACGGATGCGGTCGGTCTGGGTCGCGATCCAGGAGAGAATCAGCTCCGGGGCCGAGCTGTAGCTGTACTCGCCCGCGCCGTGGTGCTCGACCATCCACCAGGTCGTGAATCCGAGAGCGTCGGCGAGGCGTGCCTGCTCGAGGACGTCCGCGTAGAGCGCCCGCTCGTCGCGCGGACCGACGCGCTGCGCCTCACAGAAGATGTCGAACTTCAAACCCTGCCCTCCCCGAGTGATCCCAGCCTGGCTCGGTCGCTGCCTAGCGACCCAGGTCGTCGATCACCGCCCTGCCGAGATACTTCGCCGACTCGAGCTCGTCGAAGATCGTCGGCAGATCGGAGAGCGCACCGCGGCGCGAGACATGGCTCTTGACACGACCGGCCCCGGCCAGCGCCACGAG
>JANMTD010000410.1:0-20426 GCA_031390075.1 Deltaproteobacteria bacterium | reverse complement strand
CATGCCGGGCAGGACGGTGTCGAGGGTGATCAGGTCGGGGCGCGTGCGGTCGAGGCTCGCGAGGGCGGACTCACCGTCGGACGCGGTGTGAACCCCATAGCCCTGGCGTGTTGCGAGGGTCTCGAGGTAGTCGCGAATACTCGGGTCGTCGTCGATCACGAGGACCGTCACGTGGTCGGCGATGTGGTCGGCCATCAGGAGATTCGCTCCCAATACGATTCGAACGGATGGATGTTTTTCGCCACGTGCTGCTTCCGTTCAGTCCTGTCAGGAGCTCTATCAAACGCTGTTCTTGAATCGGTCTGCGTATCCGCGCTCGAGAGTGGCCCGATTTTAGCTAGAGGTGGCCCATCTTTTTCAAAGATTGTGGAAAAGAATTCCAAGTTTGGATACTTGACGTCCCGGTGGGAAAGCCCGTTCCGTGATCATCGGTCACCCGATCCCGAGCCTTTGGCGCTTTTGGTCCGGCGATCACCCGATACCGGATCGATCACGGCAATGGCATGACGCGGCAAAGGCGATTGGTTGAAGACCCGGAACCGACCGACCTGCCGTGAGTTCCTGCGGTGCTAAGAAAGTGTGCGAACTGTCCGAGAGGCCCCCGGAGGAATAGGGTTCCATGGCGCTTTCTGCGCAACTCGGCTGGGACGGGCGACCCCACGGCCCGGGACTGGCCACCTTACTCTGATTGGCTCACTCTGCGCGGTCCGAGAGACCGCCTCGCTGGAAAGCCCGAATGCCCGCCTCCCGACCGCCCGACCTTCCCGATCGCTCCAACCCTCTCTCCAGCCCTCTCTCCAACCGAGGGAGGATCCGCCTGCTCGCGGTCGCGGGTGCGCGCCCGAATTTCATGAAGATCGCACCCCTCATGAAGGAGCTCGTCCGCCGGGGGGATCGCTTCGAGGCGATCCTGGTCCACACCGGGCAGCACTACGACCAGGCCATGTCCGAGTCCTTCTTCCGGGATCTCGCGATCCCGGAACCGGACGTGAATCTCGGGGTCGGATCCGGCACGCACGGCGAGCAGACGGCCCAGGTCCTGGTCGCGATCGAGAAGATCCTGATCGAGCGCCGGCCCGATGTCGTGCTCGTCGTCGGCGACGTCAATTCGACCCTCGCAGCGACGCTCGCCGCCGTGAAGCTCCAGATCCCGGTCGCCCACGTCGAAGCCGGCCTTCGCTCCTGGGACCGCTCGATGCCCGAGGAGATCAACCGCGTGCTGACGGATGCGGTGTCGCACTGGCTCTTCACGACGGAGCCGTCCGCCGAGACGAACCTGCTGCGCGAGGGGGTTCCCCGCGAGCGGATCCATTTCGTCGGCAACGTCATGATCGACACGCTGCTCGCCCACCGCGAGCGCGCGCGGGAGCTCGACACCCTGTCGCGGCTCGGACTCGAACCCGGCCGCTACGCCGTCCTGACTCTCCACCGGCCGAGCAACGTGGATTCGCCCGACCAGCTGCGACGCCTGTTCGGCGTTCTGTCTCGCCTGGGCGACCGGCTGCCGGTCGTCTTTCCCGTCCATCCCCGCACGCGAAACGCGATCGAGAAGAATCTCCAGGGCGAGCGGCTCAACCTGCGCATGACCGAGCCGCTGGGCTACCTGGAATTCCTGCGGCTCCTGATGGAAGCCCAGATGGTGCTCACCGATTCCGGGGGAATCCAGGAAGAGACCACTGCGCTAGGCGTTCCCTGCCTTACACTGCGCGACAGCACCGAACGCCCGGTCACCGTGTCCGAAGGAACGAACACGATCGTCGGAACGGATCCCCGGGCCATCGAGGACGCCATCGAAAAGCAGCTCTCGTCCCCGCCGCTGGTAGGCCGCCGACCGGCCCTCTGGGACGGCCAGGCAGCGGTGCGGATCATCGAGATCCTCGAACGCGATCTCCGGCAGGGGCTCGGGAGCAGTCCTCAATGACCGACGCCGTATCGCGACCCGCCGGTCCGGCAGACGCCGCCGCACAGCGCGATCGTTTCCTCGTCTATGCGACCTGCGGGATGATCGTCCTGCTATTCGGGATCTATTTTCCGATCCTGCGCATCATGGTCGAGCACTGGGCGGCGGTCGAGGATTACCAACACGGCTTCCTGATCGCGCCGCTCGCACTCTACTTCGCCTATGAGCGGCGTTTCGACCTGCAGGACGCGCGCATCGAGGGATCGTGGCTCGGCCTGGCACCCCTCGCCATCGGCGTCGTCTCGCTCGCGATCGGCCGCCTCGGCACCGAGCTGATGACGATGCGCAGCGCCTTCATCTTCACGCTGATCGGCCTCGTCCTGCTCGTGCTCGGCCGCGAGGTCTTCAAGATCCTGGCGTTCCCGCTCTTCTTCCTGTTCCTGATGGTGCCGCTGCCCCAGTCGCTGGTGAATACCATCGCCTTCCCGCTCCAGCTGATCGCAGCCAAGGTGGCCGTCCTGAGTCTCCAGCAGATCGGGATCCCGGCACTGGTCGAAGGCAACATCATCCACCTCGCCCACACGCAACTCTTCGTCCACGAGGCCTGCAGCGGCCTGCGGAGCCTGATGGCCCTGATCACGCTCGGCGTCGTGTTCGCCTATTTCTTCAAGCGCGGCGTGCTCTGGCTGCAGATCCTGCTCGTCGCCTCGACGATCCCGATCGCGATCGCCGTGAACTCGTTCCGGGTCGCGCTCACCGGATACCTGGCCCACCACTTCGGCGAGGAGGCGGCGGGCGGTGTGATCCACGATTTCCAGGGCGTGATCACGTTCGGCATGGCCTTCTTCCTGCTTCTGGGCGAGGGCCGCCTGATCGAGATCTGGCTCCGCAGAACGGGTCTCGGCGACGGGTCTCGGGTCGCCGCCGATCCCGGTCCGGAAGGCAACGGTTAGCCCCATGACCAAGCTCATCGTCGCGCTCTTCTTCCTCGGCTTGAACGGCTACGTCTTTTGGTACATGGGCAACGACGAAGTCATCCCGGCGCGGAACTCGTTCGTCGAGTTCCCGAACGACCTCGGGGAGTGGAGGTGTGGCGAGCGGGAAATCCTCGACAAGGAGATCCTGAACAACCTGAAGCTCACCGACTACATCTCCTGCAACTTCATCGACGAGCAGGCACACGCCGGCGTGCACCTCTACATCAGCTACCACGAACGTCAGACTCGCGACCGCAATACGGGCGAAGTCGCCGCGATCCATCCGCCCGAGCACTGCCTCCCCGGCAGCGGCTGGGACGTGATCGACTCGAAGGTGGTCCCCATCGACTTCGCGATCCCCGGCGAGGCCAAGCGCTTCGTGATCGCCAAGGGGACCCAACGCGCGCTCGTGTATTTCTGGTACCAGTCGAACGGCCGCGTCGTCGCGCGCAATCACCACAAGATCTTCTGGATGTTCCTCGATCGCACGATGCTCGCCCGCACCGACGGCTCCCTCGTCCGCTTCACCGTCCCGATCCAATTCGATCAGACCGAAGAGGCCGCGGAAGCGAGCTTCAAGGACCTGGCTGCGCAGGTCGCGCCGCTCCTGCCAGACTACATACCGAATTGAGGTCGGATGAAGATCCTGTTCGTGTCCCATTATTTTCCGCCGGAGGTCAACGCCCCGGCGAATCGAACCCACGAACATTGTCGGCGCTGGGTGCAGGACGGCCATGAAGTCACGATCATCACGGGCGTTCCCAACCACCCCCGTGGCCAGATCTTCAAGGGCTACCGGAACCGCTGGATCCAGGAAGAGACGGTCGACGGGATTCGGGTGATCCGGACCTGGATGTACCTGACGCCGAATGCCGGCTTCCTGCGCCGGGTCGCGAACTATCTCCTTTTCGCCTTCACGGCGATTCTCGCGAGCTCGCGAGCCGAACGGCCGGACGTCGTCGTCGCCACCAGCCCGCAGTTCTTCGTCGGTGTCGCCGGCGCGATCATCGCGAAGGCGAAGCGACGGCCCTTCGTGCTCGAGATCCGCGATCTCTGGCCCAAGTCGGTCGTCGAGCTCGGGCAGCTCGGACCGGGTCCGATCCTGTCTGCCCTCGAAGCGCTCGAGACGTGGCTCTACCGCAGCGCCGCGGGCATCGTGGTCAACACCCGGACGTTTCGTGATCACATCATGGCGCGCGGCGTCGCCGCCGACACGATCGAGCTCGTGTACAACGGGATCGATCCGGCGCTCTTCAAGCCGAAGCCGAAGAATCGCGAGCTGCTCGCGCGGCACGGCCTCCAGGATCGATTCACAGTCGCCTACGTCGGCACCCTCGGCCTGGCCCACGGCCTCATGCTCCTCGTCGACGTCGCCGAGAAGCTCGCCGCCCGAGCCGAGATCCAGTTCGTCCTGATCGGCGACGGGGCGGACCGCGAGAAGCTCGAGGCCGAGGTGGGAAGACGTGGCCTCCGCAACTTCCACATGCTCGGCCTGCAACCGCGGGACGCGATGCCCGATTGGATCGCGTCGATCGACGTGCTGCTCGTGCTGCTGCGGGACCTGCCCGTGTTCGAGACGGTGATCCCGTCGAAGATCTTCGAATTCCTGGCCCAGGAACGGCCCGTGATCCTGTCCGCGAAGGGCGAGATCCGGCGCATGATGGCGGAAGCGGGAGGTGCGCTCGTGATCGATCCCGAAGTCGCCGACCAGCTCGTCGCGGCGATCGAGGAGGTGATCGCGCGGCCCGAGGAGGCGCAAAAGCGCGCGGAGTCCGGGCGGCGCTGGGTCGAAGCGGGCTTCCTGCGCGACGATCTCGCGCGGAAGATGTCCGCTTTTCTCGAGCGTGTCGTGCGGGACGCCGCCTAGCCGCGGGCGTCGACGTCGCACTCCCGGATCTTCTGGAGCAGCGTCTTGTAGCTGACGCCCAGACGGAGAGCGGCCTGCTTGCGATTCCAGCCCGTCGACTCGAGCATGTGCTCGATCGCCTCGCGCTCGACTTCGAGGGCGAATCGCCGGCCCACTTCGCGCAGCGGGAGCTCGCCCGCCGTCTCTTCCATCTCGGCGAGAATCGCGTCGAGCTCGGCCCGGCGCTCGCTCCGGGTCACCTTCGGCCGCGCCAGCTCGGAGAGGGCCTGCTCCTCGCTCTCGAGCACGACGATGCGCTTGATCATGTTCTCGAGCTCCCGGACGTTGCCCGGAAACGCGTACTGCTTCATGGCCTCGATGAGCCGCTGCGAGAGCCCACGCAGCGGCCGTCCATACAGCGCGGAATAGCGTCCGAGGAACGTCTCGACAAGGAGCGGGATCTCCTCGCGGCGCTCGCGCAGCGGCGGGATGTCGATCGCGACGACGTTCAACCGGAAGAAGAGATCCTCCCGGAACGTCCCCTGCGACACCATCTCGACGAGCGAGCGATTGGTCGCACACACGATGCGGACGTCGACCTTGACCTCGCGATTCCCGCCCAGGCGGGTGAATTCCGAATCCTGGAGGACCTGCAGGAGCTTCGCCTGGAGCGGAGCGCCCATCTCTCCGATCTCGTCGAGGAAGATGGTGCCGTGGTCGGCGAGCTCGAACTTGCCCTGCTTGCGGCCGGCGGCGCCGGTGAAGGCGCCCTTTTCGTAGCCGAAGAGCTCGCTCTCGAGCAGGTCGTTCGGAAGCGCTGCGCAGTTGACCTTCACGAAGGGCCCACCACTGCGGTTCGAGACCGCATGGACCTCGCGGGCGACGATCTCCTTGCCGACGCCGCTCTCGCCCTGGATCAGCACGGTGACGTCGGTCTCGCCGATCTGCTCGATCACGCCGCGGATCTCGCGCATCGCCTGGCTGACCCAGACGGTCTGGCCGGCGTGACCGCGCGGTATGCGCTCGATGCCTGCCCGCCGGCCGGTCCGACTGCTGTGGAGCCCGATCCGATCGAGGGCGGCATCGAGATCCACCTCCTCGAAAGGCTTGGTCAGGTAGTCGCTGGCGCCGCATTGCATCGCCTGCACGATCGTGCTCGCCCGCCCGATCACGGACATCATGAGCACAGGCAATGCCGGCCAGCGCTCGCGGACCACCACGAGCGTCGCGAGGCCATCCTCGCCGGGCATCATCACGTCCATCAGCACGATGTCCGGGTCCGCGCCGCTCTCGAGCAGGGAGAGGGCCCGCCGCCCGCTATCGCAGGTATCGACCTCGAAGCCCCGCGCCTCGAAGGCGCTCGCGAGATAGCTTCGCATCCCGTCGGCGTCGTCGACGATCAGCACGCGGGGAAGGCGGACCCGCTCGTCGTCCGCGAAGGACGCGGCCGCGGCGGACGAGGTGATGCGGCGACCGGGCGACTGCATTTCAGAGCTCCCCATGCCCGGCCGGGGCGATCGCGGTGATCTTTGTGATGGGCAGCGCGAAGACGAAGCGCGCACCCCCGAGCTCGCCGGAATCGACGGCGATCCGCCCGCCGTGGGAATCGACGATCCGGCGGCAGATCGCGAGCCCGATGCCGAGCCCGCCTCCCTTCGTCTGTCCCTCGCCGCGCACGTAGGGCGCGAAGAGGCGCTCGCGGTCGTTCTCCGGAATCCCGCAACCGTCGTCTTCCACCGAGACGGCGACGAAACGGTCGCCCTTCGCGGAGGACTCGATCGCCGTCGCGATGCGGACGACCCCTTTCGGCCGGCCATAGCGGAGCGCATTGGTCAGGAGATTGGTGATCACCTGCTCGATCCGACGCGGGTCGAACCCGAAGCGCGGGAGCGACGGCGCGAGGCGGAGCTCGACCTTCATCTCACGCTCGTCGAGGAGCGGGGCGAGAGATTCGAGCTGCGCGCGGAGCGTCTGGTGCAAGTCCGCTTCGACGATCTCGATCGCGAGCGGGGTTCCGCCGGCGCTGCCCGCTTCCATCAGATCTCCGACGAAGCGATCGAGGCGGCGGCATGCCTTCAGGCTCTCGTCGACGAAATGGCGCTGGTGTTCGTTCAAGGCGCCGCGTGCATCGCTCTGGAGCAGGCGGCCGAAACCGGCGATGACGGTGATCGGCGTGCGGAGCTCGTGGCTCACGAGGTGGACCAGCTCGGCGCGGATGCGGGCCTGGCGGGCGAGCTCCGACTCGAGCTCGGCGATGCGCTTCTGGGCTAGGTCGAGCTCGCGCTGGGGATCCTGCTCGGGCGGAGCAGAGCCTGCGCTGCCGTGAGGGGCGCCAATTCTGTGGACGGTACGGGCCATCTGGCTGTGGGTCTCCGCGGGCCGAATTTCGGGGCGCGGCGTGGTATCGTGATCCACCCCTCGGTCCGCCGAGCCGCTCGGGAGTTCTTCGGCGCAGGGTGGAAGGCCCTTGACGGGATTCCCAACCAGCGGGATGGGGCGGAGTGGTGCGCCGCCCGGATCCGATCTGGACCGAAGCGGAACTGAACGCGCAGGAGACGCCGCAACGCCGTGCCCCGCCGCCCTTCCCAGTCCGACGCCCCCGCCCAGTCCGACGCCCCCGCAGAGTCCGGCGCCGCTGACGCCGATCGAGATCAGGCACGCCGCCGCATCAATGCGCTGACGGGCGAGCTTCGCCGGCACGACGCGCTCTACTACCAGCAGGACGCCCCCGAGATTTCGGATCGCGAGTACGACCTGCTCCGGCGCGAGCTCGAGGGCCTCGAGGCTGCCCATCCCGAGCTCGCCCTCCCCGACTCGCCGACGCAGCGCATCGGCGCAAAGCCCGCCGAAGGTTTCGCGACCGCGCCCCACCGATCGCCCATGTTGTCCCTCGACAACGCCATGAGCGCCGACGAGATGCGCGCCTTCGACGCGCGCGTGCGCAAGCTGCTCGGCACGGCGCTCGACATCGAATACGTCGCCGAGCCAAAGCTCGACGGCTCGGGAATCGAGCTGATCTACGAGGCCGGTCGCTTCGTCCAGGGATTGACCCGGGGCGACGGTCAGACGGGGGAAGACGTGACCGTGAACCTGCGCCGGGTCGCTTCGATCCCGGAGCGACTCGCCGCGAAGAAGCCGCCGCCGATCGCGTCGATCCGCGGTGAGATCGTGCTTCCGCTCGCGGGCTTCGAAAAGCTGAACGAGAAGCGGAGCCGCGCGGGCCTGCGCCCGTTCGAGAACCCGCGCAATGCGGCGGCCGGAAGCCTGCGACAGATCCACGACGTCGACCTCGAAAGGCTCGCCTCCCTCGAGTTCCGCGCCTACGCCCTGGCCGAGGGCCGGCCGGCTTCGATCACGCGCCAGTCCGAAGTGCTCGAGCGACTTCGAGAATGGGGCTTCGTCGTGAGCGCCGAGACAGGCCGTGCGCTGGGCGCCGACGAGGCCATCGCATTCCACGAGCGGCTACTCGGCGAGCGGGGCCGCCTACCCGTCGAGATCGACGGCACCGTCTTCAAGGTCGACCCGCTCGCCTCGCAGGAACAGCTCGGATATGTCGCCCGCGCCCCGCGCTGGGCCATCGCCTTCAAGTTCCCGCCCGAGCAGGCGGAGACCGTGCTCAAGGACATCGAGTACCAGGTCGGGCGCACAGGGGCGCTGACGCCCGTCGCGCGACTCCGCCCCGTGCGCGTCGGCGGGGTCACGGTTTCCAACGCCTCGCTCCACAACCAGGACGAGCTCGAGCGCAAGGACATCCGGATCGGAGACCGCATCGTGATCCAACGAGCGGGGGACGTGATCCCCCAGGTCGTGCGCGTGCGCATCGACCGCCGGCACGAGGCGCTGGCCGAGGGCCTTCGTCTCGTGCGCGCGAAGCTGCCCGAGCGTTGTCCGGTCTGCGACGCGAAGACTGTCCGCCTCGAGGGCGAGTCGGTCACGCGCTGCGCCAACCTCGATTGTCCGGCGCAGCTGAAGAACAACCTGCGCCACCTCGCGAGCCGCGGTGCCCTCGACATCGATGGCCTCGGAGAGAAACTCGTCGATCAGCTCGTCGAGGCCGGCCTCGTCCGGCGTCTCTCGGATCTCTTCGCCCTGCGGGTCGAGGAAGTGACCAGCCTCCCGCGCATGGGGGAGAAATCTGCGGCCAACCTGATCGCCGCCCTCGAACGCTCGCGGAGCACGACGCTCACCCGCTTCCTGATCGCCCTCGGCATCCGCCATGTCGGCGAGACCGTCGCGGAAATGCTCGCCGGCCACTTCGAAACCCTCGATCGCCTGCTCGCCGCGACGGCCGACGCGATCGGCGACATCGATGGCATCGGCGGAACGATCGCGGGAAGCGTGGGCAGCTTCCTCGCCGATCCACACAACCGCGAAGAGATCGCCCGCTTCGTCGAGCTCGGACTCCGGATCGAGGCTCCTCCTGCTCGCAGCACCGCCAGCGAGGCCGAGAGCGACGCCCTCGCCGGCCAGAGCTTCGTCCTGACCGGCACTCTCAGCCGGCCGCGCGAAGAGTTCGAGCACCGGATCAAGGCGGCGGGCGGAAAGACGAGCGGGTCGGTGTCGCGCAAGACGAGCTACGTCCTGGCCGGTAGCGATCCGGGCAGCAAGCTGAAGAAAGCCGCGGAGCTCGGGGTCGAGATCCTCGACGAAGCGGGCTTCGAAGCGCTCCTCGCGGCGCGACCGTCGTAGGCCCCCGCTGGTTTTCGCGTCAGCTGATGCGTCGGAAGCGGGTGCGCGCCGCCGAGCAAGCGCGGGCGATTCCGACCAGGATCGGACGCCCCTGCTCCCGCCCGAAGCTCGGATGATAGGCGCCGTGCTCGAGCTGCCAGGCGAACGCCGCGGGCAGCTCGATCTCAATCGCTAGGCCCGCTTGCTCGAGCGAGCGGCAGAGTGCCCGCGGATTCGAGTCCAGCTGCAGCTCGACGTCCCAACCGGGGCCGATCGGAAGACGGGCCCGAACCTCGCGCGCCGGGCCATCGATCCAATCCTCGATCTCGACGCCGGCATCCGTGACGCAAAAATGCCGCCGGTGGAGCGTGCGGCGGCGTGACCAGCCGCGGCAGGTCGCCTCGGCCTCACCCGACTCGCTAAAGGCCGTGAGCTCGACCTCGGGACGCCCGCCGATGCGGTGAGCTGCCCAGATCTCGGCCTGCTCCTCGCCATCGACCTGCAGCGTGGCATGGCTCGCGGTCGAACGATCGGCCTGGCGACGCGGACCGACGACGTACTCGAAGCTGCCTGTGTCGGTGACGAGGCGTCGATCCGCGAGGGAGAGCTCGAAGGCGAGCGCGTCGCAGTGGGCGTGGCCCGGTTGGTGCGGCGGCGACGGCGCGGCGACCGACGCGATCAGGAGCCAGCCCCCGGACTCGAGCCGGACATAACCCGACTGGGGAAGGCAGACCGAGCCGCGACGAGCCCTTTCGACGCCGATGCCCAGCCGCTCGGCGTAGTCGCGCAGCACCGATGGCTCGGCGGCCACGTCGAAGGCCGAATCCGCGAAGAGGGCGATGCGGCCGTCCCCGTGCGAGAGGATCTCGAGGGCGCCGAGCATGCGACCGGCCGCGTCGGCGAGCACCTCCTCAAGCCCATCCGGTGCACGGTTCGGCGCGGCGCGACAGAGATTCAACAGGTCGAGGACGTTCTCGAGCAGCAGCGCGTGGTACATCGGGCTGCGCTCTTCGTGGCCGCCGTCCGGGCGGATCTGCGCTGCGAGCTCGTCGCAGAGCAGGTCCGCGCGCCGGCGCCATCCGGCGCTCGCGGTCGACTCGCACAGCAGTCCTGCGAAGACGACGCAGAGAAGATTCGAGAGCAGGTGGTTCGCCTGCAGCCGGACCTCGAGATTCTGCGACAGGGTCTCCCCCTGATCGGCGAAGGAGCGGAGCAGCTCGGCTCGCTGGGGCTCGTCCTGCGAGAGCATGCCGGCCGTCGTCGCGAGCTTGCCCCAGGCGAGTAGCCGGAGGCCCGTCGGGTGCGGGTCCCAACCGATCCCCGCGCGCTGCGTTCGGATCCAGTCCGAGATCAGCGCAGCGCGCTCGACGGGATGTACACCGTCGCAGCGCAGATATTCGTGTTGATGGAGGTGATAGGCGAAGAGCGGTCCGTGGGCGATCGTGGACCAGGCCGCCCCGCTCGGCGCGTCGAAGGGCGTCGCCAGCAGCTCGAAACGACCCGATCCAAATGACCGCACGTGCGCCGCCGGCGCGAGCCAGGGCGTGTAGGGCGCGGCGATCGCCCAGTGCGGCACATCGCCCGGGGCCGACCGCGGTGGCGCGATCCCGAAGAGCGCGTGGCGGATCTGGGCGATCCCCTGTCGCAGGCGAAGGGGGCGCAGCGTGCGCAGCAGCGTCGGCAGTCGAAGCCGCTGCTGCACGACCGGGGGCGTTGCGGTCATCGGCGCGCTCCAACGGGCGCGCTGCCCACGTCGCCCCGGCTGTCCTCGGCGTCCAATCCGGCCTGTCCAGACGAAACGTCGTTGCGCAGCGCCACGGCCCGGGCATAGACGTCCCGGCGCGCCCGGCCTGTCCTCGCGGCAATCGCACTCGCCAGATCGCGCACCGACTCGCCGCGGCCGAATCCCGCTGCGATGGCCGCATCGATGTCCGCATCGGTCGCCGCAGCGAATCCGGTGCTCGTCTCCAGCACCTCCGCGTCCGGGGCCCCGGCCACGACCAGCGTGCATTCGCCCCGCGGCGGCTCGGCCTCACAACGCGCCGCCAGCTCCGAGAGCGAGCCGCGCAGCACTTCCTCGTGGCGCTTCGTGAGCTCGCGGGCGAGGCAGGCCGGCCGGTCTCCCAGCACACGGGCGAGCTCGGCAAACGTCGCCGCGACGCGATGGGGTGACTCGAACAGCACGATCGTCTCCGACCGCCCGCGCTGGCGCTCGATCAGCCGAGTCTGCTCGCCCCGCTTGCGGGGCAGGAATCCGAGGAAGAGGACCTGTTGGGTGTCGAGGCCCGCTACGCATAACGCGGAGAGCAGGGCCGACGCCCCCGGCACCGCTTCGACGCGATGTCCCGCAGCGGCGACGGCGGCGACGAGGCGCGCGCCGGGATCCGAGACGAGAGGCGTTCCGGCATCCGAGACCAGCGCGACGGAACGCTCTTCGGCGAGGGCCGCCAGGACCTGGTCGATGCGGGAGGCTTCGTTGTGGGCGTGGAGCGAGGTCGGCGTCTTCGCGATCTCGAAATGATCGAGCAGGATGCGGGTCCGCCGCGTGTCCTCGGCGAGCACCCAATCGGCTTCGCGGAGCACCCGGAGTGCCCGGAAGGTCACGTCCTCGAGGTTGCCGATCGGTGTCGCGACGATGTGGAGCGTGCCCATCCCTATCCTGGCCGTCCCACCCCGAGTACCCCGCGAACCGACCCGGACGCGGGCGAGGCCTGCGAACGCCTTGATTCGACCCCGACTTCCACCCCGAAACGGATCGCGAGACGAGAGCCGCGCGTCGCTCGGGCGCCTCGGTGAAGACGCCGCGGCTCGGCATCTCGAGGCGCGAGGTTATCGCATCGTCGCACGCAACGTCCGCGCCGATCGCGTCGAGCTCGATCTGATCGTGCGGCGCGGATCCGTGCTCGTGTTCGTCGAGGTGAAGTCGCGGCGCGGCGCAGGCCACGGCCAGGCCGCAGAAGCAGTCGATCCGCGCAAGCAGCGACGGCTGCGCCACGGGGCACACGCCTGGCTCGCGAGCCGCCCGCCGGAGGCGCGAGGGGCGCTCCGACACCGCTTCGACGTCGTGACTTGCGTGCTCCGCGCAGGGCCTGCGGATCGCGCAGAGGCCCAAAACACGACCAGCGCGCCGGAAGAGGCGCGCTGGTCGATCGAGCACTGGGAGTCCGCGTTCTGATCGTTATTCGGTCGGCGTCTCGGCGGCCTTCGCTTCCGCTTCGGCCTTCGCCGCGGCCTCGGCCTTCGCCGCCACTTCGGCCTCACGCGCCTTCTTCTCGGCCCGCGTCTTCGCTTCGGCCTCGAGCACGACCAGGCGCTTCGCCTTCTCCTCGGCCTTCGCCTTCTTGCGTGCCTTGCCCTTCAGGTCGCCTTCCGCGCCGTCCGTGGCCTCCGTGGCGTGAGTCTCGGTCGCCGCTTCCTCGACGATCGGAGCCGCCTCGTCGAGGTCGCTCGCATTCGCGATCGTCTCGCCCTCCTCCTCGGAGATCAGTCCGGAGAGATCGCGCACCTTGCTGTGCAGGCGGGCCTTCTTGCCCGACAGATCGCGCAGGTAGTAGAGGCGCGAGCGGCGCACGAAACCGCGCGACTTGATCTCGAGCTTCGTCACCAGCGGCGACTGGACCGGGAAGATGCGCTCGACGCCGACACCGCTCGAGATCTTTCGCACGGTGAAGGTCTCGCCCGCGCCGGCGCCGCGGCGCCGGGTCACGAGTCCCTGGAAGACCTGGATGCGCTCCTTGTCGCCTTCGCGAACCTTCGCGTGGACGACGACCGTATCACCGACCTTGAAGGGCGGCAGATCCCGGCGCAGGGTCTGTTTCTCGACGAAATCCAGGGTTCGCATCGTACTCTCCTGTCGCGACGGGTCGCGACCTGTGACGGATTCGGATCGACCGGAGCCGACCGGTTCACTTTCCGGTTCTCTTTCCGGTTCACTTTCTAGTTCTACAGAGGCGTTTCTTTCGCTTCCGTTTCGGTGGCTCGCGCCGGCCCTCGCAGCAGGTCGGGTCGTCTCGCGAGCGTCCGGGATTGGGCCTCTCTTTTGCGCCAGGCGGCGATCGCAGCATGGTCGCCCGACCGCAACACCTCGGGCACCGAAAGGCCCCGGTAAATGGGCGGCCGAGTATAATGCGGACCTTCCAGGACGGCGCCCCCCCGAAACGATTCCGTCTCGATCGAGTCGGGATTTCCGAGCACCCCCGGCAGCAGCCGGACCAGCCCCTCGATCACGACCATCGCCGGCAGCTCGCCCCCGGACAGGACGTAGTCGCCGACCGAGAGCTCCTCGTCGACCGCCAGCTCGAGGACCCGCTCGTCGACCCCCTCATAGCGCCCGCAGACGAAAAGGAGCGCCTCGTCCCGGGCGATCGCCTCGAGGTGGGCCTGTGTGAGCGGTTGGCCCTGGGGCGAGAGGTAGACGACCCGGGCCCTTCGCTCGGGCCCCTTCGGCCCGGCGAGCGCCTCGATGGCCGTGACCAGGGGTTCGGGGGTCATCACCATCCCGGCCCCCCCGCCGTAGGGCGAGTCGTCGACGGACCGGTGGCGGTCGGTCGTCCAGTCGCGCAGGTCGTGGGCGGCAATCTCGAGCGCGCCCAGCCGGCGGGCGTGGGCGACGAAAGCCGTCTCGAAGAATGGCCCGAAGAGGTCGGGAAAGATCGTGAGCACGTCGATCCGGAGCACGATTGCGACCTCACGAGACCGCGTCGAGCAGACCCGGCAGGTCGGCGACGACGATGCGGCGGGCCGCGAGGTCGATGGTCTTCATGAGCGCAGCCGCCGTCGGAACGAGACGCCGGACGCCCAGCGCGTCGACGACCACGAGCACGTCGTGGGCCCCGGTCGCCCAGATCTCCTGCACCACACCCACCGCGAGTCCCGCCTCCGACTCGACACGGCAGCCCACGAGCTCGTGCCAGTAGAACTCGCCATCCGGGAGCTTCGGCAGCGCGCTCGTCTCGGTCATCAGACGCAGGCCCCTGAGCGCCTCCGCCGCGTCCCGATCCTCGATGCCCTGCAATCGAAGCCGGACCTCGCCGACACGGCCGGGCCCGCCCCCGCAGACGGAGACGCGCCGTGGCGTCGGATCTTCGGGCCGGCGTGCGAGCCAGAGCGCCTCGGACTCGAGGATGTTCTCGGCGGAATCGCCCGTGACCCGGACACGGACCTCGCCGCGCAGGCCATGCGCGCCCAGGATCTCACCGATCACGATTCGGGAGGCGATGGAAGAGGAGGGATTCATGCACGACCACACAACCGGAGCGGAAGACGCGAAACCGGGTTTGAAGCGATCCGCCTGCGCGGGTCGACCCGTCCGTCAGATTCCGTCACAGATCAGCGACGAGCCCGTCAGATCTCAGTCGACCCTCAGTCGACCCTCAGTCGACGATGTCGAGTCGCGCGCCCGCGCCGTCGGCGGTGGCGTTCAGGATCGCGCGCAGCGCCTTGGCCACACGCCCCTGGCGCCCGATCACGCGCCCGCGATCGTCGTCGGCCGTCTCGAGCTCGATCAGCTCGCCGTCCTCTTCGACGATCACCTCGACCTCGTTGGCCTCGGAGACGAGCGCCTTGGCCAGGAAACCGATCAGCTCCGCCGAATCACGCCCGCGCTCAGCCATTTGCCGGGACTCCTGCTCGCCGAAGCTTGCGCACGAGGCTGCCGACGGTCGACGAGAGCTGGGCGCCCTTCGCGAGCCAGCCGTCGATGCTCTCGAGGTTGAGCTTCAACGCGGGCGGGTTCACCTTCGGGTCGTAGGTCCCGAGGAACTCGAGAGGACGTCCGTTGCGCGGCTTTCGCTCGTCGATCGCGATCACGCGATAGAAGGGATTGTTGCTCGAGCCGATGCGCATCATCCGGATCTTGACCATCTCGTTCGTTTCCTCTCTCGAGCACGGCACCTTCCACCAGCGACCAGCGGCGAGGCCCCGTATAAGCAGGCGCGCACATTAGGAAAACCGGCGCCCCGGGTCAACCAGGCAACCGGCCGGTCCGATCTTCAGCGCCGATTATGAAGCCCGAGGCGGCGCTGCTCCTTCGCCTCGAAGCAGGGCTCGCAGGCGTAGAGCTCTTTGTGGGCCAGCTGGAGCCGGTCGTATTCCCGGTCGAGGGCGACACGGCGGACCGCGACGACCTCGTTGCCACACAGGTCGCATCGGCGCCCAGCGGCTGCCCGCGGTTCCCGCGCGGCCGGGGTTCCCTTCGGCTGTTCGGTCTGCATCGGATTTCCCTGCCGCCGGTCGGTGAGATGGGTGTCAGCGCGGTCGAACATAGCCGACCTGGAAGCGAAGCTCGCGCGGCGCATCGGCACCGAGCTCGCGCGCGAGGGCCGCGAGGATCTCGGGCTTGCGCAGCTGGAGCTGCTGGGACCAGACCGGACTCTCGACCGCGAGCTCGAGCACCTCGCCGCGGATGCCGACCGGCCGACAATGGGCCGCGATCTGCTCACCGACGACCGCAGGCCAGATCTGCCCGATCCGGTGGGCCTTCGCGACGGAATCGAGACCGAGGTCGCCGAGCACCTGGCTCACCACGTCGGAGAGCGCCGTCGGCCGGCCGCGGCGCCGGGGCGGACGGGCGCTCATGAGGGCCGGGACCCGAACGGGCGGTGATCCCGGAAGACCATGCCCGTCGGGACCTTCGGATAGAAGAACGTCGACTTCTGGGGCATCACGTCGCCCTTCGCCGTGGCGTGGAAGACCGCTTCGGGCGAGGTCGGATTCAGGTACAGCGCGACGGTGCCCTCGCCTTCCCGGACTTCCTGCGCCGCGCGCTTCGCACTCTTCGGGAAAAGCACCGCGCCGTCGCGGATCGCCTGGCCATCGAGGCCGAAGACGGCAGCGAGAATCTCGCTCTCGAGAATCCGCACCATCAGCCCCTCGCCGAGGGCCTCCGCGCGCTGCAGCAGCAACGGATCCCCGCCCGCCGGCTCCGCCACGAACGCTGGTCGATCCGCGAGCGGGGAGAGGTGTTCGGCGAGAAACGCGTCGATCCGCTCGAGCGAGGTCCGCGGCAGGCGCGTCACCTTCCAATCGGGCAGGCGCTTGCGCCACTCGTCCTCCGAGGGCGCGGGAAGACGCGCGATCACGCGATGGATCGGCAGCAGCAGGCTCCCCCGCGCGTAGGCGTTGGCGAAATAGGCGATCGTCGATTGCCACGGGGCGTCGGCGCGGTCGCCCTGACGCATGCGCATCTCGCGGCGGTATTCGAGGGCCGTCTCGTAGCGGTGATGGCCGTCGGCGATCACGCTCGGGCGCGCCGCGAGAAAACGCTGGATCTGTTGGATCGCTGGCGTCGCCGTCACGCGCGCCAGGCGGTAGTCGACCCCTGCCCCGTCGCGCGCGCGGCCGATCAGGGATTCGTCGAGGGCCTTCGCCAGCTCGCTCCCGAGCTCGTCCTGCGGATCTTCGTAGAGCAGGAACACGCTCGACAGATTCGCTTCGGCGGCGCGCAGCTGCTTCAAGCGATCGGCCTTGGGTCCGGCGAGAGTCCTTTCGTGGGGACGCACCACCCGCGCGTCGTATTCCTCGAGCGCGAGCTCCGCGAAGAAGCCGATCCGCTCGAGACTGTCGCCCGACGGCGCCACATAACGCTGGCCCATCACGTAGTAGGCGGGCTCGCGATCCTGCACCAGGACGCCGTCGGCGAGCCAGGCGTCGAAGGTGCCGCGCACCCAGGCGTAATCCGCCGCGGCCTCGTCGGCGACGTCGCGGGTCAGCTCGAAGCGGATCGCGTTGTGGGGATCGCGATCGAAGAAGCTCGCGCGCTCGTCCGCGGCGATCACGTCGTAGGGCGGCACGATCACCGCCGACAGGTCGACACGCCGGGTGTCGTAGCGAACGGCTCGGAACGGACGGGCAACGGTCATCGGACCCACATCTCCTCAGGCTGATTCACACGGCAGCTCATCGCGACCCTCTTCAGGACCCTCTTCGGGACCAGAGGGGCTCGATCACCGCACGCAGCAGGGCGCCCTCCCGCAGGATCTCGGGAACGGACTGGGTGCAGTCGACGACCGTGCTGGGTGCGCTGGCCCCGGCATCGTAACCCGAAGGCGCGACCAGCAGGGGATGCTCGAGGGATTCCATCCGATCGGATCCGCCCCGCACGAGCGCAAGCTCGGCCTGCGCGAGATTGCCGGCGGGCGGATCCCCGCTCCGATTGAGGCTCGTCGACGTGAGCGGGCCGAGGCCCTCGCGCGCGAGTCGGAAGCAGAGCGCCCGGGCGACCGGATGCGGGCTGCAGCGAATCCCGATCGCCCCGTCGCCCCGCGCGACCCCCGGCGCGAAGCGACCGCGGCAGCGCACGACGAGCATGAGCGGCCCGGGCCAGAACTGCGCCGCCAATCGGCGTGCGATCGGATCGAGCTCGCATCCGAGCTCGACCGCCGCGTCGAGGTCCCGGACGAGGACGGCGAGGGGCTGGTGCTCGGCGCGCCGCTTCCAGGCGAAGAGCCGCAGGGTCGCACGCGGGCGATCCGCGCAGGTCCCGAGACCCCAGACCGTCTCGGTCGGATACGCGATCACGCCGTCCCGAGCGAGCTGCGCCACCGCCGCGTCGAGTGCGGCCTCGGGGAGTGTGGCCGGGTCGGCCGGACCGGGAGCGGAAGTCGCAGAGCGGGGGTCCATGCGCTGCTCGACTAACGCCGAAGCGCCCGCGCGGCGATGTCGCGGCGGAAGATCCTGCCCTCGAATTCCAGCTTCGAAACCGCGCGGTAGGCCCGCTCGCAGGCCTCGGCCACCGAATTCCCCCGCGCCGTGATGCCGAGCACGCGTCCCCCCGCCGTCTCGAAGTCGCGGCCATCGGCCGACCGCCGCGTGCCCGCGTGGAAGACGACGAGCGAGCCAGCCGGGACGTCCGGGCCGAGATCGTCGAGGCCCGTGATCCGCTTGCCCGTCGCGTACGACCGCGGGTAGCCGCCGGAGGCCAGCACGACGCAGACCGCCGCCTCACCCCATTCGATCGCGGTCTCGTCTGCAAGCTCGCCGCGGGCCGCCGCTGCGAGCAGCGGGAGGAGATCGCTCTCCATCCGAACCATCAGCACCTGCGTCTCCGGATCGCCGAAGCGCACGTTGAACTCGATCACGTACGGATCACCCGCGGCATCGATCATGAGCCCGACGAACAGCACGCCCTGATAGGGATGTCCCTCGCGCGCCATGCCGCGAATGACCGGATGCACGATGCGCTCGAGGATCTTCTTCTCGACGGAATCCGTGACGACCGGCGCGGGCGAATAGGCGCCCATGCCGCCCGTGTTCTCGCCCACGTCGCCGTCGCCGACACGCTTGTGGTCCTGGGCGGCGGCGAGCATCACGATGCGCTTCCCGTCGGAGATCGCGAAGAACGAAGCCTCTTCGCCCTGGAGCCACTCCTCGATCACGACGCGGCGCCCGGCGTCGCCGAAGCGCCGCTGGGACATCATCTCGTCGATCGCGGTATGGGCGTCGGCGGGAGCGGTGCACATCGCGACGCCCTTCCCCGCCGCGAGGCCGTCGGCCTTCACGACACAGGGCCGCGCGAGGGCGTCGACGTGGGCGTGGGCCGAGGCGGGGTCGTCGAAGGTCGCATAGCCCGCGGTGGGAATGGCGTGGCGCTGCATGAACGCCTTGGCGAAGGCCTTGCTGCCCTCGAGCTGTGCGGCGTGGCCCGAGGGTCCGAAGGTCGCGATTCCGACCTCGCGCAGGCGGTCGGTGAGTCCCGCCGTCAGCGGATCTTCGGGCCCGACGACGACGAGCTCGATCGACTCGCGGCGCGCGAGGGCGACGATCGCCGCGAGGTCGTTCGCCTTGATCTCCGGATGGCAGACCGCGAGCGGCTCCATCGCAGCGCTGCCGGGCGCGGCGTGGAGCCGCTCGAGCCGATCGCTCTGCGCGAGCTTCCACGCGAGCGCGTGCTCGCGTCCGCCGCTGCCGATGACGAGAACCCTCAAGCGTCCATTCCCTCTGCCCGCTCAATGTCGGGCGCCGCCAGCTCAATGTCTAAAGTGACGTGTCCCGGTCATCAGCATCGGAATGCCGAGGCGATCGGCCGCCGCGATCACCTCCTCGTCGCGGTTCGATCCGCCCGGCTGCACGACGGCGACCGCCCCCGCCGAGACCGCGGTCTCGAGCCCGTCCGCAAACGGAAAGAAGGCGTCGCTCGCGAGCACCGCCCCTTGGAGCGAGATCCCGACCCGCGCCGCCTTCGCCGCCGCCGCATGCACCGCGTCGACCCGCGACGTCGCCCCGCCGCCGATCGCCAGCGTGCGGTTCTCGGCGGCGAAGACGATGGCGTTGCTCTTCACGTGCTTCACGACGCGCCAGGCGAACTCGAGGGCGCGGCGCTGGGCGTCGGTCGGAGCCTGCTTCGTCGCGAGCTTCGCGGTCTCGACCTCGTCGGGAGCGGGATCCGCCTGCTGCACGAGCAGGCCGCCGAAGACCCGGCGCAGCTCGAGCTGTTGAGTGTCGATCTTGTCCCGGTCGAATCGCAGCAGGCGGCGGTTCTTCTTCTTCTTCAGGAGCGCGAGCGCCTCGTCACTGAAGCCCGGGGCGATCAGGACCTCGCTGAAGATCTCGTCGACCTTTGCGGCGAGGGCGAGGTCGAAGGGACGGCTCGAGACGATGATGCCGCCGAAGGGCGATTCGGGATCGGTCTCGAAGGCGCGCTCGTAGGCCTCGAGGGGCGTCGAACCCGCGCCGACACCGCAGGGCGTATTGTGCTTCAGGATCGCGACGACGGCGGGACTCGAGCCCGCAGCTCCCGGCGCCATCCCCCCCGGTGCCATGAAGTCGGCGATCAGGGCGAGGGCCGCCTGGGCGTCGATCAGGTTGTTGTAGGAGAGCTCCTTGCCGTGGAGCAGCTCCGCGATCTCCGAGAAGCGGCCGTAGAGAGCGGCCTGCTGGTGCGGGTTCTCGCCGTAGCGGAGCGTCTCCGCCTTCTCGAGCGAGATGAAGAGCCGGTCCGGAAAGGTCGGCGCGGGGATCTCGGGGTCGTTGTCGCCGAGCCACTGGAAGATCGCTGCGTCGTACGCCGACGTATGGCCGAACGCCTTGAGCGCGAGGC
>JANMTD010000025.1:0-20132 GCA_031390075.1 Deltaproteobacteria bacterium | reverse complement strand
CCGGCGCCTGCTCGCGAGCGGCACGGGTCGAGCAGGGGCAGGTCGAAGAGTCTGATCCCAGACTGGAGCAGCCGGTCGCGAGGCAAGCGAGCAGGATCGTGAACCGGAAGCGTCTCAGCATGTCGTACACGGGCACCTCGGAAGCACAGACCACCGCGGCAGCATCACCGCGATGATCGAGGGCTCTACCGCTCGCGAGGATGGAGCGATGCCGGACAGATGCAAGTCTGGCAGACTGACTCCTGGCCGCCCCTCCAGGTGGATCAGGAGCCAGGCGCATCAGGAGTCGCTCATGTCGATCACGCTCATCGTCCATCTCGTCGCGAAGCCGGAGTCGATCGACGAGATCGCCAAGGTCATGGAAGAGGTCAAGGTCTATCTGCCCAAGGTCGACGGCTGCGAATCGGTGCGCATCTGTCGCGGCCTGGACGATGCCGCGGAGTTCTCGTTGATCGAGTCATGGACTTCGCGCGCGCATCACGAGCGCTATCAGCGAGGCGTCGCGGAAGCCGGCGGATGGGGCCACTTCACTCGCCATCTCTCCAAGGACCCGGTCAGCACCTACTACGCGGATTTCTAGGAGGCGGATTTCTAGGAGGCGGATTTCTAGACCCGCCGGAAGGCCGCCGACGCCGTCGCCATGATCCGACCCTTCGCGCCCTCGTCCGTCATCATGGCCTCGATCCCCGGACGCGGGCCTTTTGCGCCGATGACATTCGCGCGCGCGTAGAACGGACCCGCATAACCCGGCTTCACCATCATCACGCTCCACTGCTCGACCTGGAAGTCGCGGGTGCCCGTCGCGCGCTCGAGCGCATCCATGGCTGCGGCCTCGAGCGCGATGTTGATGGCGCCGAGATGCAGCGCCGAGTGCGGTGACGCGATCGCCGGGGTGACTTTCTCGATCTGGAGCTGGCCGCCCGGAGCGGGCTTGATCCCGAAGACGACTCGGAGCGGCGGCAGGTCCGGCGAGTCCGCGAGCTCGGTGACGGGATTCTCGATCGGTTCGAAGCCCGGAGGCACGTCCCCGAGACTGACGCCGCTCCCCGACGAGAGCGCGATCACGCGGCCGTGGTCGTCGGCATCGACGATCCGCGAGCGGCTGAAGCCCATCTGGCGCCCGATCGAGATGACCTCGCGCAGGACCTCGAGGCGCTTCACGTCGCGGGCCGGGTCGAGGATGTCGTAGCTCATGGTCACGGGCGCCGGGACACATTCGTCGTCGAGCCAGAACGGCTCGGGCGCCGCGAGGCAGAGCGGTGCCGCCATGATGCCGCCCGTCGAGTTCCGCATGTCGTGGCGAAGCGGCATGGTCTCGCGGTCGACCCCGGCGTCCATCGACGGTGTGCGCTTGCCGAGATAGGTGTAGGTCTTGAGGGCGACCCATGCGCGGGCGAAATGCGCCCAGTGCTCTTCCGGTGTGACGACCCGGATATCCCCCAGCGACTCGTTTCCCATTGCGTACTCCTGATTTTCACCGGGCGCCGCGGCCAAGCATGCCGCGCGCGTCTCCACCGTCAAGCGCCCGGCCCCGTCCCCCCAGCCGATCGCCCTGACAAGTCCGGCCGGGAACTCCATCCCAAAGCGCACGCCGAGCTTCGCATGGATCGCCTCCCGCTCGTTAGATTCCGCTCGTCGCGCGAGGCGACAGGGTCGTGGTTTCCGTCAATCTCTCGAGGGGCAGGCATGACGAATGATGGCTACCGACTGGTAATCGCCAATAGAAACTACTCGTCGTGGTCGTTACGAGCGTGGTCGTTTCTTCGAGCGAGAAAGCGCGATTCCCTTCGAGGCGATTCGAGTCGATCTGCCACTCAACATCCGCGCGAGGCAGACACGCGAGTCGACGGACCTGTCCGCGTCGTGTTGCAAGCAAATCGATCGGGTTGATCAGATCTGGTCAGAATGTCGTAGTCGATACGGAGCGAACGGAGAATGGCTCTTCGGGAGTTTTTCTTTGGCGGACGTCATGTTTGCACCTGTTGCTCTCCGGTTTCTCTTGTACGGAATTTCGATGAGCCGCGCTGCGAGCGAGTTTCAGTCGGCGACGTGCAGCCTGGACGCCGTTCGGGAGTAAATTGCGGCGGCGAACGCGGAGCCGGAGACGATCTCGTTCATCGCTGATCTCATGCCCGCCGCGGGGAGCCCGTTGACTCTCGGGTAGTCGAAAGCCGGTCCCCAGGAACCGCGATGCGCGACCGCGAAATCGCGGAGGTCTCCCGTGACTCCTCGGGCTCGGGTTGACAGGCCGAAGTCCCCGTTCATACTTTTGGCATGAAAACTGCAATCTCGGTTCCCGACGATATCTTCGCCGATGCCGAACGTCTCGCGAAGCGACTGAAGAAATCCCGGAGCCAGCTCTACAGCCACGCGCTTCGAGAGTTCGTCGCTCGGCACGCAGATGACCGCGTGACCGAGGCGCTGAATGAAGTCGTCGCGGCCGCGGGTGAGGTGCGAGACGACTTCGCCCCTGCGGCGGCGCGGCGCACGCTGAAGCGAGTCGACTGGTGATCGCGCAGGGAGAGGTCTGGTGGGCGGATCTCGATGCGCCTATTGGATCAGGGCCAGGGTTTCGTCGCCCCGTCGTGGTCGTTCAGTCCGATGCATTCAATCGCAGCCGGATCTCGACGGTGATGTGCGTCGCAGTGACAAGTCGTCTCAAATGGGTGGATGCGCCGGGCAACGTGCTGCTCGAGGCGAAGGCAACGGGCCTCGACAGGAACTCGGTTGCGAACGTCTCTCAGGTGGTGACCGTCGACGAGTCGACACTCACGGATCGCGTTGGCAGACTCTCGCAGGCGAAGCTCCAGCTGATCATCGATGGAATCGAGCTCGTGCTTGGCCGTTGACTCGCAGCCTTGATTCGGACTCGCCCGGCGTCCTATCCCGACGCCGAGCTTCGCCTGGACCGTGTTCCGCTCGTTAGACTCCGCTCGTCGCGCGAGGCGACCGCCAGACGAGGAGATCACGAGGTGGATCAGCAGGAGAGCTACCGCTGCGCAGTCTGCGGCTTCCAGGTCGGGGAGGTGATCGCGAACCTCGCGTCCGGCGCGCTGGCGCACTACGGTGATCGCGAGTTTCCGGGGCGCTGCGTGCTCGCGGTTCACGAGCACGCCGAGAAGCTCGAGGAGCTCTCGCCGGAGCAATTGACGCGCCTGATGCTGGACGTCCGGCGCGCCGGTCTGGCGATCCGCAAGGCGACCGGAGCGCCGCGCGTCAACTACGCCGTGCTCGGCAATGCCGCGCCCCACATCCATGTCCACCTGATCCCGCGTGGTGCGCCGAGCGACCGCCACGGCACGGACACGCCCTGGGGTCCGCCGCCGCCGACGCTGCCCCTCGAGCCCGCCGAGTCGGATCGCCTTCGACGCGGAATCGCGCTGGCGCTCGAATAGTGCCCGACGAGACGAAGCCCCTCGATCGGCAGCATGCGCGCTACGCGCTCGGGCTGCTCGTGCTCCTGTACGTCATCAACTACATCGACCGCCAGGTCCTGGCCGTCCTGCTCGAGCCGATCAAGCAGGAGTTCCACGCCTCGGACAAGGCGATGGGACTGCTCGCGGGTCTCGCATTCGCGCTCTTCTACACGACCGCCGGCGTTCCCATCGCGCGCTTCGCGGATCGCGGGAGCCGCCGGAACGTGATCGTCTGGGGCGTGGTGGTCTGGAGCGCGATGACGGCGGCCTGCGGGCTGGCGCGAAATTTCGCGCAGCTCGCGGTGGCCCGCGTCGGCGTGGGCATCGGCGAGGCCGCGCTGAACCCCGCGGCCCACTCGCTCATCTCCGACTATTTTCCGCCCCATCGCCGCGCGACTGCGCTCGCGGTCTTCAATATGGGCGGCAACGTCGGGGTCATGATTGGCTTCATCGCCGGCGGCTGGATCGGCGAGACCTTCGGCTGGCGCACGGCCTTCATGGTCGTCGGTCTCCCGGGTCTCGCGGCCGCGTTGCTGACCCGGCTCACGCTCCGCGAGCCGCTGCGCGGCGCTTCGGATCTTCTGAGGGACGATTCGACCGAAGGGGCCGAGTTCCCGCGCTTTCGCGAGGTCGTCTCCTACATGCTCGCGAGGCCGACGTTTCGTCACGTCAGCCTGGCCGCCGGGTTCTACGTCTTCGCCGCCTACGGTTGCACGATCTGGGGCCCCACGTTCCTGATCCGCGTGCATGGCATGTCGCTCGCGGAAACCGGCCTGTGGATGGGCCTCGTCCAGGGAATCGGCGGGGGACTCGGGACCTTTCTCGGCGGCCACTTCGCCGATCGCTTCGGCCAGCGCGATGCGCGCCTGCTGGCCTGGATTCCGGCAATCGGCGGCGTCCTCGCGATTCCGCTCCTCGGCGTCTTTCTCTTCGCACCGACCCCGGCCCTGGCGCTGGCGGGCTACGCGCCCGCCATGGTTTTCTCGCTCTTCTTCGTCGGCCCCTCGTATTCGGTCGTCCAGGGGATCGCGCGCATTCGGATGCGTGCCCAGGCGGCAGCCCTCGTCCTGCTCACGATGAACTTGATCGGGCTTGGAATCGCACCGCTCGTGGTCGGCGCCTTGAACGACGGGCTCAGCTCGCGCTTCGGCGACGAAGCGGTCCGTTATTCGCTGCTCGTGACAGCCGCGGCGTCGCTCTGGGCGGTCGTCCACTCGCTGCTCGCCGCGCGCACGATCCGCGAGGATCTGGCCGCCATGACGAGCGGGATCGAACCCCTCGAGCGGCGCCCGATCTGACCACGAGCGCAGCAGATGGACAGCCGTTAGCCTCGGCCCATGGGCAGCGCGACCCCCCTCTTCCGTTTCGAAGACCGCTACGCCCGCGACCTGAAGGGTCTTTACGAGCCCTGGCGCGCGGCCCGGGTTCCCGCGCCCGAGCTGCTGATCCTGAACACCCGCCTGGCGGCCGAGCTCGGGCTCGACGCGGAAGCTCTGGCGTCTCGCGAGGGCGTCGCGCTGTTGGTGGGCAACGCGGTGGCCGAGGACTCGACGCCGATCGCGATGGCCTATGCGGGCCACCAGTTCGGCGGCTACTCGCCGCGCCTCGGGGATGGCCGCGCGCTGCTGCTCGGCGAGCTCCTCGATCCACGGGGACGGCGCTTCGACGTCCACCTCAAGGGATCCGGTCGAACGCCCTTCGCCCGCGGCGGCGACGGCAAGGCCGCGGTCGGGCCGATGCTGCGCGAATACCTGATCAGCGAGGCGATGCACGCCCTCGCAATCCCCACCACGCGATCCCTCGCCGTCGTCGCGACCGGCGAGACGATCGCCCGCGACACACCGCTCCCCGGGGCCGTCCTGGTCCGCGTCGCCGCCAGCCACCTGCGGGTCGGCAGCTTCGAGTACGCCGCGGCCCACACGGCGGAGGCCGCCGAAAAGGGGGATCGCGACCTGCTCCGCCGTCTCGCCGATCACGCGATCGCCCGCCACTACCCAGGCGCCGCCGGCGCGAGCCAACCCTATCTCGCGTTCTTCGAGCGCGTAGTCGCAGCGCAGGCCGCGCTCGTCGCCCGCTGGATGCACGTCGGCTTCGTCCACGGCGTGATGAACACCGACAACACGACGATCTCGGGCGAGACGATCGACTACGGCCCCTGCGCGTTCATGGATCGCCACGATCCTGCGACCGTCTTCAGCTCGATCGACCACGGCGGGCGTTATGCGTACGGCAACCAGCCACGCGTCCTGCAGTGGAACCTGGCGCGCCTGGCGGAAGCCCTGCTGCCCCTGATCGACGCGGATGAGGAGCGCGCCGTCGCGCTCGCGACCGCAGCGCTCCAGCGCTTCGGCGAGCGCTACCTCGCCGCGTGGCGGCGGGGCATGTGCGCGAAGCTCGGACTCGCGACCGACGCTATCGACGCCACGGAGACCGCCCTTGCCGAGGCCAACGCCCTCGACACTTCGCCCTTCGTCGACGGCGTCCCTGCCCTGCTCGAAGCGCAGCAGGTGGACCACACGCTCTTCTTCCGCCGCCTCTCCGACGCGGTGCGGGGGGACGCAGCGCCCGTGCGCTCGCTGTTTGGCGATCCGAACGTGTTCGACGCATGGGCCCCGGCGTGGAGCGCAGGGCTCCCGACGAGCGCGGACGAACGCCAGGTCGTCGCCGAGGCGATGGATCGCGTCAATCCGCTCTACATCCCGCGCAATCACCAGGTCGAGTACGCGCTCACGGCGGCCACCGACGGCGACTTGAAACCGCTCCACGCGCTGCTCGACGTGATCACTCGGCCCTTCGACGAGCGCCCCGAGCTCGAGGCGTATACCCAGCCGGCCCCCGCGGACAGCGCCCCCTACCGGACCTTCTGCGGCACCTGATCGCCGTCCCGCCTCGCCGGCCTCCCGGCGTCCGCGTGCCGGCCGATCAGCGGCACTCCCGCCGGCAATCCTCGAGTTCGTCGCGGCACTCGCCGTCGCACTCGACCGGATTGGTGTGCGTCCCGCACGCGTCCGTGCACGCTGCCTCCTGCGCGTAGCAAGCTTTCTCGCAGGCGTCCGAATCGATGATCTGCGCCGCGCTGATGGGTGCCCAGCCGCCGAGGAGCGCGAGGCCGACGAGAGCGGATGCGACGAGGCATGCCGCAACGACGAGGAGCGTGTGAGTTCCCGTCTTCATGATTGCTTTCCTTATTTGATCACTGGATGGGGATGAGCGAACGGAGGCGGGAGTCGATCGTCGGCGCCCGTCAGATTCCCGCGGCCTGGCGAACGGCCTCGCAACATTCGAGATCCTCGATCGCCGCTTCGGCCCGGGCCTGGAACGCCGCCGCGAATCGCCGGCGGGCGGGGGTCACGTCGGCGGGCAGCGTCACGACCTGGCACGAGGCCGGCGCGAGATAGGCGGCCTGGATCCGATAGCTGCGGAAGGCCTCGTCGGGATCGAAGCTCGCGCCGCCCAGCGCGCGGCGCGCCTCGAGATAGTGCCGCAGCAGACGCCGCTCTTCGCCGCGCCGATCCTCGACCGAGAGCGCCATCTGCAGGAAGTAGCTGACGTCGCGCAGCGGGGTCGAGACGACGATCATGCCCCAGTCGAGAAGCCCCGTGCGGCCGTGATCGAAGAAGAGATTGCCGATGTGGCAGTCGCCGTGGATCACGGTCGCGGGCCCCGCCGACCAGAGTGCGTGGAGTGCTTCCTGGTGATCGATGTAGAGGCGCGCAGCCTCGGCGAAGGCGTCGCTGATGCCTTCTCGGTGGTTCGCGAGGGCGTAGGCAAGGCGCGTCGAGCCGTAGTCCGAGGGCGGATCGGGGGGCGAGACGAAGGCCGCCTCGCGGCGACGTCGCGCGAGATCTTCGAAGCGCACGTGCAGCGCCGCCAGCTCTTCGAGGACGGTCGCCGCTTCGCCGGTCGAAACGCTCTCGGGACCGCTCGAGACGGTGCAGCCCTTCGCCTTCAGATCTTCGAGCAGGAGGACGAAGCTGCCGTCGCCCTCGTCGTAGCGGACGACATGCGCGCGGGGAACGCGGAACGAGAGCAGCGGCGCGAGCTCGGCGTAGAAGCGCGCCTCGCGCAGTCCCATTCCCGTCTGGGCGATCGCCGTGCGGCGGGCCGCCTCGACGGGCAGGAGCTTGCAGAAGAGCGATTCGGGAGCGCCTGCGGCCTCCGCATAACGCACCCGGAGCCAGGCGTGGTTGTTCGTGACCTCGGCCCGGGCCGTGATCTCGACGGATTCGACTCGGGCGCCGGGGTGGCGATCCGCGAGCGCGCTCTCGAGCCAGCGAGCGTCGATCTCCTCGGGGCTTCTCGGCACATGGGTCGTCACATGCGCCGAAACGTGAGCCGGTCCCTGGTCGACGCGACCGGCGCCCAACGCCCTACTTCCCCTTCTTCACGCGGTCGAGGATCTCGCCCGCGCCCATCTTCGAGAGGTGCGGCCCGGCCTGCAGATCGCCGAGGGTGCGGATCACCGAGCGGGCGCCGCGGGCCTCCATCGCCGTGTGGACCGCGCGTTTGTTGACCGTCAAGACCGGAATCGCGACCGCCGCCATCCGCCCGGCGATCTCGAGCACCTTCGCCTCGAGCTCCGCCGCAGCAAACGCCTGATTGACGAGGCCGATCGCCGCCGCCTCGGCCCCGCTGAACTCGCGGCCCGCGACCTGCAGCTCCATCGCGTGCCGCCACGAAAGGCCGACCGGGAACCAGTCGAAATCCGGGAGCGCAAAGCGCGTCACGGGATGCGACAAGCGCGCATCGGCGGCGGCGTAGGCGAGATCGCAGGCCCCGACGAGCTCGAGCCCGCCCGCCATCGCATAGCCGTGGACCTGGGCGATCACGGGCTTCGCGAGATCCCAGATCGACATCCAGCCCTCGGAGACGTGGCGTGCCCACTGCATGCCGACCTGGGACGTGAAGTACGGCTGATTCGCCCCGAGATCCGAGCCGAGGTCGTAGCCCGAGGAGAAGCAGCTGCCCGCCCCGCGGACGATCGAGACGTGGATGCTCTCGTCCCCGTCGGCCTCGCGGAGCGCTTCGAGCAGATCGCCGCGCAGCGCGTTCGACAGCGCGTTTCGCTTGTCTGGGCGATTCAGCGTGATGCGTCGAACGCCCTTCACGGGCTCGTCGATCTCGACCAGCTTGGCCTGCGTGCTCATGCGATTCCCTTCTCGCTCATCTCGCCCGTTCAGATCCACTGCCCCGCCGTCACGTGGAGCTCGATGCCCGTGATGTTCCGCGCCCGATCGGAGGCGAGGAACAAACAGGCCTCGGCCATGTCCTCCGGGTCGACGTGGCGCTCGAGGACCGCCGACTTCGCGAGCCGCCGGCTCATCTCCTCGGGCGTGATCTTCTGGCCCGCGGCCATCTGCTCGAACAACCGGTCGAGCGGCTCACCCGTCGTGTAGCCCGGCGTCACGATGTTGACGCGCACGTTCTGGCGCCCCATCTCCCGCGCGAGCACCTTCGACATCGCGATCATCGCCGTCTTCGTCGAGCTGTACTCGGACATCTTCGCCTGGAGCACCGTCGTCGCGAGGGTCCCGATGTTGACGATCGAGCCGCCGCCCGTCTCCGCCATCCGACGCGCCGCCTCGCCGCAGATCGTCATCGTCCCGGCGACGTTCAGCTGGAACGACTCGGCATAGGCCTGCCAGTCCATTTCGGCGACCGATGCGCGTGCGTGGGGATGCGTCGCGACATTCACGAGCGCGTCGACGCGGCCGAAGACCTCGACCGTCTTCGCGACGACCCGGCGACAATCGTCGAGATCCTTCAGATCCGCGGCCAGCGCGACGACGCGCTGCCCCGTCTCCTTCGCGAGCTCCGCCGCCATCGCCTCGAGCGGCTGCTTGCGGCGTGCGGCCACGACGACGTCGGCGCCGTCCTGCGCGAAGCGGAGCGCCGTGGCCCGTCCGATGCCCGGCCCCGCTCCCGTCACGATCGCGACCCGGCCCTTCAACGTTCGATCCACGCGTGTCTCGCTCCTCGTGCTCTGGCCAGGCGTCTCAGAAGATCCAGCCCGGCGTGCCCTCGGCCGGGACTTCGTGGACCCAGTGGAACTCGAAGCCGTGGCGGAGCGCGTAGACCTCGTCGGCGTTGCCGTCGCCGATGTGGATCCAGCGCGTCGCCTGGGGAAAGCGCGCCTTCACCTCGTCGAGCTTGTGCTTGTGGCCGATGAAATCCATCTCGACGCCGTGGCGCTGCCAGAGGCGCTCCTGATCGCTGACGACGCGGTCGGAGGAGGAGCCGACGATGTAGCCGAGGGCGCGTGCGCGGTGGACCAGCGCGAGGGGGATCGTGCCCGGCGGATCCCCCACTTCGAGGGTGCCGTCGATGTCGAGGCTCAAGAGGATCAAGGAGCTCTCCGGTTCCGTGTGTTAGGCACGTCCTAGGCGCGTCCTAGACGCGTTGTACGTTGCCGCCCGACCAGGGGCGCTGCGTGAGCTCGATCAGCACGGGGTCGCTCGGCCGTTCGAGATAGGTGTACTTGATCTCGTCGCTCATCGAGTGATACCAGATCGGCTCGAAGCCGAGGGACTTCGCCTGCGCGACGACGGCATCGAGGTCGGGGACGTGGAAGGAGAGGTGGTGCATGCCCGTGCGGCCCTTCGCGAGGAACTCGCGGTGCGGCGTGTCTCCGCTGACCCATTCGATCAGCTCGAGCTCGAGCTCGCCCGTGTACGCGACGGCGAGCTTGAGCTGGTACGGCGCGAGCTGGCCGCGGAAATACGCCCCCTCCATGACCCCGTAGTCGACGATCTGGAAGGGCCCGAAGATCGGCTCGTACTGGGCGAGCGCGTCCTCGAGCTTCGGATAAACGAAGCCGACCTGACAGCAGGGCGGCAGGTCGAGCAGCTTGCGGACGTCTTGCATCGTTGCGCTCCTGGAGACGCGATCCGAAGGCCGGGCCGGCCCGGTCGCCGACAGCGTCCGCGCAGGGATACGACCCCGGGTCACGAAAGTCAACCGCGCCGGACGAAGCGCCCGCATCGCAGCGGGATACCTTCTGCAGGCGAGGTCCCGAGCGATGAAATCGCGCGCAGTCGACGCATCGAACCGCAATCTGCTGTCGGTCGAGCCGCATGCCCACGGCTTCGGGGCCGTCGTGACCGGACTCGATCTCGGTCGCCCGCTCAGCCCCGAGCAGGTCGAGGCGATCCACGGCGCCTGGGCCCGTCACGCGGTCCTGATCTTTCCCGATCAATGCCTCGCGCCCGAGGCGCTCGAAGCCTTCACCCTCGCCCTCGGCGAGTTCGGTGAGGACCCCTTCATCGAGCCGATGCCGGGCCACCCAAACCTGCTCGAGCTCCGGCGCGAGCCCGACGAAAAGGTCCAGAATTTCGGCGCCGCCTGGCACTCGGACTGGAGCTTCCAGCCCTGCCCGCCGTCGGGGACGATCCTGCATTCGAAGGTCGTCCCCCCGGTCGGCGGCGACACGCTCTACGCCGACACCGCCCGCGCCTACGAAGCGCTCTCCCCGACGATGCAGCGCATGCTGGACGGGCTGCGCGCGGTCCACAGCGCCGCCTTCGCCTACGGCCCGCGCGGTGTCCTCGCGAAGGACGCGGCCGAGCGCACGATCAAGATCGTCGTGTCCGAAGAGGCCGAGAAGACCGAGACCCACCCCCTCGTCCGGACGCATCCCGTCACCGGCCGCAAGTCGATCTTCGTGAACCCCGTCTACACGGTCCGGATCGAGGGGCTCACGCCGGCCGAGAACTTCACGTGGCTGAAATTCCTGTACGACCACATGGTGAACGAAGAGCGCGTGCTGCGGCACCGCTGGCAGAAGGACATGATCGTCCTCTGGGACAACCGCTCGACGATGCATTTCGCCGATGGCGGCTACGACGGCCACCTGCGCGTCATGCACCGCACGACGCTCGCGGGGGACAGGCCCCTTTGAGCTGATCGAAGTCGGGCCCCGTGTCCGGTCCGTCGCCCAGATGGCCGGATTGCGGCCGAGGTTGCCCTCCCGGGACGGGTTCGACAGAATCCGCAGGCTCGAGCAGCCCCCAAGCCGAGGGGTGGAGAAAATTGATCCCCGACAAATTGATCCCCGACAGCGAGCCGATCGTCCTTCTGCATGTGGGCTTCCCGAAGACGGCCACGACTTCGCTCCAGGACCACGTCTTTGCGGGGCTCCCCGGGGTCTGCAATCTGGGCAAGCCTGATAGTCCGCGAAGCGTCAAGAAGGCCCTTCGCCACATCGCATCCGACGATCTCGATCGCTTCGAGCGCAAGCACGTCGATTGCGTGCGCGACGCTGTTCGGGATGCCCGACGCAGCGCCCGCTCGATCGTCATCTCCCACGAGGGCATGACGGGGTCGAGATGGCGGACGGTGGGAAAGACGCGGGTCCTGCGGGAGACGGGATTTCGCGCGCTTCGAGCCGCGACGGCGGAGCGCCTGCGCGACAGCCTCGGCGACGCTCGTGTGTGCGTCCTCTTCACGATCCGCGAGCAGCGGGCCTGGCTGCTCTCGACCTTTGCCGATCTCGTCCTGCGCGAGGGCTTGTCGATGGAGCTCGCCGACTGGCTCCGCAGCGGACTCGACCGCCCGGACGATTTCTACGCGGATCCCGATTTCGATCGAACGATCGCGCTCTATGAATCACTCTTTGGAAGCGATCGGGTTCACGTCCTCGCCTACGAGGAGATGACCGCGGCGCCCGAGCGATTCTCCCGGCAGCTGGCCGAGCTGGGCGGCCTGCCGCTCGAAGAGGTGGAGCGCCGTGTGCGAGACCTTCCCCGCACGAAGACACGCGCCCAGCTCTCGGATCGGGACAATCCCTATGTGGCGAAGCGCGACAATCCCGCGAAACGCCATCTCGCCTCGAACGTGAAGGCACCAACGGCTTTGGATGCGCTCAGCGAACGTTCGGTGGTCGCGCGTTGTGCTGCCGGAAACGAGGCGATGGGCCGACGCTTCGGGCTCGCGCTCGAGCGCTTTGGCTACGCGATCAACGCCACGGCGAATAGCGCGCGGGGCGAGCTGCACGAGGCAGGCGCTCCCCGCCTCCTATGACAAGGATGACCACGGTCAGCTCGGGATCCCCCCAGCACGGGATGGATCGGGAGAAATCGTTGCAGGGTGTCGACTCCACGGCCAACGGTGAACCGACGGACGACCTGATGGTCGAGCCGGCGACCCCGCGCGCCCGCCCGGTGTCGGCGAATCCGTGGTTCCTGCTGCTGAGGACCATTTCCTACGTCACACCGTACGCCGGCACGATCGTCTTGACCTTCGCTTTCTCCGCGTTGTACACGCTCGGCCGCAACGGCCGGGCCTACCTGCTGAAGCCGCTGCTCGACGACGCGATTCCGAACGCCGACCTCGGCCTCTTCATGCAGCTCGGCCTGTTCGCCGTCGCCATCGTCCTCGCGACGCCGATCGCCGTCTTCGGCCGCGGCTATCTGACCAAGCAGGTCCTCGGCAACGTGATGGTCGACGTTCGCACCGCCCTCGCCGCGAAGCTCTTGCGGCTCCCGCTCTCGCGACACCGATCGGTCCATTCCGGCGAGACGCTGACGCGTACGCTGCTCGACGCCGGGGAGGCGCAGCATGCGAACAAGATCATCTTCAATACGTTCATGCAGGACGTCGTATCGATCATCGGTGCTGTCGGAACGATGTTCTTCATCTCATGGAAGCTGACGCTGCTGTCGGTGGTGACCATGCCCGTGATGGCCGGCATCATGACCTTCTTCGCCGGCCGCGTGCGAAAGAGAGCCCGCCGGAGACAGGAGCAGCTCTCCGAGATCACCTCGCGGCTCTCCAACATCATCTCGGGCATCAAGGTGATCAAGGCGTTCCGGGGAGAAGAGACCGAGAACCAGGCCTTCATGAAATCCGCGCGGCGATTCCAGGCCCGCAACATGAAGGTCGTGATGCAGAGCATGTTGTCGAATTCGCTGGTCGAGCTGGTCAACAGCGGCACCGCGCTCGCCGTGATCTTCGTGGGCGGATACCTCACGATGCACCAGACCTGGGGCCTCACGATCGGCGGCCTGTTGGCGTACATCATGGTCGCCGCCACCACGTACGCGCCGCTCCGGGACATCTCCAAGGGCTGGCCGGAGCTGATGGAATCCCTGGCGTCTGCCGAGCGCTTCTTCGAGATCCTCGACGAGACGGAGGAGCCCGCCGATCGGCCGAACGCCGGCCTCGCGAGTGAGCTGCGCGTCGCGATCGAGTTCGACCGGGTCTCCTTCTCCTATGACGGCGAGACCCCCGTGATCCGGGACGTCTCCTTCCGCGCCGAGCGCGGGGAGGTCGTGGCGATCGTCGGGCCGACCGGGGCGGGCAAGACGACGCTCGCCGATCTCCTGGTGCGCTTCTACGATCCGAGCGCCGGGGCCATCAAGCTCGACGGCATCGACCTTCGCGACCTCCAGCGACAATCGTTCCTCGACCAGGTGGCCGTCGTGACGCAGGAGCCGTTCCTGTTCGACGCGACGATCCGCGAGAACATCCTCTATGGCCGACCCGATGCGGACGACGCGGCCTTCCAGGCCGCCGCCCGCACGGCGCACGTCGACGAGTTCGTCGACCAGCTCTCCGAAGGCTACGAGACCGGGGTCTGGGAAGGTGGACTTCGCCTGTCCGGCGGGCAGCGTCAGCGCATCACCATCGCGCGCGCGATCCTGCAGGATCCGTCCATTCTCGTGTTCGACGAGGCCACGAGCTCCCTCGACGCGAAGACCGAGCGCATCGTCCAGGATGCCCTCGATGCACTGCAAGGTCGACGCACGGTCTTCGTGATCGCTCACCGTCTGTCGACGATCCGCCGCGCCGACCGAATCCTGGTCCTCGATCGCGGGCGGATCATCGCCCAGGGCACGCACGAGCAGCTGATGGAGCAAGGGGGTCTCTACAGCGAGCTCGTCGCCCTGCAGCTCGAGACGGAGACGACGGGCGACCCGGGGAGCACACTTCCATGAATGCCACTGTCAGGAAGGCGAGACGAAATCGGCTTCTCGCCCTGCTCTCCTTCCTTCCGGAAGGCCGGAGGATCCAAGTCGAGCGCTGGCTGCGGGGACGCGACGAGACACGCCGCCTGGCGAGCGCCGACCTGGTCGTCGTCTCCTTCGGCAAGAGCGGGCGAACGTGGCTGCGCGTGATGGTCTCCCGCTACTACCAGCTGGTCCACGCGATTCCCGAGCAGATCCTGATGGGATTCTCGAACTACCACCAGCTTCAAGCCGAGATCCCCAAGATCTTGTTCACCCACGACAACTTCATCAAGGACTACACCGGCGAGCTCGACTCGAAGGCCGCCTTCTACCAGAAGAAGGTCGTCCTGCTGGTCCGCAATCCCAAGGATGTAGCCGTCTCCCTGTATTTCCAGTGGCTGCACCGCATGCGTCCGGAGAAGATGAACCTGAATGGGTTCCCGCCCCAGGGAGCAAAAGTCTCCCCCTACGAATTCGTCATGGACCCGAACCGGGGCATCTCCATGATCATCGCCTTCCTGAATCTCTGGGCGCGCGAATCGACGCGGGTCGAGAACCTCTTGATCGTCCGTTACGAAGACATGCGCAAGGACGCGTCCGGGGCGCTCCGCCGGATCCTGGCATTTGCCGCCGATGGGCGCCCCATCGACGAGCTCGCCCTCGGCCAGGCAGTCGACTACGCGAGCGTCGAGAACATGCGAAAGCTGGAAGAGAGCGCCGCCTTCGAGCGGTCGGGCGGACGCATGCGGCCCGGCAATCCGGACGATCCCGATTCGTTCAAGGTTCGGCGAGCGAAGGTCGGCGGGTACAGGGATTATTTCTCCGAGGCGGAGACGGCGGAGATCGATGCGCTCGTCCAGCGGGACCTCTCGCCTCTCTTCGGCTACGAAAGCCCCGGGCTTCCGCGTGCGGGCGCCCTCGACCCGATGTGATGTCCAACCCGATCCAGGACGGGGTCAGCTCGATGCGCGATACGGTCTTCATCCATTCCAACCACAAGCAGCGTCTCGGCGCGCTCGCCTCGGCCTACTCCTTGAAAGCCCGGTCGAGTGCCCCGGCTGATTTCGACGTGCGAATCCTGTGGGCGGAGGACTTCCCCTTCATCGCGACGCGGGATGGACAGGCCTACCTGCGGGAGGGTCGCAGGGTCGTGTGGGAAGAGGACGACCTGCAATCGTTCACGCCGATCCGTTTCGACGTTCCGCGCGCCAGGGACTTCGAGGGCCGCGCCGTCGTGATCGATCCCGACGTGTTCGCGGTCGGCGATGTGCGCGAGCTGTTGCAGCGCGACATGGCGGGCCGGTCCGTGCTCGCGAAGCGCATGCCCGCAGACGGCCGCAAACCGATGCACTGGGCCTCGAGCGTGATGCTCCTCGACTGTGCGCGACTCGCGCATTGGCGCTGCGAGGAGGATTTTTCCCGGCTCTTCCGCTTCGAGCTGGATTACACCGACTGGATGTGGCTCCTGCTCGAACCCGGGGACACGGTCGGCGAGCTCGAAGAGCAGTGGAATCATTTCGACACCCTCGACGCCTCGACGAAGCTCCTGCACAACACCCACCGTCGGACACAGCCCTGGAAGACCGGCCTGCCGGCCGACTTCACCCCGCGCGGACGCCACACCGAAGCCTCGGACCAGTCGCTCTTTCTCCGTGCACTCGCGCGACTCCGGGGCCCGCAGACCGGCCCACGCGGCCACTACAAACGCCATCCGGATCCCGCTCAGGAGCGCTTCTTCTTTGCCCTGTTGCGCGAATGCCTGGCCGAAGGCGCGATCACGCGGACCGTCGTCGAGGAGGAAATCGAGCGGCGCCACGTCCGACGAGACGCGCTCGCCTTGATCGAGTCGGCGGCGGCGCTCTAGCGCTCCCGCTCGAAGAGCGCCCAGACGCGAGCGGCGACGCGCTCGACGTCGTCCAGCGGCGGCGTAGGCGGTGAAGGCGACGAGCTGAAAGTTTCGCCCAGTGGCCGTGCACGGCCGGTTGCCGTGAGGGCCGCATGCAGCAGCCGGAGATCACGCGGGTAACGCACCCAACCGCGCGCCATGACCTTCGACGTCAAGCGGGCGAACTGCCCTGCGCCCCCGTGACCGCAGCCGCTCGGGGCCAGCAAGCCGCGACCCATCAGGTTCTTCGCATGGTCCCGAAGCGATCGGTGAATCGGCAGCTCGGCGATCCAGACGCGTCGGCCGGTGCTGCACGCATCGGCCAGCATCGATGCGCTGTCGCCGGTCACCACGAATGCGTCGGCCAGGGCGAGATAGGCGAGGTAGGGGTTGGGGCCAGCCTCGGCCGTCCAGCGATGGACGTAGGCGGGTACGTCGAGCGAATCACAGATCGCCTGCGCACAGGCCTCGGAGGTCCGCCGGCTCGTGCTGAGCAGCAGCGAGCCGCCCTCGGCGCGGACGAGCCCATTCACCTGCTCGGCGAGACGGCGCGCGGTCGCGACATCGAGCACGAAGGGCTTGGCCGTCCCGCCCACGAGCAGAGCGATGCGCGGACGGGGGAGCTGCGCGAATCGCGGTGCCCACTCCCCTGCGGCGCGCTCCCGCGCCTGCGGGTCGAAAGTCTGGAGCGGCAGGACGAGATGGAGCACGTTCGGGTGTTCGGGCAGCTGGTACTGCGAGCTGGTGACGACGAGATCGAATCCGGCGAGGTCGGCCCGCGGGCGACCGAATTGCACGAGGCGCGTCGCAGGGCCGGAGCGCTGCCGGATCGCCCTGGAGACGGGCACGCTCCTGCGACCGCAGCCGATCAACAGGTCGGGCCAGGGGGGCTCGAGCGGGCTCGACGCGGCAGAATCGAGGGCGAAGCGGACATCGCCTAACGGACGAAGCGGGCTGCGGCCCAGCTCGCGATAGCGGAGCTGCTTGACCACGGTCGGCCAGCCGAGGGCGGCCGCGAGCGCCAGGCATTGTGCGTTGTCGCCCGGCTTGTCGCCTGCCAACACCCAGATGTTTCGGGTCGCCTCTTTTGCGAGTGTCGAGTTGAGTGTTCCCAGTCGACTGCGTCCTTCCGGCCCGATCGTGCCTCCAGGATCAATCCATTCGCTGAGCGACCTGGTTCCGCCACGTCAGGCCAATCAACCCCGCGATCATGATCAAGCTCGGACCCCAACCGCCGACCCAGGGTGCCATGACACCACCACGACCGAACGAGGCGAACGCACCCACCAAAAGCGTATACGCCACGGCAATCGATCCGGCAAGAATCAGCGTCAATGCGGAGCCCGGAAAGGGCGGACCACTCGATGCGATGATCATCACGAGCGCCGGCAGGATGAAACAGGCCAGGGGGGTCGCGAGCTTGAGGTTGAGGTCGACCTCCAGCTCGGTCGTCGACTCGCCCCTGTCCGCGAGCTCACGGATCAGCCTGAACTGCTCGGCGACCGAGAGGTACATCAAATCCAGCTCGGCCAGGGGTTGTTCGTCGAGCTCGATGACCCGCGGAGGCGTGATCGACGACAAGCGCCCGTTTTCGTCGAACGCGACGCCGGTCGCGTCGTTCAACTGCCAGTGGCCGCCGCCCACATGGAGGATCGATCGCGCATCGATGCGACCGGTCGGAAGGCCGCTCGCGAGGAGTGGGTAGACGACGATGTCCTCGGCCGCGCCCCGGCTCGCATCGAGGCTGGCGAACTGGTAGAGGGTATTTTCGTGCATGCCCCAGACCGCGGTTCGCTGGGTCTCTCCCTCCTCCTTGATGTCGCGTTGTTTGATCATGTCGGCCAATTCATTGGTGCGCGGAACGATCTGGTCGTTCAGCAGGAACGACAACGGCGTCGCGAGCAGACAGAGGATCAGCGCGGGTCGCAGGGCCTGGCGCGAGGAAATTCCGAGCGCGCGCATTCCGACGAGCTCTCCCGTCGACGTGAGGAGGCTGACGGTCAGCGCCATGGCGGCGACCAGGCCCATCGGCGTGACCCGAGAGACGAGCAGGGGAATCCGCGCCGAGTAGAAACGCGCGATCTCATCGAAGCGGGCGGCATGGCGCGCGAACCACTGCAGTCGCTCGAGCACATCGACCAGGAGATACGCGATGACCAGCGCGGCGAGACAGACGATCGCGAGCTGTGTGAAGCGCGCGGCGACATAGCGCGACAATGCCCACCGACGGACTCGCACGAGGCCGACGGGCCGCGCCGGGGAGCCGGGATCGCTCGGCCGCCTCCGTTCGGGACGGGCCGATCGTTCGCCGGCCGGCCAGGGCCGGGCGAGTCGGAGGCAGAGAAACGCGGTCAAGCCGAAGAGCACACCATTCGGCAGCCAGGTCGCCGGACCCGACAACGAAGGGCGCCCCTGAGCGATTCCCTCGGCCACCTGGACGAGTCCGTAGTATCCGACCGTGACCGCGAGTCCGATCAGGGTACCGCTCGATCTCGAAGTCCGGCGACGGGACAGCGCCAGCGGGAGCGCGAGGATCCCGAGGAGCACGGTCGCGGCGGGGAGCGCGAACCTTCGATGGAGCTCCGACTCCGCCTCCCACCCCTGTTCGCCGCTCCCCGGGTCGCGCGCGAGCCGGGACAGATCCGCGAAGGACAGGCTCCGCAGGCGATCCTCGAACGGGGCACTCGCGGATCCCTGCGGCTGCGGGATCCGCGTGCGCATCTCGTCGAAGCGCATGGCCCGGGGCTCGCCTCGTGTGTTCGTGAGCAGGACGCCGTTCTGGAGGACGAGCTCCGGCTTCCCGTCTTCGCTCGCGGACACCCGTGCGGTTTCGGAGAAGATCGTCTCGCCGATCGAAGGCATCCACAGCAGGACCCGCCGGAGGACCTGGTTGCGCCTCGACACCTCGCGCGCCTCGAGCTTCCACTCCCCCACGCGATGAACGACGCTGGGCTCGATCGCGGCGATCGGATTGAGCGTCGCCATCTCACGAACGGCACGATTCAGCTCGCGCTGGGCCAGGGGGGAAATCACGAGGCTCATCAGCAGCGCCAGGCAGGCCATGCTCCCGCCGAACAAGGCGACCGGAGCGATCAGTTGGCGTGGGTCGAAGCCGAGCGCCGAGAGCACCATCACCTCGCGATCAGCCACCAGTCGCCCCAGGCCTACCAGTCCCCCGACCAGGACCGAAAAGGGCAGCATCTGGGTCATGAGGGAAAGGGATTGATGGAGGACGATCGAGGCGACCCGAGCCAGACCGGCACCGCGGTTGATCAGGAGATCCGTATAGGCCGGTAGGTCGCGGGTCAGCAGGACCAAGGTCAATGCAGCGAGCGCCAGGCAGGTCGGCTTCAACAGCTCCCTGGCCACGTATCCGTAGAGAATTGCTCGGGGTTTGAGCGACCCTCGAAAGGGCGTGCTTTGGGGAAGAGGCGTGCTCAGGAGTTCACTCCCCCCGTAGAACCGAGAGTTTTTGACCCATCGATCGTCCGAATCCCGACGCGGGGTCCGCAAGCCTCGACCGCCGGGGCGCCGGACGCAACCCGGAGCCCGGTTCCGCCGGGCTCAAGTGCCATCAATTTCGCCCGAATACTCGATCTGAGCTTCACAAACGGATCGACCTTCGCCAAGATGTTCCCAGACTGGGGGGATCTCGTATTTGAACGCCATCATATTGAGCGCGGGCCAGGGCCGACGCCTCCTGCCGCATACCCAGGATCTGCCCAAATGCCTGCTCCCTGTCGATGGTGATCGGCCCGTGCTCGAAGTTCAGATTCGAGCGCTGCGCGCCGGCGGCATCACGGATGTACGGATCATGGTTGGATTCCAGGCAGAGAAGGTGGAGGCCTTCCTGGCGTCCCACCCGGTGCGGGGAATCGACGTCAA
>JANMTD010000652.1:0-22134 GCA_031390075.1 Deltaproteobacteria bacterium | reverse complement strand
GCCGAGGACATCTCGCCGGCGGCGATGGCGAAGGCGATCACCTGGGGCTTCGAGACCTTCGCCGAGTACTTCGACGTCGTCGAGCGGCTGCCGAAGGGCATCAACTACTCGGGCTATGTCGGCCACTCGGCGCTGCGGACCTACGTGATGGGCGAGCGCGCCTTCACGGACAAGGCGAGTCCGTCGGACCTTGAGGGCATGCTGCGCGAGCTCCGCGCGGGCCTTCGCGCCGGTGCGATGGGCTTCACGACCTCCCGGACGCTGAACCACCAGACCGCCGACGATCGGCCCGTCGCGAGCCGTCTCGCGGAATGGGACGAGGTCGCGGCGCTCGTGAAGGCGGCGGGCGAGGTCGGCGGGATCTTCGAGATCACGAACGAGGACAAGGCCTTCGCGGACCCGGAATCCCAGGCCGAGTACTTCGGCCGTCTGACGAAGTTGGCGCTCGATTCCCGGGCGACCTTCATGTTCGGTGTCGGGAGCACGCGCCACGCCCCCGACGGCTGGCGGGCCTGGACGGCGCTTCTCGACCAGGTCGCCGACGCGGGCGGGCGCATGTACGGGCAGGTCCATTCGCGGCGCTTCGATGTGATCCTGTCCTTCGCGGGGCAGTTGCCCTTCGACAAGCTGCCGACCTGGGCTGCGCTGCGCGCGCGGCCGGTCGCCGAGCAGAAGCAGGCGCTGCGCGATCCGGCGCTCGTCGCGAAGCTCGTCCACGAGGCGCATCACGGTCCCTACGGCAACGCGGTCGGCGCGGAGGCGCGCAAGCCCGACTTCGATTGGATCTTCCTGATGGAGGATCCGATGGGGCCGCATCGCTGTCTCGGCGAGCTCGCACGCCAGCAGGGGAAGGATCCGGTCGCGCTCATGATCGAGATCGCCCTCGAGACCGATTTTGCACAGAACTTCTTACAGCCGATCGCCAACGAGTACCCGGAGAATGTGCTCGCGCTGATGCAGCATCCGCGCACGCTCACGACCTTCTCCGACGCGGGTGCCCACGTCTCCCAGATCTCGGATTGCTCGATCGCGACCCATCTGCTGGGCCACTGGGTCCGCCGCGAGCAGAAGGTCGGTCTCGAGGAGGCGGTTCACTGGCTGACCGGCCGGCCCGCGGCGGCCTTCGGATTCGAGGGGCGCGGCCAGCTGAAGGAGGGGTTCGCGGCGGACGTCGTCGTGTTCGATCCGAAGCAGGTGGGGCCCGAGATCCCGAAGATCGAATACGACCTGCCGGGCGGGGCGCGGCGACTCGTCCAGAAGGCGAAGGGCATCGCGGCGACGGTCGTCGGGGGCGAGGTGCTGCTGAGGGATGGTGTTCATACGGGCGCGCTGCCCGGCAAGCTCCTGCGGCGCGGCGTCGCGACGAATTGAAGGGAAGGAAGAAGCAAGGCAATGGGCAAGCAGGAAGAAGAGAACAAGGCGCTCGCGCGCGAGATGGTCGACGCGCTGACCCGGGCCGACGTCGACTGGGTGAAGCAGAACTACGCCGACGATTTCCAGATCTGGGTGACGGGCTCGTTGCCCTTCAGCGGAACGGCCGACAAGGCGGGCGCCGTTGCGGGCATGCCCGCGGTGCTCGACCTGTTTCCGAAGGGGCTCCGTTTCGAGATCAAGGCGATGACGGCCGAGGGCGATCGGGTCGCGATCGAAGCCTCGAGTCGCGGCACGACCTTCCGCGGCGACGAGTACCGACAGGAATATCATTTTCTGATGCGCGCCCGCGCCGGCAAGGTCGTCGAGTGGAAGGAGTACATGGACACGGAGCACGCCCGAAAGGTCCTCATCGGCGGATAGTCGGCGGATAGTCGGTCGCGACGCGTCTTCCTTCGCGTTAGCGTTCTGCGACAGCTCGAGTCGCGGGAAGCAGGATCGGAAGGGGACGGCCGTTGCGGCGGGGGCATGTTTCAGGTCAGCGCGTGGACCTCGCCCTCGCGCTGTTCAGGTTTCTCGCCCCGACGCTCCTCTGCGTACAGTGCGTACTCCTCGCCGGCAGCTCTGCTGCGGTCGAGCTCGGCCTCGTTCCGAAGGTCCACGCCGTCCTCGTCGAGCAGGCGCCGATCATCGACGCGGAGCTCGATGACCCGGTCTGGGAGATGGCCGAAGTCGTCACGGACCTGACCCAGGTCGAGCCCAAGATGGGCGCCCCGCCGAGCTTCCGGACCGAGATCCGCGTCCTCACCGACGGCGACACGCTCTTCATCTCGCTCCGCGCCTACGATCCCGAGCCCGACAAGATCGTCGTCAACCGGATGGCTCGCTCCGATCTCTTTCTGTTCGACGACAACTTCAACATCATTCTCGACACGTTTCACGACCACCGCAGCGGCTACTTCATCCAGATCAATCCGGCCGGCGGTCGCCGCGACGGGACCTTCGAGGGGGATCTGTTCGAGGAGAACTGGGACGGGATCTGGTACGCGAAGGCGACGATCGACGAGTTGGGCTGGCGGGCCGAGGTCGCGATCCCCTTCAAGACCCTCGGCTTCGTCGAGGGCAAGGACGTCTGGGGCCTGAACCTGTCGCGACGCATCCGGCGCTTCAACGAGGACAACCGCTGGGCGGATCCGACGATCGACCGCCTCTCGGTCAACATGGCGCGGGCCGGCGAGCTCCACGGCATGGCCGCGGCGCGACTCGGCATCGGGCTCGACGTCGTCCCCTCGATGTCGGTGGGCGGTCTCCACGACGAGCTCAAGAACCGCGACAAGCTGATCACCGAGCCGTCCTTCGACGCCTTCTACCGCGTGCTGCCCTCGGTGACCGCGTCGGTCACGGCGAATACGGATTTCGCGCAGACGGAGGTCGACGATACCCAGGTCAACCTGACGCGCTTCGCGCTCTTCTTTCCCGAGAAGCGCGAGTTCTTCCTGCGCGAGAAAGGGCTCTTCGATTTCGGCGGGCTCGACAACGAGAATGGGATTCCGTTCTTCTCGCGCCGCATCGGCCTCGACGACGACATCCAGGGGATCCGGCTGCTCGGGGGCGGCCGGGTCACGGGCCGCGCCGGCCGCTATCGCATCGGGGTCCTCGACGTCCAGCAGGACGGGGACGAGGGCTTCGGCGACACCAATCTCGGCGTCGTCCGCCTCTCGCGGACCGTCTTCGACGAGTCGGCCGTCGGCATGATCGTGACCCATGGCGATCCCTCTTCGAACAACGAAAACCTGCTCGCCGGGGCGGATTTCAATTTCCGCAGCAGCCGGCTGATCCCGAAGCGCTCGTTCTCGGTGAACGGCTGGGTCCAGCAGGACTTCAAGGGGGACGCCTACGGCGAGCGCTCGTCGGCCTTCGGCGGCTCGGTCGTTTATCCGAACGACCGGGTCAACTTCAAGCTGAAGTACAAGGAATTCCAGAAGGGCTACGACCCGGCGCTCGCGTTCGTCAACCGGACGGACGTGCGGGGCTATGAGGGCGAGTACCGCTACCGCTTTCGCAAGGCGACGGGCCTGATCCGGACCTGGGACATCGTCACGACGGCCAACGCCTTCACCGATCGCGACGACGTCGCCGAGACCGCGGCCTTCAATTTCTCACCGATGAAGCTCACGTCGCAGATGGAAGACGTGTTCGAGATCAAATTCGTCTACCTGTACGACGACGTGCCGCGTCCGTTCTTCCTCACGAGCCATATCGGCGTCGTCCCCGGCGAATACCACGGCTACAGCGGGATCGTCGAGTACACGATGAGCCTGGCCCGACCTCTCCGGCTGAAGTGGACGACGGGGGTCGGCACCTTCTACGACGGATGGGGCGCGCGCATCGCCCCGCTGATCGAGTGGCGCCCGTCGAAGCATTGGATGTTGTCGCTCGAATTCGACGAGCGGCGATTCCGCGGCTTCGATGCCTGCAAGGGATCGACGGTCGGCACGACGAACTGCAACGAGGACGCGCAGGAGCCCTACCGGCGCAACACGGAATTCGAAACGCGCCTCGTCCGGGTCCGGATCCAGATCGCCTTCACGACGGAGCTCTCCTGGAGCACGCTCGTCCAGTACGACAATCTCTCCGACGGCCTCTCGGCCCAGTCGCGGCTGCGCTGGATCATCGAGCCCGGCCGCGAGCTCTTCCTCGTCCTCGGCCAGGACTTCGACGCGACCCCAGGCGACCTGCGCGTCCGCAAGACCCAGCCCGTCGCCAAACTGCGCTGGACTTTCCGATTCTGACCCAAGACAGGGAATTTGGCCGTCCCGGCCAGAATCCCGATCAAAAGAAGAAGCGGAGCCCGAACACGAGCTCGTGCGCGTCGTATTCGGAGTCGATCTGGCGGCCGCCGATCCCGGCGATGTCGCCGCGGAAGTTCAGGTCCTCGGTCTGGAGGTAGCGGTACCCGAAGCTGAAGACCGTCGTCGGTCGCTCCGGGTTCTGCGCGTTCGGATAAGGGATGCTCACGCCGACCATCGCGTTCCAGAGGAAGGCATTGTCGTCGGAATCCATCTGGAGCGCGTCGGAGTTGTTGTGGGCGTCGATCTCGACCAGGCCGTAGCCGACGCCGAGGCCGAAGTAGGGAACCACGCCGAGGTCGAAATCGTATTCCGCATAGGCGTTGGTGAGCACATGGAGCATCGAGATCTTGCCCTTGCCGTCGTTGTCGCCCGCCTGGATCGCGATCTTCTCGACCTCGTTCTGGCGGTAGCCGATGTTGAGCTCGGCTCGGAAATGCTCGAGGAACTTCGTTCCGACCGCGCCGCCGAAGTTGAAGCCCGGCTCGGATTCGACGCGACCCGACAGGCCGGGCGGGTTGGCGCGGGTCAGGTTCTGGTTGCGCATCAACGTGAGGCCCGCGTTGTACTCGATGTACGGATCGAGTCCGAGGTCCACCGCGACGGCCGGCGTGGGCACGCTACTGGCCGCCATGCATGCGGAAAAGCCGAGGGCGAACAAACCAAAGCGAAGAGCAGTCATGAGATCTCCCGTTCCCGTGCATCCGACTCGGACGATCGGCCCGGGTCATATTACATCCGTTGCGAGCTGATGTTGCCGCCGTCGACGACGAATTCGCTGGCCGTGATATAGCTCGCCTCCTCCGACAGGAGGAATCTCACGACCCGTCCGATTTCGGCGGGCTCGCCGATCCGGCCGAGCAGGATGCGACGGGTAAAGGCCGCGTCACCGAGGTTGTCCAGGGCCGGCTTCATCATGGGGGTTCGGATCTGTCCCGGGGAGATGGCGTTGATCCGGACTCCGTCCCGGGCCAGGCGATCGGCGAGGGACCGGACGAGGGAGAGGACGCCGCCCTTGGCGGCGCTGTAGATCGGATTCATGGCGTTGCCGAGCGTCGCGTTGATCGACGCGAACGCGACGATCGCAGAGCCCGGGTTCGAGCTCAGGTCGGGGAGCAGCGCCTGCGCGAGGAGTGCGATCGGACGCAGGTGGATCTCGAGGCCGTTGTTGAAGCTCTCCGGCGTGAGGCCGTCGAGGGAGTCGGTGTCGACGATGCCGGCGGCGTGGACGAAGCCGCCTATCGTCGGGAGTGCGCGGCGGGTTTCGAGCGCGGCCGCCTGGATCGCCGCCGGATCGCGCACGTCCACCGCGCGCCCGTAGGTCGTGACCCCGTACTGCCCGGCGATCTCCTCCGCGACCTTGCGGCAGCGATCCGGATCGAGGTCCCAGATCGCGACCGGCCGGCCCACGGAGGCCAGGGCTTCGGCGCTCGCGCGCCCGAGACCCGACGCACCGCCCGTCAGTACGACGCCGGTCGAGGGGCGTCCGAGGCGGGGTGCGAAGTCCAAGCGGGGTCCTCCGGATGGATCGATCGGTGATCGGTCTTCGGGGCGGGGCTCGAGGGGGCGCGGCCCGCTCCGGGTCTTCGAAGTGCGAGCTTGTTAGGCGGTGCGGGCCTCGGCGGCGATCGCCGGAACGGGCCGGACGCTGCGCACCCGCACGAAGTATTCGTTCCGCATTTCCCACGGCACGCCGAGCGCGTTGAGGATGTGCCGCTTCGTCGCCTGGCGGCAGGGCCGGCCCTTCTCGACGGCGTGGATCGTACGCGGCGAGACGTTGGCGCGGACTGCGAGATCGTTCTGGGTCCAGCCGAGGGCTTGTCGGGCAGCGCGGATGCGGTTCATCGGGATCTCTCGCGGCGTTGGGGGCAGAAGCAGCAGCCGGTCGCCAGCATAGCGTCCGACGCTTCCCGCGGCGCCCCGAAAGCTCCGCAAGTGCTTGATTCCCTTCGGGGTTTTGGGCGGCAGGCGCTGCTCGAGAAGGAGCTGGTCTCGGGTCCCGCGGGAAACTCCAGCCTCGTAAACCCGCGCGAAGCGCCCTGCGCGGTCCCTGGCGCTGCCTCGCGCCCCGAGAGCCGTCCTCAGCACGGCGGGCGCACCCGCGCGTCGAGCACCCGGCCGGGCGTCGCGCCGGTCAGCTTTCCGTCCCGCTGGGTCAGGACCCCGTTCACGGCGGTCGCCCGGTAGCCGCCTTCGGGCCGGCGCAGGCGCCGGCCGCCCGACGGGAGGTCCCGGACGAAGACATCCTTGCCCCATTGCAGTCGGTCGAGCTCGAAGACCGTCAGGTCTCCCGCGTAGCCGGGCTTGAGGAATCCCCGGTCGTGGAAGCCCAGGCACTCGGACTGGCGGCCGGTCAGCTCATAGATCGCGCGCTCGAGGCTGAAGTCGCCGCGCTCGCGGACGTGGCGGGTCAGGAAGAGGGTGGTGTCCCCGGCGGCGCACATCATCTGGACGTGGGCGCCGGCGTCGCTCGCGCTGACGAGCGTGCGCTCGTCTCGGAGCATCGCCGAGACGCCCTCGACGTTGGCGTTGCCGATGCCCATCGCGACGATGCCGGGATCGAGATCGTTCTCGAGGATCCAGTCCGCGAAGACGTCGGAGGGATGTCCACCGCGGGCCGTCACGAGGTCGGCGAGACTCTTGCCGAGCCAGGGCTCGTTCTGCTTCCGCGTGACCGACGTGAAGCGCACGAAATCGATCCGCGTGTTCGGGAAGAGCGACTTGTCGACCGCGTCCCACTCTTCGCGGGCGACCTTGCGCCAATCCGGATCGCGAAGCCGAGCCGCACGGGCCTCGCCCTTCACCAGCATGACCTGGTTCCAGCCCGCTGGCAGCATCATGAAGACCATGGTCTGGTCCCAGTCGACGTTGAAGTCGATCGTGCGCGGCGAGACGATCGGCCAGACCGGGGCGCCGTAGGCACAGAGGCTCGCGGTGTAGTCGATCAGCTCCTGCGCGCGGCCCGGATTGAGGTCCGTATGGAGAAGACCGTTCCAGATCGAGGGGACACCGCGGGGGCCGAGGGTCTCGGCCATGCGCTTCATCTCGCCGAGCGGATCCTCGCCGGTCTGGTTCGGGATGTACTCGACGATGCCGTGGCCGGCAGCAGAGAGGGTGTCGGCCAGGGCCGTGATCTCGGCCATATCGGCGAGGCGGCTCGGCACGGGGCGTGCCGCGCGGTCGACGTCGAAGAACGACGTCGAGATGCCGTGGCAGCCCGCGGCCAGGGCGTCGGCGAGCTCCGCACACATCGCCTCGATCTCGTCGGGCCTGGCCGCCCGGGTCCAGGCGTCGGGGCCCATCACGAAGATCCGCAGCATCGAGTGGCCGATCAGCGAGGCCATGTTGAGGGCCGCGCCGCGGGCGTTCATCGAGTCGCGGTACTCGCGCCAGGTCTGCCAGTTCCAGGGGATGCCCGTGCGGAACTCCTCGATGGGGAGGTCCTCGATGAAGCAGAAGACGTCCATCACCTCCTCGAGGTGCTCGGGGCGGACGGGGGCGAGGGAAAGCGAGCAGTTGCCGATCAAGGCGGTCGTGACGCCGTGCTGCGGCATCGGATCACAGGAGGCGTCCCAGAACATCGTGGGATCGAGATGGGTATGGCTGTCGATGAAGCCGGGGGTCACGTAGGCGCCGGTCGCATCGACCTCGACCTCCCCCTGCGGCACGAGCCCGGGTCCGACCTCGACGATCACGCCGCCCCGCACGCGCACGTCCGCGCGCCTCGCAGGGCTTCCCGTTCCGTCGATCAGCATGCCCCCGGTCACGATCAAGTCCGACATCGCTTCTCCTCCGGCCCGCGGCCCGTCGCAATTCGCGCGACCGAGGGTAGCCTCTCCAGTTGCCTTCGCCGGACGAGAGGAAGCCATGGCCATCCAGGGTCGAAATACCATCTGCCGCGCCTGTCATGCCGGTTGCGGGGTGATCGTGACGGTCGAGGACGGGCGGCCGGTCTCGGTCAAGGGTGATCCGGACAACCCGCTCTACCGGGGCTTCTGCTGCGTGAAGGGCCAGAACATGGCCGCCGTCCAGCAGAGCCCGCGCCGACTTCTCCACTCGCAGAAGCGCCACGCCGACGGCCGCTTCGTTCCGATCCCGGTCGAGCAGGCGATGGACGAGATTGCGGCAAAGCTGGCGAAGATTCGCGAAGAGCACGGCCCGCGCGCGATCGCGACCTACTCGGGGACGATGGCGACGAATGCTGGAGCGGCGAATGGCGCCGTGACCTCGGCCTTCCTGCGCGCCCTCGGCTCGCGCATGGGCTTCAACTCGAACACGATCGATCAGCCGGGCAAGATGGTCGCCGCAGCACTCTTCGGAAATTGGATGGCGCCGCCGACGCCTTTCGAGCAGGCCCGCGTGCTGATGCTGATCGGCTGCAACCCCCTCGTCGCCATGTCCGGTGGAATCCCGCACACGAACCCGGGTCGCACCCTGACCGACGCGCTCGCCCGCGGCCTCGAGCTCATTGTGATCGATCCCCGCCGCAGTGAAACCGCGCGGCGCGCGACGCTGCACCTCCAATCGAAGCCCGGCGAGGACGTGGCGCTGCTGGCCGGACTGTTGCGCATCATCCTCGAAGAGAGGCTCGAGGACGCGGAGTTCCTGCGCGAGAACGCGAGCGGGCGCGATCTGCTGCAACGAACCGTCGCGCCCTTCACGCCCGAGGTCGTGGCCCGTCGCGCCGACGTGCCCCCCGACGACCTCTTTGCCGCCGCTCGCCTCTTCGCAACCCACGGCCCCGGCGTCGCCACGGGCGGCACGGGGCCCAACATGTCGGGCCACACGACGCTCTTCGAGTACCTGCTTCGCTGTCTCAATACGGTCTGTGGCCGCTGGCAGCGCGCGGGCGAGCAGGTGGTCGAGCCCAGCTGTCTCGGACAGTCGGCACCGGCGAAGGCGCAGGCGTTACCGCCGACGCCCGATTATGCCTTCGGCTTCGGCGAGCGGATTCGCGTGCGCGGTCTCGCGAACACGGCGGCGGGCATGCCGACGGCGGCGCTTGCGGACGAGATCCTGCTGCCGGGGGAAGGCAGGGTGCGGGCGCTCATCAGCCACGGCGGCAATCCCGTGACGGCCTGGCCGGACCAGCTGAAGACCCTCGAGGCGATGGCGTCGCTCGATCTGATGGTGCAGATCGATACGAAGATGTCTGCCACCGCGCGCGTCGCCGATTACGTCATCGCCGTAAAGCATCCCCTCGAGATGCCTGGGATCACACTCGGGCAGGAGTATCTCTCTGCCTACGCCGTCGGCTTCGGAACGACGGCACCTTATGCGCAGTACACGCCCGCGATCGTCGAGCCGCCGGAAGGATCCGACGTGATCGACGATTGGCTCTTTTTCTACGGACTCGCGCAGCGGATGGGCCTGCAGCTCGTCGTGAAGCCGGTCGCTTTCTCGGGGACCGTGCGCGTCGCAGGCCATTCGATGGACATGAGCGAAGCGCCGACGACGGACGAGCTCTTCGAGGCCGTGACGAGGGGCTCGCGGATTCCGCTCGCGCAGGTTCGTGCCCATCCGGCGGGCGCGATCTTCCCGGATCCGCCAGTCTTCGTGGCGGATAAGGATGCAGGCTGGACCGGGCGGTTCGACCTCGGCAACGCAACGATGATGGCGGATCTCGAGGCTCTCGCGCGGGCGGACGGGACGGCTGATGAGGGCTGGCCGTTCCGCCTCGTCTCGCGGCGCCAGATGAACGTCCTCAATTCCGTGGGCTGCGACGAGCCGGGGCAACAACGCGGGCGCACGACCAACCCCGCTTACATGCATCCCGCGGATCTCGAGGCCCTTGGTCTCGAGGCCGGGGATCTCGTCGAGATCCGCTCCGCGCGCGCTTCGATCCCGGGCGTCGTCGAGATCGATCGCAATCTCCGCCGCGGTCTCGTCTCGATGACGCACAGCTGGGGCGACGGCCCCGACCTCGACTCTAAGGTCCGCGAGGTCGGTGCCAACACCGGGCGCCTATCATCGGTCGAGGTCGACTACGAGCGCTACACGGGGCTTCCGCGTATGAGCAACATCCCGGTCGCCGTATCGCGCTCGCTCGCCTGATCGACACGATCCGGCGGCAGCGTCCGTTAGCCCCTCAATCGATCGAACTCGAAGGAGAACGCCTCGATGAGCATTCCCAGGATCGCGATCAACGGCTTCGGTCGGATCGGGAGGACAATCACCCGCATCGCCAAGCTGCGGCGCCATTTCGACATCGTGGCCGTCAACGACATCGCCCCGCCCGCGGCGCTCCTCTACTCGTTCCGCTTCGACAGCATCCACGGCCGCTACCCGGGCAAGGCCGAGCTCGTCGACGGCACGATGAACATCGACGGCGATCCCTTCCTGATCCTGTCCGAGAAGGACCCGGCGAAGCTCCCATGGAAGGAGCTCAAGGTCGACTACGTGATCGAGAGTACGGGCATCTTCCGCAAGCTCGGCGAGCTCGAGAAACACCTCGCCGCCGGGGCCCGCCGCGTGATCCTGACCGTGCCCTGCAAAGATCCCCTCGCGGCGACCCTCGTGATGGGCGTCAACGATCACGTCGTGAACGGCGACACCCGGATCATCAGCAATGCGAGCTGTACGACCAACTGCGCCGCACCGTTGGTCAAGGTCCTGCACGACACGTTCGGCGTGAAACGCGGGCTCCTGAGCACGGTCCACGCCTACACCTCGGATCAGCGGCTCATCGACGCCCCGCACAAGGACGACATGCGCCGCTCGAGAAACGCCGCGACCAACATCGTGCCGACTTCGACCGGTGCCGCCATCGCGATCGGCGAGGTCATTCCCGCGTTGAAGGGCCGCCTCGATGGCATCGCGATGCGCGTGCCGGTCGCGGACGGCAGCGTCGTCGATCTCACGGTCGAGCTCGAGCGCGACGCGACCGTCCTGTCGATCAATGCCGCCATGAAGAAGGCCGCCGACGGTGCGATGCGCGGGATCCTCGAGTACACGACGGACCCGATCGTCTCGAGCGACATCATCGGCAACAGCCACTCGTCGATCTTCGACGCGCCGCTGACCCAGGTGATCGACGGGCGCATGGCGAAGGTCGTCGCCTGGTACGACAACGAGTGGGGCTACAGCTCCCGCGTCGACGACCTGATCGTGCGCCTCGCGAAGCTCGACGGAATGGAGAGCGAGCAGGCGGGGTAGCCGTCAGCGCGTCGCTTCGCCGGCGACCGGCGGCAGACTTCGGAGCAGCGCGAAACCGATGCCGCCCGCGAGCAGCGAAGCGGCGAGGATCGCGATCTTCGAGGCTTCGAAGGCCGCAGGCGCGTTCGCGAAAGCGAGGCCGTCGACGAAGAGCGACATCGTGAACCCGATTCCGGCGAGCCAGGCCGCGCCGTGGAGGTGCCGCCAGGTCACCTGGTCCGGCAGCGGACTGCCGAGCCATCGCGTCGCGATCCCACAGGCGAGCAGGATGCCGACGGGCTTCCCGATCAAGAGCCCGAGGAACACGCCGTGCGCAGCCGGATGCCGCGTGGCCTCGGCCAGGCCGCTCGAAATGTCGACACCCGCGTTGGCGAGCGCGAAGACCGGCACGATCAGGTGCGACACCAGCGGATGCAGTCCGTGGCTCATGCGCTGGAGCGGTGCCTGGACGTCGGTCGCGTGCTGCTGAAGCTCCTCGACCAGGGCGAGCTGCTCGGGGTGGGTCAGCGGATCCGGCCTGCCGCGGCGTTCGAACTCGTCGAGCAGCAGTCGACCCCGGCGTGTGAACTCGTGCTCGTCGAGCTGACGGCGCGCGGGGATCGTGAACGCGAGCGCGACGCCCGCGATCGTCGCATGCACGCCCGACTGCAGGAACGTCGCCCACAGCATCAAGCCGAAGACGACGAAGGGCCAGGTCTTCCGGACGCCGGCGAGGCTCGTCGCGTACGACACCGCGAGCACCGCGGCGCCGAGTCCGAGGAAGGGCCAGGCGATCTCGTCGGTGTAGAAGATCGCGATCACGAGCACGGCGCCGAGATCGTCGGCGATCGCGAGGGAGGCGAGGAAGACCTTGAGACCGGTGGGCACGCGCGGGCCGAGCATCGCGAGCACACCGAGCGCGAAGGCGATGTCGGTCGCCATCGGAATGCCCCAGCCCGCGGCGGCCTCGGGGGCGCCGTGTCCGGCGACCGTCAGCGCATAGATCCCCGCCGGCACGAGCATCCCGCCGAGCGCGCCCGCGACCGGAAGTGCTGCCTTGCGAAGGGATCGGAGCTGCCCGTCGAGGACCTCGTGCTTGATCTCGAGACCGATATAGAAGAAGAACACGACCATCAGGCCGTCGTTGATCCAGTGCACGAGGGATTGCGAGAGCGTCGCATCGCCCAGCGTGAGGGCGATGGACAGGTGCCAGAATTGTTGCCACGCCTCGGCCCAGGGCGAGTTCGCCGCGGCGATCGCGAAGAGCGCACAGGCGACGAGCAGGATCCCGGGAAACGCCTCGGATCGGTACAGCTCGGCCAGCGGAGAAGAGGGCCCGACGTCGGCGTTTCGACCGCGCATCGGGCTGGCCAGCGCCTACTGGATCGTCGAGCTCTCGGGTTCTTCCACGGTCGCGGATTCGCTCTCAATCGGCGTGCCCGCGGCCTCGGCCGTCGCGGCGAGCCAGTTGTTGGCGAAGCTCCGGGTCTTCTCGTAGTCCAGCGCGCGCGTGAACGCGGCGCGCGCCGGCTCGAGCTCCTTCATGTTGAAATGGGCCATCCCGAGCAGCAGGTAGGCCAATCCCGGATCCTCGAGGGAGCCCTTGTCGATGGCGTTCTTCGACGTGCGGGCGACCTCCTTCCAGTCGTCGAGCTGGGCGCGGATCTGGGCGATGCGCAGCCAGTTGCGGCCATCGGGGGACATCGCGGCCGCCTTCTCGAGGGGCTCGATCGATTTTTCGCGGTCGCGCGCGGCGAGCCAGGTGTTGCTCAAGATCTCGAGCGTCTTCTGGTCGGCCTTGATGAGGCCTTTCTCGATCGCCGTCTCCAGCCGCTTGGCCGCTCGCAGGGGGATTTCCTCCGCGAACTCCATCTGGATCAACCGGAGCTGGTCCGTCTCGTCTTCGAGGAAGCCCGCCCGATCGGCGACCTGCATCGCAACGAGGGCCTCTTGCGTTCTATCCAGCTCGAAGTACGCGTATCCGAGTCGCAGCCAGTAGTCGCGCTTGGGACTGTCGATCACGAGTCGCCGAAGGATGGGGAGGCATTCTGCGAACTCCTCGCGGTCCCAGTGGATCTGCAGCAGCAGCAGCCACCAGGGTTCGCGAGCGTTCGCGCCGCCGATCTCCACGGCCTTCTGCGCCGCGGCGAGGGCCTCCTCCACGCGTTTCGCCTGATAGAGCGCGAGCCCGATGCGGTAGTAGGCCTCGCCGTTGGGCTCGGCAGAGTTCGCGATGACCAGCTCGAGCTGTTCGATGGCAGCGTCCCAGCGTTCGAGGGCCGTCAGGAGCTGTCCGAGCTGGAGTCGTGCCGACTCCAACCGATCCCCGCAGAATCCGCCGGAGTTGACGCTTTCGGTCATGAAGCGCGCAGCTCCCTCGAGGTCGTCCTTCGAGGCGGCGATGCCGGCGCGCATCTGGAGGGTGAGCCCGAGCCCGAAGGGGCCGAGGCCGTGTTTCGGAATCCGTTCGAGGATTCGGACGGCCTCGTCCAATTGCTCGGCTTCCATCGCTTCGATCGCCTTGAGGAGCTGCTTCTGGGCGCGTTCGGTCATGGGCTTGCCCACGGAGCCCGACGGACACTCGGCGTCCTGCTTCTCGGCCTTCTCGGCGTCGCTCTCGCGAGGCGCCGCCGTGGCTGCCACGGCCAGCATCGAGACGACAGCGCAGGTCCCGAGCAGCGCTCCGATCCGGTATCCCATTCCCAGGCATCCGCGCATCGCGGCTCTCCCTTTCACGACTATCCCTGATCGGACTGCTGGAAGACGATCTTCACACGCGCCTGCTTCTCGACCGGCGCGCCATTCTCGACCTGCGGGCTGTAGCGCCAGCGAAGCACGCACTTCTGCGCGGCCTGGTCGAACACGCGCTCCGGCTGCGACTGCAGCACCTGCGGGTCGCGGACGGTCCCGGACGTCGTCACCGTGAATTCGAGCACGACCCAGCCTTCGGTTCCCTGGCGGTTCACGCTCGACGGGTACTCGCATTCGACGCGGACGAGCGGCATGAGGCCCCGATCTGCACGGCCTCCCGTGAACCGACCGCCGGCCGCGACGTCGCCCGCGGTGACGGAGCCGCTATCCACGCCGCCCTCGCCCGAGAGCAGCGACGACGAGAGATCCATCTTGATCGGGCTATTCGCCTGGGTCGAGGAGGTCGCGGTCACGGACATCGCGGCCGAATCGATCTTGGGCTTTTCGCGGGGCGCAGGCTTGGGGCGCTTCTTGGCCTCCACCGGCTTGACGCGCGTCATGGACGTGAACTCGATGCGGGCGGGCGGCTCGGAGTTGTCGCCTGCGCCCGAACGGCCGATCGCGAATTCGAGCCCGTAGAAGAGCCCGCCTACGATGAGCAGGCCCGCCAGACATGAAGAGACGAATCGAATCATGCTGCGATCCCCTACTTCGCCGGGCTTTTTGCGCCGACGGCGACGTCACTGATGCCGGCGAGTCGCACCTCGTCCATGACCTGGCCGAGCACGCCGGCCGGGGCCTGCCGGTCGGGGATCACGACGACTGTGTCTTCGGCCCGGGCCATGTGCATCCGCTCGATGATCGGACGGATTTCGCGCATCTGGACCCGGCGGCGGTCCAACCAGACATCGCCGTTGTCGCGGATCGCGATCAGGATGTTGCCCGACTCCTGATAGGCCGCCGTCTCCGCCTCTTCGGCGGTGACGGTGATGCCCGGCTCCTTGATGAAGGAGGTCGTGATGATGAAGAAGATCAGGAGATTCAGGACGAAATCGAGCATCGGCGCGAGATCGATCCCGTGATCTCCGCCCGCCTCGGACTGACCTTTACGGACGGCGCGCATGGCTCAACCTTCCTCGCCGCCGGTGGCGAACGAGACGTTTTTGACGCCGGCCAGATGGATCTGATCCACCACCTGGACGACGAGACCCGAGCCGGCCTGATGGTCGGCGATGACGAGCACACCCGCCTCGGGTTTGGCGGCGTGGAAGCGCTCCACGTTGGCGCGGACGGACCGCACGTCGATCTCGCGCGCATCGACGTAGACCTTGCCCTCTTTGTCGACGGCTACGACGAGCGTATCCGACGGCTTGCCCGAGCTGGTCGTCGCTCCGCCTCCCGGCCGGTTGACCGGGAAGCCGACTTCCTTGACGAAAACGGCTGTGATGATGAAGAAGATCAGGAGATTGAGGACGAAGTCGAGCATCGGCGCGAGGTCGATCCCCGTCGTGTCCTCGGCGTGGCCCTGGCTCCGGGAGCGATGCATGCGCATGATCGTCGTCTCCTACTCTTCTTCAGATTTCGAGAGTCCGATCTCGAGCGTCAGATCACGAGGTGATCGCCGAGCTTCTCGAGCTCGCGCGCGATCAAGGTTCGTACGTAGTAGACAGGGTAGAGACCACTGATGCTGACAGCGAGGCCCGTCAGCGTGCAGACCATCGCCTGTGAGACCCCGCTCGCCATCGCGCGTGCGTCCGCCGATCCGTGGATCGCCATCGAGTCGAACACCTCGAGCATGCCCGACACGGTGCCGACGAGACCCAGGAGCGGCGACATCGGAACCAGCACGGCGAGCAGCGGCATCCCGCGATTCATCGCCACGTTCACCTCCGAGATCAGCTGGCGGCGGACGTGGTAGGACACCCAGCTGCGCGGATCGGGCCGAGCGTGCCAGACGGCGAGGGCGGCCTTCAACTCGACCGGGAGGACCCGCCGGAAGTAGGTCATGCGCTCGAGAAAGAGCCCCCACATCAATACGCCCGATGCGAAGATCAGGATGACGAAGCTCCCGCCCTGTTCCGACAGGCTTCGGACGGAATCGACGATCGACCCCAGGCCAAAGAAGCCGAAATCATCCACGGCCTGATCCTCCGGCATCCCGCCGCCGTTCGAGCAGACCGGCGAGCAGGCCCGTGCTCTGCTCCTCGAGGATCTGCACGATTCCCTGCGAGAGCGTCACGAGCCCCGCGTTGGCGAACAGGAGCGGAATCGCGATGCCGAGGCCCAGGACGGTGGCGATCATGGCCTGGCTGATGCCGTTCGCCATCAAGCGCGGATCGCTCGAGCCCGACTCCGTGATGCTCTGGAAGGTGATGATCATGCCGATCACCGTACCGATCAGGCCCAGGAGCGGACCGGCGGCGACGACCAGGCGGAGAAAGGCCTGGAACCGTTCGAGCGGCGGCAGCTCGCGGAGCACCGCCTCCGAGACGCGCAGCTCGACGACCTCACTGTCTTCCTCGGGATCCGTGCCCTCCGCTTTGTAGCTCGCGAGCACGCGACCGAGCGGATTGTCGAGCTTCGGCCGCTCGATCTGCTTGAGCTGTCGAGTCACCAACCTGCGGACCCGGATCAGGTAGAAGACCTGGTAGATGGCGGCGATCGCACCCGCGGCACCGACGGCGAGGATTACGTATCCCACTTCCTCGCCCTTCTCGATTCGCTCCATGGTATTGGGCCGCTGGACATAGAGGTCGAGCAGCACGCCGCGCGACGGGTCGAGGGGCATCGGCTGGTAGCCCTCCGTCGATTCCGCGAACGCCAGCGCGGTCTCCATCACCTCTCCACCCGGCTGGCGCGGGAGCGCGGTCAGCTTGGCGAGCGCCGGCGAGTACGAGAGGAACTGGCCCTCGCTGACGGCCATGAACGGACCCACGCGGATCACTTCTTGCGCGACCTCGACGCCATCCGGATTGACGACGTGGCCTTCGAAGCGGCGCACCTGACCGGATTCCGCCGCCTCCGTGAGGATCGACTCGGCGATGCGGGCGAGCTGGTCGACGGTCGGCAGGCCGGGATTGCTGGAGAGCTCCGTGAAGAAGGCCTCCCGTCCGGGATACTGCGCACTGACGAGCGAGTTGTAGACGACGCTGAACGCGTCGGACGAGACCTGCTGAACGACGCCCTCGAGCTCGCCGAGGCTGCCCAGCCGGATCTTCAGCTGGTCTTCCTCTTCGACGATCTTCAGCTCGTTGGCGTCGAAGAGCGACGAGAGATCGTCGCTGTGGACCTTCGCGGCGTCTCGGTCGCGAATCGCCTGGTCGAGCAGGGCCTGCTGGCTCTCCCGTCGAGCGAGGAAGTCCTGCTCGCGCTTCGAATCGAGGGATCCGTAGGTCTTGCGATCTTCGGCGATCCTCTGGAGCAGGGTGTCGAAATCGCGAATGGGCTCGGCCGCGACCGCGGGTCGAACAAGGAACGACGCGGCCGTCGCACAGACGAGAGCGAAATTCATCCATCGGGTCCGCATGATCACATCCCCCTCGGCGCATGGACCGGAGCCACGACGAGGTCCGGTGCGTCCTGTTTGCTGGCCACGCGCGCGGCCTTCTTGAATGCGCGCTCGTATTCGGCAGATTCGACCCAGGCCTTCGCGTCCTGGTCCCAGTAGCCGGTCAGCTTGCCGTCGGGCGTCTGGTAGAGGAGCGCGATCCGTCCGATCCGCACGTAATCGACCGTCAGGGGCTCACCGCTCGTTTCGAGCACACCCTCGTAGGTCTCCATCGTGCGGCCGAACTCGAGCTCGATCAGATACGCCTCGACCACACGTCGATACTTCTCCGACAGGCTCACGTCCGCCCGATTCATGAGCGTGCGCAGTCCGGCGACGCGCTCCGTTCGGTCGGCGAGCTGGAAGGGCACGTCGAGCTTGATGAACTGGTCGAGATCATCGATCAGGCGAGCCGTCAGCGGGAGCACGTCGCGAGCCGTGTCGTTGGCGCGGCCCATCTGCTCGGAGATTTTATCGAGCTCCGTCTGCTGGGAGGCGAGCGACGCCTCGAGCTGCTTCGAGTAGGCCTCGTAGCTCGCGGTCTCGGTCACGATGCTTCGATACTTCGAGAGCAGCTCCTGAGCCTCGTCGTCGAGGGCCTCGACCTGCTTCTGCGATTCGATGGCCTCGGAATTCACTTCCTTCTGGAGGGAGAAGGCGGCCTGTGCAGGATCGCCTACCGGTGCCGCTTTCGCAGCTTCGGGAGCCGCAGCGCCGCCGTCGGGGTCGGCGCCTAGCAGGCAGAGGGCGCCGAGGATTGCGGCCAGGCCGCATAGAAAGGAACTGATTCGATCGGGAGCCGTTCTTTTCATGGTTTACTCACTCGATGTGAAAGGATCGATGTGGAAGGAATCCGGAGCTAGCCGTCCTGATGCACAGACAAGGCCCCCGGCGCCCCGACGAAGCGGGTTCCGGAAGCTCGATTTATGACACCGTGGAGTCGGTGGGTGGGTTCCAACTGCGGTACACGCGACCGGTCGGAACAGAGTCCATATGTTAGTCCCGGGCGGGAGACTAAGGGGCGCGCCTCGGAGCTCGGCCGCAATATATCACCGGGGAGGAAGGGCACGTCAAGTACTTTCGAAATTATTCGCTCGACGCCGACCGGGATGTACCCGGAGGGTGATCGCCACGTTAGCAGGTCGATCGACCTCGGCGCGGAGCGTCTCGATCCGAAGGAAGGGGCGCTTCGAGTGACGAATTCGGCGCCCGGCGGGCGGAACGTTGACGCTGGATCAGATCGAGCGAGCCGCACGCAGGCGCGCCGTGCCGAGGCATGGTCGGTACGGCATGCCGCGATGCGTCGCTCGAATCGAATTCGACGTGGATCTCAGGGGCAGCGGATGAATCGAGCAGGTCAGCGCATGAGCGCTTTGCCTCACCGGGATCTCGCTCGCAGCGGAGAGGCCACAGGGGGACGATCGAGGATGCGGTCGGGGTCGGAGGCGCGCGGAGAGCCCATTCCGACTTTTCCGTTATTTTCCCGGCTTGCCGCCCCGGTAGCTCAGCGGATAGAGCAGCTGCCTTCTAAGCAGCTGGTCGCAGGTTCGACTCCTGCCCGGGGCGCCAGCGCGGATCCGATGCAGGGACCGTCCCGCGCGGGGTGGTCGAGCCCGCCGCCGCTCACTGCCGCGGCTCCTCCAGCCATCTACCCAGATGCCGAGACGTGTTCCATCCCCACCAGAGGGAGTATCGTCGCGGCGACATGGGCTCGCCCTCCATCCGTCGTGAAGCTTCGCGGTCACGGTCGCGCGCAGGACTCGCGCTCGCCTCGCTCGCGTTCGCGCTGGCCTGCGCGGCCCCCGACCCGATCGATCCCGACGACTCCGCTCGCGTCGTCGCCCCCGACGGCGCCGCGGTCTTCGCCGCGAACTGCGCGGTCTGTCACAGCCTCCCGATCCTCTCCTCCCTCTTCGAGCAGAATCGCGGGCGCCCGCCCGGGTTCGTCTACGACGCGCTGAGCCACGGCAACATGCGGCGCATGGGCGCCGGTCTCGACGACGCGAGTCGGCGCGCGGTCGCGGAGTTCTTCACGGGAGTCGACTTTTCGTCGAGCGCGGCCGTTCGAAGCTTCGCGGTCTCGCCGCGCTGTGATGCGGAGCGAAGCCGCTTCGATTGGAACGACACGGCCTATCCCAGCTGGGGCCAGGGCGCCCGCAACCTGCGCTCGATCCCGCAAGGGCAGGGACTCGCGCGGGCCGAGGTCGAATCCCTCGCCGTGAAATGGGTCGTGGCCTTTCCGGAATCCTCGCAGCTCCGCTCGCAGGCGACGGCCGCCGGAGGGGCCCTCTTCGTCGGGAGTCATAACGGCTCCGTCTACGCCCTCGACCAGCGGACGGGCTGCACGCGCTGGCAGTTCAAGGCGGCGACCGAGGTGCGCTCGGCGGTGACGATCGACATCGATCGGCGCGATGCGGCGAAGCCCGTCGTGCGCGCGATCTTCGGCGACCGCGCCGCGAATGTCTACGCGCTCGATGCGGAGACGGGCGAGAAATTGTGGTCCCGGTCCGTCGACCCACACGTGAATGCGTCGATCACCGGCTCGCTGACGGCCTACGGCGGCATGGCGTTCGTTCCGATCTCTTCGAATGACGACATCAACGCGATGGACCCGGCGTATCCGTGCTGCACGCATCACGGCGCCGTCGTGGCCCTCGACGCGAGCACCGGCGAGATCGCCTGGCGGACGCCGACCATCGCCGAGGCACCGCGGATCACGGGCAAGACGTCGATCGGCACGGCCGTCTGGGGACCGTCGGGCGCCAGCATCTGGAATACGCCGACGATCGACGAGAAGCGCGGGCTGCTCTTCGTCGGCACGGGCAACAATCACAGCCGCCCGGCGACGGCGATGAGCGATTCGGTCCTCGCCCTCGATTGGCGAACGGGGCGGATCGTCTGGACCTATCAGGCGCAGGCGGGGGATGCCTGGAATGCCGCCTGCTCTTTCGGCAGTCGCACGAGCTGTCCCGATCCCGAAGGTCCGGACACGGATTTCGGGGGGACGACCTCGCTCGTCGAGGTCGACGGGCGTGATCTGCTGCTCGCCGGACAGAAGTCCGGCGTGCTGCACGCGCTCGACCCGGCGACGGGCGCGCTCGTCTGGAAGAAGCGGATCGTGCGCGGCGGACCCCAGGGCGGGATCCGATACGGGCTCGCCAGCGAGCACGGCGTCGTCTACGTCCCGAGCATGGTCGACGGGAACCTCAAGGCCGAGGGAAGCGACGGATCCGCGGGTGTCCTCGCGCTCTCCGTCGCCGACGGCGACGTCGTCTGGCAGGCCCCGGGCTCGGCGCTCTGCGCCGGGCGCACACCCTGCGTCGGCATGATCGGGGCGCCGCCCCTGGTGACGCCCGAAGTGATCTTCGCGGCCGGGGTCGACGGCGTCGTCTATGCCCTCGACCGGAAGTCGGGCGAAGTCTTCTGGCGCTTCGATTCGGCGCGGGAATTCACGACGCTGCTCGGCAGTCCAACGCGGGGTGGCGGCATCCAGGGGACGGCCGGGCCGATGGTCGCCAATGGACTGCTCTTCCTGAGCTCGGGCTATGGGCAGGCCCAGCGGCCGGGGAACGCCCTGATTGCGCTGGGGAAGCAATGAGGGCAGCGTCGAATGCCCCGCGCCCAGCCCTTTCGTTGACGCCGTCCTCCCGCATCTGGCTATAGTCGCGAGCGGCCTACGGCGTCGCCGGGGCTTGCGGACCAGCGGCCTTGCGGGCCTGTCGAGGAGAATCGAGTTGAGCGCGGCAGCAGACTTCATCGAACGGCGGGATCTCTTCATCGGCGGCGGCTTCCAGCCCTCGCGCGCGGGCGGCACGATCGAGGTGCGGTCCTCGTCGACGGAAGTGCCGCTCGGCCGTGTACCCGACGCTTCGACGGCCGACATCGACGCCGCCGTGGCGGCGGCGCGGGCTGCCTTCGACTCGGGACCGTTTCCGCGCTGGTCGCCGAAGGAGCGGGGCGAGGCGATTGGCCGGCTCTCGACTGCGCTGAAGGCCCGCAGTGGCCCGCTCGCCGCGTTGATCTCCCAGGAGACGGGCTGCCCGACGCAGCAATCGATGGGCGTGCAGGTCTTCGCGGCGACGATGGTACTCGATGTGTATGCGCGTCTCGCGGGCGAGTTCACCTTCGTCGACGAACGGACCGGGGCGTTCGGAAGTCGCGTGCGCGTGCGGCGCGCGCCGGTCGGCGTCTGCGCGGGGATCATTCCCTGGAACGTGCCGCTCTTCATTGCGGCAATGAAGCTCGGGCCGGCGCTGGCGGCGGGCTGCACGATGGTGTTGAAGGCTTCGCCCGAGACGGCGCTCGACGCGTATCTGCTGGCGGAAGCGATCGAGGAGATCGGGCTTCCGCCGGGCGTCGTCAACATCGTGGCGGCGGGTCGCGAGACGAGCGAGTACCTCGTCCGCCATCCGGGCATCGACAAGGTCAGCTTCACGGGCAGCACCGCCACCGGCGGCCGCGTCGGCAGCATCTGCGGCGAGCAGATCAAGCGCTGCACCCTCGAGCTCGGCGGCAAGTCCGCGGCGATCATCCTCGACGACG
>JANMTD010000648.1:0-2366 GCA_031390075.1 Deltaproteobacteria bacterium | reverse complement strand
GCCGCTTCGCTGTAGCGCGCGAGCTGCGGCTCGGGGGCGCCGGGGACGACGTGCTGGCGGAGCATCCCGGTCGCGAGGGCGAGCTCGCTCTCGAGCGTGGCGTCCCCTGTCGCGTTCGCTTCGAGCGAGTGCGCGCGCAGCGCGCGACTGCGGGCGAGCGCCTCGAGGGAACGCGTCTCGAGGCGATCGGCGCGCTTTCGAAGCCGAGCGTACTCGTCGGGATACGCCGCCAGGAAATTCTTCGCGGCCCGGCTCTGGTGGAGCGCCAGGCCGGACTGGTCGGCGTCGAGGGCGTTTTCGGCCGCGCGCACACGCCGCAGCGCCAGCGTCTTGGCGAGCAGGCCCTCGTCGCGCTCGACCAGGCGTTCGAGCTTCGGCGTGATCTCGCTCTCGGGGTACGCGGCCACGAATTCCTGCCGCAGGACGAGAGCCTGTCGGCCGGTCTGGGAGAGCGGCTCGGCGTTCGAGAACTCCGCGAAATAATGGATCAGGCTGTTCGTCACCGTGTACGGCGCGAGGATGAAGCCCGTGATCGCGCTCTGGCCCAGCGGCTCGGCGACGCTGTTGAAGGTGCGCGCGAAGAGGCGGTGCCAGCCGTCGCCGATCCGGCGGCGGGCCTGCGTGAGCGGATCCTCGGCGATCACCTGATCGAGGCGACCGGCGAGGCGGGGATCGATGCCGCGACTCCGCCGCAGCGCTCGCGAGGCGTCGCGATAGGCGATCGGGTCGTCCTGGGTCGTGTTGCGCAGGTCGGTCGCGAGCAGGACGAGCCGCTTGTCGTCGTCGTCCTGCTTCGCCTGCTCGAGCGCCGAGAACGCGGCTTCGACCGCCGGCGTCTCGCCGTTCGAGACGAGGGCGACGCGGGCCAGCCGAGCGGCCGCGAGATCCGCGGGCGAGGGGACACGCGTCGGCTCGCTGGCGAGGGGCTCGAGCAGCTCGTCGACGACGACCGCCCGGCGCAGCGAATACGAACAGCCCGTCTGGCCGGCGATCGGGATAGCCGCGAGCAGGGCCAGGGCGGAGGCGACGGATCGTCGCATCGGCCTTTGCGCCTGCGCGCGCGGATCAGCGGTCGAATCGGTCGGCATCGATGGTCAGGGTGAGGGCGAGGAAGGCCTCGAGGTTCCGTGTGGCCTCGAGCTTTTCGGGGCGCCCGTCGTGGCTCGCGACCAGCTCGTAGAGCTGGATCGCGGCGTCGGTCAGCTCGCGGAAGCGCGCGGGATCGAAGGTCAGGCTCTCCGGGGGCATCGCGTCGAGATACTCGCGGGCGAGGTCGGCGTAGAAATTGCCGAGTCGCAGGAGGTGCCGCAGGCGGTTCTTGCTGGCGCCGTGACGCGTGGCGACCCGTTGCAGCTCCTGGAGGGCGACGACCGTGCCGTCCGGGACCACGTGCCGGATCTCGGCGAAATAACTCGCACGCACCAGGTCCGCGCGCTCGATCTCCTCCTGGACGATCCAGCGGTAGTGCCCGAGATCGTCCCGGGGCGAGGCATTGCGCTCATCGAGCAGGATCGAGAGCTGTGTCACCCGATCGTCGAGGGCCAGGCGAACCCCGTCGGGATCGATCGGCCGCGCCGGCACACCGCCCGTAGCAATCGGATCGGCGAGCTCGATCCCGATCTTCACCGCCTGGTCGATCCGCTCGCACAGGTCGGCGCTCGCGAGGGCCGTCTCGGCGAGCTCGTCCGAGAGGCGTGCGCTCTCGCGGTAGTGCTGGGCGGCGAGGTCGAAGGCGCGCAGGCGTTCGAGCGCGCGCGCCTTGGCGAAGGTGATCACGCCGTCCATGTAGCCGCTGCGCAGCGCCGCGGCCTCGGCGCGCTCGAGGTTCTCGAGCCGCAGGAGCGATGCGCGGTAGACGTTACGGCCGCTGAAATCGCGAGCCGGGGGAAAGCGATAGGTGTCGTCGGGGACGTGGCGGCGCAGGACCGCGACGGCCTCGAGCACACCCTCGGTCGGGGCGTAGACCGCTTCCTTCTGCCGGGCCGAGAAGGTCTGGCAGCCCGAGATCGAAAGCAGCAGGAACGCGGCCGAGGCGAACGATCGGAGTCGGACGTGGAGGGGGGCGCGGCGGCCTGCACCCGCAACAGTCGCGGTCACGAAGTCGCGGAGCCGCTCGTCCGCGCGGCGCCGTCCTCGCTGCGGCGTCGCTCGCGCGCGGACTTCTTCTCGGAGTCGCGATCGCGGCGGCTCGCGACCGCGTTCAACATCTTCTCGGTCGCGATCACGGCGGCCGCGAGCTGGTCCGAGTCGACGCCGAGGTTCGTGTTTGATTCGCCGGCCTGGTGGCGCGGCGATTGCGCCGGCGCTTCGATCTGCCAGGTGATCGTCGTCTCGACGAGGGCGCCGGTCCGGCCGCCGGGCGGGAT
>JANMTD010000641.1:0-14588 GCA_031390075.1 Deltaproteobacteria bacterium | reverse complement strand
CGATGAAGGTGCCGGGCATGCTTCTCTCCTAGCGCTTGCGCTCTGCGATCCGACGCCTGATCAGGGCGGGGATCTCCTCGATCCGCTCGGCGACCGAGATGCCCGCCGCCTCCATCCGCTTGATCTTCTCAGCCGTCGTGTCTTCCTTGCCTTCGACGATCGTGCCGGCATGGCCGAAGCGCATGCCCTTCATCTCGTCCATGAAGCGTCCAGCCATGAAGGCGACGATCGGGAGCCGCGAGAGATGGGTCGTCACCCATTCCGCGAGCTCGGCCTCCATGCGGCCACCGGGCTCGGAGTAGATCGCGATCGCCTCGGTCTCGGCGTCCGCCTCGAAGAAGGGCATCAGCTCGGCGTAGGTCGTGCCGACGATCGCGTCGCCGCCGATCGAGACACAGGTCGATTGCCCGAGGCCCGCGGCGGTGAGCGTCGAAGCGATCTCCGTCGTCATGCCGCCCGAGCGCGACATCACGCCGATCGTTCCCTTCCGGTAGGCCTGGCGCGTGTTCGCGGCCGGCCCGCCGACGCCGCCCATCTTGCACTCGTCGGGCGAGATGATGCCGAGACAGTTCGGCCCGATGATCCGCGCGCCCTTCATCTCGGCGTATTCGACGGCCTGGGCGACCTGTTTGCGCGGGACGTTCTCCGTGACGACGACGATCAGCTTGATTCCGCCGTCGAGGGCCTCGAAGATCGCGTCCTGCGTGAAGTTCGGCGGGACGGAGACGATCGAGCCCGTGACGCAGATGCCGTTCTTCGCGTTCTGTGAGACGGCTTCGCGGACCGTGTCGAAGACCGGTACGCCATAAATATCGCGTCCGGCGCGGCCCGGCGTCACACCGCCGACGATCTTCGCGCCGTAGGCGAGATTCTCCCGGGTCAGGTTGATGGCTTCGCGGCCGGTGATGCCCTGGACGATGATCTGCGTGTCGCGGGTCAAGAGGATCGACATTCTGCTTCTCCCCGCCCTAACGCCGCAGCTTCGCGACGGCGCGGCCGGCCGCGTCGTACATCGAGACGCTGCGATCGCAGAAGTCGACCCCGTACTTCTTCTGGATCTTGAAACCTTCCTCCTCCCAGGCGCCGGGGATCCGGAAGATCGCGATCGTCTCGGCGGGATCCTTGCCCACCTCGAGGCAGGCCTTGATGACGCCGCGGGCGACGATGTCGACCCGCGTGTTCGAGACGACGTTCATCATGACGGCGATCTTCTCGACCCCGGGCTTCGAGAGGATCAGCTTGGTCAGCTCTTTCGTCTTGCTCATCGAGGGATTGCCGCCGATCTCGCAGTAGTTGGCGGGCCTGCCGCCGTGCTTGCGGATCGCGTCGAAGAGCGTCAGTGAGCCGCCGCCGGCACCGATCACGAGGCCGAGATTGCCGTCGAACTCGACGACGTTGCCGGCGACGCCGCGGTGATCGGCGGAATTGACGCGCGCGCCGGCCAGCTCGAAGGCCGTCGGCGGGCGCGCCTGGCGCGTCTCGTCGTCGCCGATCGCCAGGTCGGCGAGCAGCTTCTTGTGCTGGCCGCGGGCCTCGGCCTCCATGTCGATGTGGCCGTCGAGGACGATGAAGCGGCCGTCCTCGAGCTTTGCCAGCGGATTGATCTCGGCGAGAGTCAGGTCGTAGGCGAGGAAGATCTTCATCAGCTCGAAGACGATGGGCGCGAGCTTGTTGAGATCCGATCCCGACACGCCGGTCGCGGCGACGGCCTGCTTGGCGACGTGGGGCATCAGCGGGACGATCGTCGAGAAATGGGTCTTCGCGACGTGCTCGGGATGGCGGACGGCGACCTCTTCGATGTCGATCCCGCCCATGTCGCTGAAGATGCAGACGGGGCGCTTGGCGCGGCCATCCCAGGTGATCGCGACGAAATACTCCTGCGCGATCTTCGTCTTTTCCTCGACCAGGATGGATCGGCATTCCTGGCCGTTCACGCGGATCGGGAAGATCGCGGCGGCGGCGGCCTCGGCCGCGCGTGCATCGTCGGCGAAGCGCACGGCGCCCGCCTTCATCCGGCCCCCCGACAGGACCTGGCTCTTCAGCACGACGGGACCCCCGCCGAGCGCCGAGAAGGCCGCGCCGGCGTCCCCGGGCCCCGCGATCAGCTGGCTCTTGCCGAGCGGGAGGCCGTGGCGGCGAAACAGGGCCTTCGCCTCGTACTCGTAGAATCGCATCGCATGGGCTCCGGATGGGGACGAGCGACTCTATTCATTCGGCGGGGACGAGGCAAGAATTCGGCCTTCGACTCGCAGTTCTCGCCCGGAACCGAGTCGCGGTCGGCCCGTGTTACGCTGGCTCGAACAGGCAATCGGCCGGATCGACCCGTTCCGAGAGAAACGAGCAAAAAGAGAAGAGTGGGGCGATGAGCGCAGGCGACGACAATCTCGGCTCGGAGCTCGGCTCGAAGGCAGGCTCGAAGGAAGCGGTGCTCGCCGCGACGGTCATCCTGCTGCGGGATGGCGAAGCGGGCCTCGAGACCCTGATGCTCCGGCGCGACTCGAAGATCGCGTTCGGGGGCATGTCGGTCTTCCCGGGTGGGCGGATCGATCCGGAGGATTGGCAGGGCCTCTCGCCCGACGACGAGTCCGGGGCAGCGCGCCGGGCGGCGGTGCGCGAGGCCTTCGAGGAGTGCGGGCTGCGGGTCGAGGTCGACTCGGTGCTGCATTACGCGCACTGGACGCCGCCGGCCGTCACGCCCCGGCGCTTCATCACGTGGTTCTTCGTGGCAAGGGCCTGCGACGGCGAGGTCGCGATCGACCACGGCGAGATCCGGGAGTCCGCCTGGATGCGCCCCGCCGATGCCCTGCGCAGCCGCGACGCGGGCGCGATCGAGCTCGCTCCGCCGACCTTCGTGACGCTCGCGGACCTGACGCGACATGCCGACGTCGACGCGGCCCTCGCCGCGATCGGGAATCGCACGGCCGAGCGATTCCAGACGGTGATCGCGATGGCCGACGACGGAATGGTCGCGCTGTGGCACGGCGATGCGGGTTATGCGAGCGCCGACCTGGGCGCCAGCGGGCCGCGCCATCGCCTCGAGATGCCCAGGTCGAGGCCCTGGCGGTACGAGCGGACGGACTAGCGTCACTCGGCGCTCGTCACACGGCTCGAGTCACACGGCTCGAGTCACACGTAGTGGCTGCGCCGCTTGACCGCGAGCTGCCGGTCGAGCTCGAAGATCGGGACCTTCTTCCAGCCGGGCGGCGCGTCCGCGTTCTGCTCGCCGTCGGCGCGCACGAACTTGTGGCCGAAGAGGCGCGTCGACACCAGGCCCAGGTCGGGGCGCTTCGGATGATCCTGCTTCGCGAGGATCTCGGTGGCGGCGAAGACCGTATCGCCCGCTTGGAGCGGCGCGGTGTGGCGGCCCGTCGTGTAGACGACGTCGCCGAGGGCGTTGTCGCCGACGTCGGGGCAGGAGAGGCCGAGGCAGAGCGTGAACGGGATGCCGCCGAACACGATCAGCTGGCCGCCGACGTACTGCTTGGGGTCGAGGTCGATCATGAGCTGGTTGCAGTGGACCTGGCTCGTGTTGTCGAGGATCGCGGTCAGCGCGATGTGTTCCGTCGTCACCGTCCTGCCCCGTGAATGCTCGATCCGGGTCCCGGGCTCGAGGTCCTCGAAATAGCTGTCGCGGCTCGAGAGATGGGCGAGCGGCGCGAGCTTTGCCTTCGACGTGTACGGCGGGATCACGAGCTCGCAGGCGATCGTGTCCGGGGCGATCTCGAAATTGGAGACCTCGACCGCATCGTCCTGCTTGTAGACCTGGACCTTGCGCTGCCAGGTCGCGACGATCGCCTCGGAGGCCTCACCCAGGTTCTTGCGCGCGGTCGACTGGACGTGGACGATGCCGAGGTTCGGGCGCGACGACGACGTGCGCACGCCGATCACCTTCGTCTCGACCTCGATCGTGTCGCCGACGTAGACGGGCGCTCCGAAGCGCATGTCGATGTACTCGAGATTCGCCCGCGCGTTCTCGGAGACGTCCTCGACGGTCTGGCTGAAGGCGACGAGCATGACGAGACCGGGCGGGCAGACGAGGCCCGCGAAGCCGTGAGCCCGCGCATAACGCGCGTTCTTCGCGAGGGGGTTGGTCGTCATCGCGAACTCGGTGAAGGTCGTGAAGAGGCCTTCCGTGATCGTCTTGCCGCCCTTGTGTCGAAAAGTCTGGCCGGGCTTGAAATCCTCGAGGAAATTACCGGTCTTCTTGCGGATGATTCGGGGCGAGGCTTGCGAGTCGCTCATCGGGTGCTCCTGCGCGGGGCGCCGAGTCTAGTCAGGGGCTAGGCGGGCTGCCAGATAGACGATGGCTGCTGCACGGCCGGGGCGCCGTGGCGGTGCCGTGGAATTGGACGAGCATGCGGTCGAGATCCGGACGAGGATCCGGGGAGGGTCCGTGGAGGATCCGAGGAGGAGAGTACGATGAGTGATGGCAAGCAGCCGCCGACGCGCGGCGGATCGGCTCGGGGAACGAGCGAGCAGGAGATTGCGTTCGGTCGGCTCCATCTTCCTACATCGGAAGCGACTCCGGCGGGCGGCGAAGCGTCCTGGCCCGGGCTGGTCCTCGTCCATGACGTCTGGGGCCGGACCGAGCACAGTCGCGAGCTCGGGCAATGGTTGGCCCAGGCGGGCTTCGCCGTGGTCGAGATCCACCTCTATCGCGCGATGGCGGATCCCCGGGTCGAGGATCCGGGGGAGCGGATCCGCTCCCTCGACGACCGGGCGGTCCTCTCCGATCTCGATGCCGCGGCCGTTTGGCTCGCGGGCGAGGCGGTTTGTCTCGGCCGTCGGATCGGCGTGATCGGCGTCTGCATGGGCGGGACCTTCAGCCTGCTCGCCGCCTGCCATTCGAAGCACTTCGCCGCTGCGGCGCCGTTCTACGGACTCCTCTCCTACGACCGGGGCATGTTCATCGAGAAGGGCGGACGCGACCGGGCTCGCAAGCCGAGCTCGCCGATCGAGTCGGCGCCCCGCCTACGGATGCCGCTGCTCGCGTCTTTCGCCTGCGAGGACACCTTCGTCCCCGAGTCCGACGTCGACCTGCTCGAAGCCGCCCTCGCGCGAAGTGGCCAGCATTTTCGAGTCGATCGTTATGCGGGTGCGGGCCACGCCTTCCTCAATGCCACCCGTCCGGACGCCTATCGCCCCGAATTGGCGGCACTCGCGCGCGGCCGCGCCGTGGATTTTCTCCGCGAGCAGCTGGCCTGAGAATCCGATCAGGCGGGAGGCTCTTTTTCAGGCCGGAGGAAAGGCGTCGACGAGTGCTTCGACCTTGTTGTCGAGGCGCGCAATCACGAGCGCGACGACCCGATTGGCGGTGCGCAGATGGCGGGTCGCGGAGACTTCGAGACGGATCCGCCGTCCCTCGCGGTCCTGCATGGTGGCGGCGAAGACGTGTTGGTCCTGGCCTTCGGCGAGGCTGTCGAGCGAGGTCCACCAGGGGCCCTGGGCATCCGCGGGGACGAACGCGTTGAACTCGACGCCGATCAGGGCGTCGCGCGCCACGCCGAGCGCGGCGCCTGCCGCAGGATTGGCATCGAGAATCTCCCCGGAGTCGACTTCGATCGCGAAGTAGAGATCCGCGATGCGATCGATGGCGGAGCTGATCGCCCGCCGGGAGGCGCGCGGCGGGCCGCTCGTCTTGCGGGTCTGGCCGGTCGTGCGGATCGCGAAGCGAAAATGCTCGAGGAGGGGACGGAGCGTCTCCGACACCGCGGCACGATCAGGGCCTGCCAGCTCGCTCGCCACGTCGGCCCAGCAGGTGAGGAGCGCCATCACGCGGCGTTCGTTGGGTCGCAGGCCCTCGAGAACGGGCCGGGGCGAGGCGCCCCGCACCAGTGCAGTCGATACGAAGGTCCGGAATCGCCGCAGGGTCTCGGCTTCGGGCCCCGAGGCCGCCGGGGCAGCCGCCCCGAGCTGCGCCTGCATGACGCGCTCGATCTCGATCCGCTTCGACATCAGCCAATTGGCCAGATCTCGATTGACGGTGCCAGAGACAGCGTTTTCCACGGGCACAAGCTAGCAGGATGCGGCGAAAACCCCCGGATCGAGATCACATTTTGCTCACAAACCAGGGGGAATTTCCGGCTGGAGAGAAGTTTTGACCCACGGGGGCAAGTGACCGTTCGAGGGATTCCGCCCTCAACTGACGCCCTGCGCGGCCCGATCGAGACGCCATGCAAAGCGACAACCCGACCGCGACCTCCCGAACGATCCTCATGCACGCCTCTCGCGATTCGCTCGCGCCCATGACCGACGTGATCCTCGCCAAGCTCGGCTACGCGATCGTCGCGCCCGAGGTGTTCGAGGGGATGCGCGCGGAGAATCCCGAGCTCGAACCGGACCTGCTCCTCGTCGACGAGCGCCGGCTCATCGAGGCCGCGGCCTACGGCGACGAGGGCGAAAACGAGATCCCGATCGTGTTGCTCACGGGCCAGCACGGTGCGACCGGAGCCGATTCGCGCATCGTCGGCGCCGTCAAGCGGCCGGCTGGCATGCACGACCTCTATCGGCTCCTGCAGCAGGTCTTCGAGGACACGCCGCGCTCGTCACCGCGCGTCGCCACGCAGCTCCTCGCGCATTGCAGCCGTGGAGAGCGGAGCTGGGAGGGGCGTGTGCTCTCGATCTCGGAAAACGGCTGCCTGATCCGGAGCCCCGAGCAGATTCCCCTCGGCCACACGATCCAGCTCGCTGTCGAGCTGCCGCGGGTCGGCGGGATCGTCGTCCAGGCCGAGGCGTCGTATCAGCTGCTGCCCGACGTCGGTCTCGTCTTCAGCGCCGTGCCCGCGGCGCAGCGCCACACGCTCGAACGCTTCGTCGCCCAGTGCCTGATCGGTTAGGCCTTGGGTAGCGGCTAGGCCTTGGCCAGATAGGCGTCCATCACGGCGTGCAGCAGCTCGATCGCCTCGGCGCGCGGGCGCTGGAAGGCGTTGCGGCCCATGATGCTGCCGAAGCCGCCGCCCGCCGCGATGCCCCGCACCTCTTCGAGGACGCCTTCCGTCCCCTTGGCGGCACCGCCGGAGAAGATCACGATCCGCCGCCCGGCGAACGAGCTCTGCACGACGTGGGCGATGCGGTCGGCGAGGGTCGCGATCTTGATCCCCTCCGACTCGTAGACCTTGCGCGCCGCATCCTGCTCGATGTGTTCGGTCGGCGGCTTGACCTTGATCACGTGCGCACCGAGCTGCGCCGCGATCTGGGCTCCGTAGGCGATCACGTCGATCGCCGTCTCGCCCTTGCTCGAGAGCTCCTGGCCCCGCGGATAGCTCCAGAGGACGACCGCGAGGCCCGCCGCCTTCGCCTCCTCCGCGATCTCGCGGAACTCCATGTACATCTCGTTGCGCTCGGACGAGCCCGGATAGATCGTGAAGCCGACGGCAGCGCATCCGAGGCGGAGCGCATCGTTGACGGAGCCGGTCACCGCGGGCTTGGGATTCTTCGACGAGAAGAGGCTCTCGCTATTGTTGAGCTTGAGGATCGTCGGGATCCGGCCCGCGAACTGGCGCGCCCCGGCCTCGAGGAAGCCGAGCGGCGCGGCGTAGGCGTTGCAGCCCGAGTCGATCGCGAGCTGGTAGTGGTAGAGCGGGTCGTAGCCGGCGGAGTTCTTCGCGAAGGAGCGGGCCGGACCGTGCTCGAAGCCCTGGTCGACGGGGAGGATCACGAGCTTGCCCGTGCCGGCGAGGCGCCCCGAATCGAGCATCCAGCGCAGGTTCTTCAGCACGCCGGGGTTGTCGGCTCCATACCAGCTCAGGATCTCGTCGACTCGATTAGCCATGTCTTCCTACTCCTCGGGCACGCGGCTCGGAATGTCGGCTCCGGTTTTCGGCTCGGGTCCACTTCCGCTTGATGGGTCCGCGGGTCGGTCGGCGGCGCAGAATAGCGGCCCCGCCCGCCAGGCCCCACGCCCTTGCCATGCCCCCGCCCGGCCGGTAATCACGAGGCGCGAAAGGCCCCGCCGTGTCCACCGACCGCAGTCCCGACGAGATCCGCCGCGAGATCGAGCGAAGGCGGACCTTCGCCATCATCTCGCACCCCGACGCCGGCAAGACGACGCTGACGGAGAAGCTGCTCCTCTACGGCGGCGCCGTCCGGGAGGCCGGGGCGGTCCGGGCGCAGAAGGCCGCGAGGCACGCGACCTCCGACTGGCTCGAGCTCGAGAAGCAGCGCGGCATCTCGGTCTCGAGCTCGGCCCTGCACTTCGAGTTCGGGGGCCACCGCGTCAACATCCTCGATACCCCCGGCCACCGCGACTTCAGCGAGGACACCTACCGGACGCTGATGGCCGCCGACAGTGCCGTCATGCTGATCGACGCCGCCCGAGGCGTCGAGGCGCAGACGCGCAAGCTCGCCGAGGTGTGTCGCCTGCGGCGGATCCCGATCTTCACCTTCGTCAACAAGATGGACCGCCACGGCCGCGATCCCTTCGACATCATGGCGGAGATCGAGGAAGTGCTCGGCATGGACTCGATCCCCATGAACTGGCCCGTCGGCGCCGGCAGCGATTTCAAGGGGATCTACGATCGACTGGGGCGCAAGCTCATCCTCTTCTCGGGCGGCAAGCACGGCACGCATCGCGTCGACGAGGAGACGATCGAGGGGGAGGTCGGCGAGCCGGCGCTGGTGGAGGCGATGGGGACCTTCGCGAAGGATGTGAAGGACGGGCTCGAGCTGCTCGAGGGCGCCGGCGCCGATCTCGACCGCGAGCGGGTCGCCCGCGGCGACCAGACGCCGATGTTCTTCGGCAGTGCGCTGACGAACTTCGGGGTGCGGCCCTTCCTCGACTGCTATCTCGAGATGGCGCCCGGCCCGACGCCGCGCCAGAGCAGTGGCGTCGCGATCGATCCCGTGAAGCACCCCTTCTCGGGCTTCGTCTTCAAGATCCAGGCGAACATGGACCCAGACCACCGCGACCGCGTCGCCTTCCTGCGCATCTGCTCCGGCCAGTTCGTCCGCGGCCGGAACACGATCCACATCCGCTCGGGCAAGACGATTCGGCTCGCGAACTCGACGCTGCTGATGGGCAAGGACCGGTCGGAGGTCGACGAGGCCTTCGCGGGCGACGTCGTCGGGCTCTTCGATCCCGGCATCTATCGGATCGGCGACACACTCTCCGACGAGCCGGGCATCGCCTACTCCGGGATTCCGATCTTCGCGCCGGAGGCCTTCATGCGCGTCGAGGTCGCCGGCGTCGAGAAGCGCAAGGCCCTCGAGAAGGGCATCGAGCAGCTCGTCCAGGAGGGCGTCGTCCAGCTCTTTCGGGAACCGACCGGCGGCTCCGCCTCCTGGATCCTCGGCGCGATGGGACCGCTGCAATTCGACGTGATGCAGCATCGCCTGAAGAGCGAGTACGGCGTCGATCTCAAGCTCGGGAAGCTCCCGTACACGATCGCGCGCTGGCCGCTCGAGGGCTTCGACCCGGACGACTTCCGTTATTCCGAGCGCATCAAGGTCGTCCGCGACCGCGACGACCGCTGGGCGCTGCTGGCCCACACGACCTGGGATTTCGATCGACTGCGCGACCGCAACGAGGCGATCGTCTTGTCGGAGACGCCGGATCCGACGCTCTTCGAGCGGTCGCGCTAGCCCGCGCTAGGCCGAGCGCGGCAGGGGCCGCTGCAATTCGAGCGCCGCCTCGATCGCCCCCGCCAGATCCTCGAGCCCGAAGGGCTTCTCGAGCACGCCGTCGATTCCGACCCGCGCCGCCTCGGCCTCGAGGTCGGCCGTCGGAAATCCCGTCATCAGCAGGATCCGTAGCTCGGGCCAGCGCTCGCGCAGGACCTCGCCGACCTCGATGCCGTGCATCTCGCAGCGGAGCATCCAGTCGGCGAGCAACAGGTCCGGACCGAACTCGTCGGCGATCCGGATCGCGTCGCTGCCCGTCTCCGCGGTGCGAACCGAGAGGCCGTCGCGCGCGAGGAAGCGCTCGAGGTACTCGCGATAGGTCGGCTCGTCGTCGACGATCAGGATGCGGACCGGTGTCCCGTCCGGGCGCCTCCAGGCTCGCGTGTTCCTCGGGCGCGTGATCGGGCTTCTCATTTCTTCGGGGCTCCCAGCGGTCTCGCTTCCAATCGCTCGATCACGGCGCGGACGATGATGGGCCAGGCGATCGTCGCGTCGGAATGGACCTCGGCATGGCGCCCGCCGTCGCTCTCGGGCACGAACTTGCCCCAGGAGACACCCTCGCTGTAGCTACAGCCCGAGAGGCCGCCCCAGTGCTCGGGCTCGGGGCAGATGCGCACCGCATAACGGTAGCGACGGATCGGCTCGCCGGTGCCCAGGCGATTGGCCGTGATCTCGAGGAAGGGCGCGACCTGCTGCGCCCAGTTGCGGGGCACGCCGCCGCCGATCGTGAAGATGCCCAGCGTCTCGTGCTCGCGGATGCGGGCGGCGAAATCCTCGAGGTCGAGGAACGGATCGAAGGCGAAGGGCACCTGTCCCGCCATCCGGAGCCTGCGGTTGTGGATCGCGAAATCGAGCCCGAGCTCCGAGTCCGTGAAGGCGGGGACGTAGATGGGCACACTCTTCTTGACCGCGCTGCGCAGGATCGCGCGTCCCGCATCGTGCTGGTCGAGCAGCTCGCCCACCCGCGCGAGCAGCACGTGGCTGCAGAGCGTCGTGCCGGGCTCGATCTTTCCGAGCACCGCATTCAGGATCGCCTCGGTGCTGTCGAGATTCTTCTCGAGCTCGATCGTGTCGTAGACGCGGTTGTAGCCGCGCTCGTAGAGCACGGTGTCGTCCATGCTCTTGCGGTGCTTGAAATGGAGCATGCCGGCGCCTTCGACGACGCCATGGGTCATGAGGGCGCCGGTCGCGACGACGGCCTGGACCCAGCCGCGATCGATCATCTCGCAGAGCACGAGCCCCTGCTTCGCGATCGTCATGGCCCCCGAAATCGTGACGACCCGGAAACAATTCTCGTCGCGCACCATGGTCTCGAGGACATCCGCTGCCTCGCCGAGCCGCCGGCCACCGAAAGCCGTATTCGCCATCGCCGAGACGAGGGCATTCACCGAATCGAGCTTGCCGACGTCGAGGGGCACGAGGGGCTCGAGTCCGTCGTCGAAGCCGGTGCCGTATTTGTCTTCGTCGCGTTTGGACTTCATCGGGCCTCATCCTCGGGAACCAGCTCGGCCACCAGCTCCGACGGAACCTGCACGGGCAGCGAGCAGGTCGTGCCCCGGCAGAGATAGGCCGTCGCGCGGCCCCCCTTCGCTTCCCGCCCCCTGAACCAGTCCGCGGCGACTCCCTTCGGCGGTCCCGCACCGGGCGCCGAAACGATCACCGCATCTTCGGGGCGCAGCACCCGGCGCGCACGCTCGGCGAGGGCCCGGGTGTCGGCGCTTCCAGGGTCGCCGATCACGACCGCGACGGCGAGGCCCCGGCTGCGAAGGGCCACGGCCCGGAGCAGGGTCGGAACCGCGTGGGGCGCCCGTTCGAGGAGCGGGGCCGACTCGGCGAGGGCCAGGGAGACGAAGGCGTCGAGCTCGGCCCCTTCTTCGACGAGAGCGGCGAGGGCGGCGAGCCGGGCGAGGCCGAGGAGCGCGAGGCCAGCCGCATCGGGGGTCGCGCCGTCGTGGTCCGAGCGCGGGCGGTGGATCAGAGGATGCTTCGCGTGCTGGCCGTCGGCGGGCGTAAGATAGAGGGCGCCGGTCCGCCGGTCGGCGAAGCGGCCGAGGATCTCGTCCGCGAGCCAGTGGGCCGATTCGAGGAAGCGCTCGCCCGCACCGGCGCGCTGGAGATCTAGGCAGGCGCCGAGCATCGCGGCGTGGTCGTCGAGGAAGCCCTCGATGTGCGCGCGGCCCCCGTCGTGGACGCGCTGGAGTCTTCCGTCCAGGACCATCCGCTCGAGCACGAAATCGGCGGCGCGCACGGCATCTTCGAGCACGCTCGGATCGCCGAGTACGGTCGACGTTCGCGCCAGCCCCGAGATGACGTAGCCGTTCCACGAAGCGACGTGCTTGCGGTCGGTCGCGGGCGGGATGCGAAGCTCGCGCGCCGCGAAGAGTCGCGCGCGGGCGCTCGCCTGCTCGATCCGCGGGCCGCGCGCCTCGTCGACGAGATGGGTCGTGCCGTGCTCGAAATTGCCGGTCGGTCGGACGCCGTAGGTCGTGCAGAAGACCGCCGCGTCGCGGCCGAGGACTTCCTCGACCTGGGCGGGAGTCCAGACGAAGAACCGCCCCTCGCTGCCCTCGCTGTCGGCGTCCTGGCTGGCATGGTAGGCGCCGCCAGCGCCCTTCATCTCGCGCCGCAGGTACTCGATCGTCTCGCGCAGGGGCCAGACGAAATCGGCCGCGGCGTGGCTTCGTCTCGCCATCTCGGCATAGAAGGACAGGAGCTGGCCCTGGTCGTAGAGCATCTTTTTCGAAGTGGGGAATCGTCCAGCTCGCGTCGGTGCAGTAGCGGTGGAAGCCGCCGCCCAGCTGGTCGAAGAGTCCGCGGCGGGACATCTCGTTCGCGGTCAAGTTCAGGAAGCGCACGATGGCGGTCGCTTCGGCGGGGGGCATGAAGTCGAGGGCCGCGGCGAGCAGCTCGAGGTTCGTCGGCGTCGGGAACTTCGGGGCCGCGCCGAAGCCGCCGTGGGCGGCGTCGGCGCCCCGCATCACGAGTCGCGCGGCGTTCACGACCGTCTCGGCGCCGGCGACGAAATCCGATGCGCCGTCCGGTCGTACCTCGAGGGCGGCTGCGATCTGCGAGGCGTTGTCCTCGATCTCGTGGCGGCGGTTCCGCCAGGCGTCCAGCACGGCGTCGATCACTTCGGGCAATCCCGCCGATCCGCCGCGGCGGGCCGGGGGAAAGTAGGTCCCGACGAAGAACGGGCGGCCGTCGGGTGTACAGAATGCGTTGAGGGGCCAGCCGCCGTGGCCATGCAGCTTCAGCGCCGTGTCCATGTAGATCTGATCGACGTCGGGGCGCTCTTCGCGGTCGACCTTGATGTTGACGAAGGCGGCGTTCATGCGCGCCGCGATCTCCGCGTCCTCGAAGGACTCGCGCTCCATGACGTGGCACCAGTGGCAGCTGCTGTAGCCGATCGAGACGAAGAGCGGGCGGTCCTCCTGCCGGGCGCGCGCGAGCGCCTCCTCGCCCCACGGATACCAGTCGACGGGATTCCACTGGTGCTGGCGCAAGTAGGCGCTCGATTCCCGCGCGAGCCGGTTCGCCACTCGGCCGGACGCGTGTCGGGCAGGGGAATCGGCGCGGGGCTCGGAGATCGGTGCGTCGCTCATGGGTGCGCGGAGCTTAGCCGTCCCTCTGACGGACCGGCAGGCGGACCGGCAGGCGGACGGACAGGCGGCGACCCGCCGCTCGGACGACTACTGTCTCGCGCGTGGCGATCGTTCATCTCGATACGACCGGCGGGCCGGCTCCGAAGAAGAGCGACGACGCCGAGTTCCTGCACGCGCTGCGGCTGCGCAGCGCCGGTGCGCTCGAACGCGCGTTCCGATTCCTCGAGACCGCGGACGACGAATGGGCACGCTTGCGTTCGCGTGTGCTCTGTGGGGCCGAGCCCGCCTCGCTGCTGGCGACCCGCTTCGCAGCGATCCAACGGGCCGACGGGAGCCTGCCGCTCGGCACGCTCGTGTCGGGCGGTGGACTCGGGTTTCCGCCGATGGATCTCGCGCGGCTCGATGAAGACGGGCGCTCTCTCGTCGGGACGCTCGAGGCGCTCCTCGTCGCGGCCGACGCGCGCTTGCTCCACGGCGATTGGATCGACGGCGCGGCGCGTGCCCTCGAACGCCTGCAAGCGCCGGACGGCGCCTTTCGTATTGGGTCGGAGCGTATCGGGCCGGAGCATGTCGGGCCTGGCGAGGGCTCGGACGTGTTCTTCACGGGCATGGTCGCCGGCATGCTCGGCCGGACGCCGGTCTCGCGGCCCGAGACCCTCGAGCGCGCCGGGGCATTCCTCGACAGCCGATTCGCGCCCGACGCCGTCGAGCACGACGGCTATCCGGCGCTGATGGCCTACTCGCTCTTCTTTACCAATGTCGGTCACGAGCTCTCGGACGAGGCGCTCCAGTGGTGTGGCCGCGCGCTCGAGAAGGGCTTCCGCAGCCGCCGTCACGACGCGGTGGCGACGATGCGGGTCCTGCTCGCCTGCGACGCCCAGGCGATGCCCGGGGCGACCTTCGACGTCGTGGAGCTGCTCGAGCGGGTGCTCGAGGAGCAGGCGCGCGACGGGGGCTTCGCCGAGCTCGCCTTCGGAGGACCCGCCGTGCGAACGACGCAGACCTTCGATGCGATGTTCGCGATCGTGCGGCTCTGCGCCGCGCTCGGGGAGGCGGGGAGCGGATCCGCCTAACTCATCGCGTCCAGGAAACGCTGGATGCGCTTCGCATTGGCCCCGAGATCGCCGCGGCCGTCCCGCGACTTCGAGCGCACGTCGATCCGCGCGCCCGACCCCTCGGTCACGACGCGAACCGCCACGTCGTCGACGAAGCGAAAGAGTGAGCTCGTGTCCTTCGCGTCGAAGCTGTGCTCGGGATCGTTGCGCGCCGAGATCTCCCAGCCGAGCGACTCCGCCGTCTCGATCGCGCGCGCGTAGGCGGCTTCGACGGGCTCCTGCACGACGAGCGGCGAGAGCTCCGGATAACCCG
>JANMTD010000599.1:0-5593 GCA_031390075.1 Deltaproteobacteria bacterium | reverse complement strand
TCGATCGTCTTGAGCCCCGGCGCCCAGGCCTCCCATTCATCCTTGCCGAAATAGCTGTGGCGGGCGCCGGCGGCGAGCAGGAGGTAGTCGAAGTCGAGCTCTCCGTCGGCGAGCTTCACGATGCGCTTCTCGAGGTCGATGCTGGTCACGTGGGCGAGAATCGTGCGCGCGTTCTTCTGCGCCCGCAGCACCGAGCGGATCGGATAGGCGATGTCGCCGGGATTGAGGGCGGCGGTCGCGACCTGGTAGAGCAGGGGCTGGAAGAGGTGGTGGTTGCGGCGGTCGACGAGGGTGATGCGGACGGGCGCCTTTGCGAGCGCTCGCGCGGCGGCCAGGCCGGCGAAGCCGCCGCCGACGATGACGACGTGAGGCAGCGCCGGATCCGTCATTTCACCTCGACGCGAGTCGCTGGTTCGATCATCAGGCGATTTCGACTGGCAGGGTGCACGGCCGGCTGGCCAATCCCAGCTCTCGGTACTCCTGGAGGTCTTCGCGCACCCGCGACCCGGGCGTCAGGATGTCGAGGGCGGCGTCGATCATGTCGCCCATCTCCTGCTTCGCGAGATTGGCGCCGAGGCAGTAGTGCGCGCCGTGGCCGAAGACCAGGCTCTCGCGGGTGTCGCGATCGAGGTCGAGGCGATCGGGCTCGGCGAAGACTTCGGGGTCGCGATTCGCCGCGCCGAAGGAGAGCAGCAGCATCTGGCCCTCCTGGATCTTCATGCCGCGCAGCTCGAAGTCCCGTGCTGCCCAGCGAAGCAGCCCGCCGGCCGCGCCGCCCCCGGTTGCGAAGCGCAGCAGCTCGCCCATCGCCTGCGGAATGAGGCTCCGGTCGGCGCGCAGGCGCTCGAGCGCTTCCGGATGCTCGAGCAGCGACTGGATCATCGCCATGCTGCCGAAATTCGTCGTTTCGCTGCCGGCGCCGATCAGCAGCGTGATCAGCATGACGATCTCGTCGTCGTCGAGCGAGTCATCCTGCGCCTGCGCCCGCAGCAGGTCCGAGATCAGGTCCTCGCCGAGGGATTTCCGCCGGGCGACCGCCATCTCGCGGACCCAGCCGGCCATCTCGCCAAGGCACGTCTCGGCCGTCGCCATCACGTCGGGCGGGGCAAAGGGAAAGAAGCCGCGGATGAGGCCCTGTGCGAGCTCCCGGAAGCGGATCTCGTCGGCGCCCGGCGACACACCCGTCACGCGGCTGATGACCGTGTTGGGGATCGGGTTCGTGAACTCGCTGACGAGGTCGATGACTTCACCCCGCCGGTTCCGCAGCGGCGCGGCGAAGCGCTCGACGACCTCGCGAATCTGGTCGTCCATGCGCCGGACCGCGCGCGGTGTCAACGCGCTGATGAATCGCCGTCGGAACTTCGCGTGCGCGACGGGGTCCTGGCGCGCAAAATTGTTGTCGTCGAACCAGCGCAGCCAGCTCCCCTCTGCGCGGGGCTCGAAATGCTCCCAGACGCTGCGGTCGCGGGAGCCGTGCTCGGGATCGTTGAGCAGCCACTTCACGTCGTCGTGGCGTGTGATGACCCAGAAGCCGAGCGAGGGCACGTAGTGGACGGGATCCTCGCTCCGGAGGCGATGCGTGAGCGGCGTCGGATCGCTCGATTGCAAGATGTCGAGGAAGAGATCGGAGCCGGTCTCGCTCATTTGGGTCGTCCCTTCAAATCCCCGGCGCTGGGCTCCGAGGTCGCGGGTAGTCTGCGCTTCGCAGATCGACCTCGCCATGGCCCGTGCGATTCCCGCTCAGCCGCCCCAGGCCGGATAGCGCCCCGTCGCCGGATAGGTCATGAACTCGACGAGGTTGCCGTCGGGGTCGCGCGTGTAGACGCTGGTTCCCTGGCGTCGACCGCGATCGCCGCCGCCCGGCTGGTCGAGTGGGCCGTAGGCGATCTTGGCGCCGGCCTTCTCGAGCAGCTCGACCGCCTCTTCGATCGTGCCGTCGAAGGCGAAGCAGAAGTCGCCGCAGCCGGGCAGGGCGGTCGGTCCGCGGGCGTCGAACTTGGGATCCTGCCAGAAGGCGGGGCCGTGGAAGTTGAGCTTCGCGTTCTCGCCGATCGCGATCGCGAAGATCGGGTACTTCCCGCTGCGGAACTCTTCCTCGTGGATCGCCTCGAAGCCGAGCCGTTTGTAGAAATCGATCAGCGCCTCGGGATTGCGCGCGGGGAATGAAACATGATCCCAACCAGTGACGGGCATGGGGGCCTCCGGGCGTGGGGAGCGGGTTTGGAGAGGGGCGGTCACACGGCTTCGATCTTATGCCAGAATCGCGCGGGTCGACGAGACGCGCGACGAATCCCCGAATGCCTGGATGAAAGGACACACACCGATGAAGCTGGTCGTCACCGGACACGACGCCAAGGGCGGATCGATCTTCTCCTACGCCGGACCGGCACCGCGCGAGACGGCCCCGGGGAGCCACGATCTCTGGACGACCAGGGGGGCGATCCAGATGCCGGATCCCACGGACGGGAACGCGCCGTCGAAGATCGGCTACTTCCCGAAGGAGGGGGAGACGGCCTTCAAGATCGTGACGGTGCCGGGGCTCGCGGCGCGCGCTGCGATGGCCGGCGGCCAGGCGATCTCCCTCCCGGACGAGATCCGCGCGCACTTCGATCCCAAGGACCCCGAGATGCACACGACCGACACGATCGACTACGTGCTCATCCTCTCGGGCGCAGCGGATCTCGAGCTCGACTTCGGGAAGAAGGAGACGGTTCGCGCGGGAGACTGCGTCGTCCAGCGCGGTACGCGCCATGCCTGGCGGGTCACGAGCCAGGAGCCCATGGTGTTATGCGCCGTCCTGATCGGGGCCCGGCGCGTTTAGCGCCTCCGATCCGGAGGTACTCCCCGCCGGTCGCGTGACGTATCGTCCGGAAACCGGTCCGGGGACCAGGGGGAATACCGATGTACGACATCCTGATCGAAGGCGGCATGCTCGTCGACGGAAGCGGCGCGCCGCCGCGGCGCGCGGACATCGGGATCCGGGCAGGCCGGATCGCCGCGATCGGAAAGCTCTCCGGTCCCGCGCGCGAGACCATCGATGCGAAGGATCGCATCGTTTCGCCGGGATTCGTCGACGTCCACACGCACTACGACGCCCAGGTCTTCTGGGACGGGACGCTCTCGCCCTCCCTCTACCACGGCGTCACGACGATCGTCGGTGGCAACTGCGGCTTCAGCATCGCGCCGCTCTCGCCCTCCGCCGGTGAATACCTGATGCGCATGCTCGCGCGGGTCGAGGGCATGCCGCTGGCGAGCCTGCGCGAGGGCGTGCCGTGGAGCTGGACGAGCTTCGGCGAATACCTGGGGCTCCTCGAAGGACGGCTCGCCGTCAATGCGGGGTTCATGGTCGGGCATTCGGCGATCAGGCGCGTCGTGATGGGCGAGCGCGCGGTCGGTCATGCGGCGACCCCGGCCGAGCTCGACGAGATGAAGGCGCTGCTGGGTCGTTCGCTCGCCGAGGGCGGGCTGGGATTCTCGTCGACGCGATCCGCGGCGCATAACGACGCCGACGGACAGCCCGTGCCCTCACGCCATGCGACGCTCGAGGAGCTCTACGCCCTCTGCCGCACGACGGGGGAGTTCCCGGGGACCTCGCTCGAGATGCTCCCCGGCACGAGCACGTTCAGCGAGGAGGACAAGGAGATCCTGACTAACATGTCGCTCGAAGCGCAGCGGGCGCTCAACTGGAATCTCCTCGCACCGCGCTCCGACATGCCCGAGGTCGCCATCAATCAGCTCGACGCCTCCGATTACGCAGCGGAGCGGGGCGCCGTCGTACTCGCCCTCACGGTCCCGCAGGAGATCGGCGGCCGCGTGAATCTCCATTCCGGCTTCGCCTTCGACGCGCTGCCGCGCTGGGCGAAGTACATGCAGCTGCCGATCGACACGCGCATGCAGGCGCTCGCGGATCCGGCGGTGCGCGCCGAGCTCCGCCGCGGTGCGGAGGAACAGGGGCCCGGGCCGCTCAAGGCACTGACGCGCTGGGGCCAGGTCCGCGTCGCCGAGACCTTCGAGGCGAAGAACGCGGCGCTGCGCGGGCGCGCGCTGGGCGAGATCGCGAAGGAGCGCGGCGCGGATCCCTTCGACGTGCTCCTCGATCTGGCGCTTTCCGAAGGGCTCCGGACCTCGTTCGCTTCGCCGACCGAGGGCCAGACGGATGCGGAGAGCTGGCGGCTGCGGGCCGAATCGTGGATCGATCCGCGGACGATCGTCGGGGCCTCGGACGCCGGTGCCCACCTCGACATGCTCGACACCTTCGCCTTCACGACGCAGCTGCTCGGCCGCGGTGTGCGGGAGATGAAGCTCATCTCGGTCGAGGAGGCGGTGCGCCAGCTGACCGATGTGCCCGCGCGATTCTACGGGCTCCGCGAACGGGGCCGCCTCGCCGAGGGCTACTGGGCCGACGTCGTCGTCTTCGACGTCGAGCGCATCGCGAAGGGGCCGACCTATACCCGCGTCGATCTGCCGGCGGGTGCAGCGCGCCTCTACGCGGACGCGGTCGGTGTCGACTTCGTGCTCGTGAACGGCGAGGTCATCGTGCGCGGCGGCGTCGAGACGGGCGCGCGGCCGGGGACGATCCTCCGGTCGGGACGCGATACGGAGACCGTCCCGCTCTCGGCGTGGAAGGCGCTCCTCACTGCTCGACCGGAGGCTCGGCCGTGAACGATGAGCTCGTCGCACGCGTCGACCCCGCCCATACGGCGGTCCTCTCGATGGAGATGCAGCGGGGCATCGTCGGCGACCTCGCGCGCTTCAAGGGCCCGGCGGAGGCGGTGCGCGAGGCGGGCATTCTCGAGCGCTGTGCTTCCCTTTATGCCGCCGCGCGCGGTCGCGGCCTGCGTGTCGTCCACTGCAACGCCGCCTTCCGCCCCGACCGGGCGGGCAGCTACCGCAACATGCCCTTCGTGAACAAGCTGCTCGGGGACCCCGAGCATCTTCCGGTGGGCAGCCCCGCGGTCGAGGTGATGCCGGAGCTGCGGGGCGACCTCGACCTCGAATCGACGCGCCTGCACGGGATCTCGCCCTTTGCGGGGACCGACCTCGATTCGATCCTGCGCAGCCTCGGGATCCGCACGGTCGTCGCGGCCGGCGTGTCGCTCAACCGCGGCATCATCGGGATCTCGATCGAGGCGGTCAATCACGGCTACGAGGTCGTCGTGCCGCGGGACGCGGTGATCGGATATCCGCGGGAATACGGCGAGCAGGTGCTGCGCTACACGCTCGACGGGCTGGTGACGCTGTCGAGTGTCGACGAGCTGGTCGGGATCTGGAGCGGTCGAGCGGGTTGAGGCGCGTGGGCATGGATCGGCGGCGACGGCTCTGGCTCGGGCGCTCGATCGCCCTTGCACTCTCGAGCCTGTTTTCTCTCGGTGTCGTCGAGCTGGGCCTTCGCCTCTCCGACGCCTACGGCGGCCAGGCCTATTCCGTGAATCCGACCGGTAGCCAGTACAAGTTCTATCGGTTCGATCCCGTCCTCGGCTGGGCCAATGCGCCGGGCATGCAGGGAATCTACGAGCGCGACGAGTTCCGATTCCCCATCCGGGTGAACGCGTTTGGTATGCGCGACGCGGAGGTCGAGCGCGAGCCCGGCGCG
>JANMTD010000588.1:0-9679 GCA_031390075.1 Deltaproteobacteria bacterium | reverse complement strand
AGGCGTTCGGGTGGTTCTCGGCGGCTTCAATGGCCGCCCGGATTCCCGCCGCACCCCCACCGACGATGACGATGTCATGTCGGAACACATTCATGGGTCAACCCCTCGCCTGGTATCGGCTCTTGTAGGTCCACGCGAGCCCGAAGCCGCGTCCTCGAAACTTCACGAATCGATCCGTCGCCCGGACCGGCCGCGCCGGGAACCCGAACACGACACTAGCCGCGCGGACGAGGTCGTCTGCCCGCCCCCCCCCGATCGAAACGCCCCCGGGTTTTAACCGAAGTGGAATGCGATGGAAAGGTGATCGGAGGATCCACGTTGCGGGGAATCGGGGGGAAGTCCGAGGGTCAACGAGGCAGCGCCGGCTCCTGCTGGGTGAGGCAATGGACGGCACCGAGACCCAGAACGAGGTTTTGGCCAGGGATCGGGACGATCGGACGGTCGGGGATCGCCTTCTCGAGGATCGCGATCGCCTCGCGGTCGGCGGCCACTCCGAAGACCGGGACGAGCACCGCGGCGTTCGCGAAATAAAAATTGGCGTAGCTCGCCGGGAGCCGGCCATCGGGACCCGGGACGACGCCCGGCATCGGCAGCTCGACGACTTGGAGGCGCCGCCCGCGCGCGTCGGTCATACCCTCGAGCCGGGCGCGATTCTCCTTCAAGACCCGGTAGTTGGAGTCGGCCGGGTCCCGCTCGAGCACGCTCACGACACGGCCCTCGGCGACGAAGCGCGTGAGATCGTCGACGTGGCCGTCGGTGTCGTCGCCCTCGATGCCGTCGCCGAGCCAGAGGACCTTCTCGGCCCCGAAGGCCTCCCGCAGCACTCGCTCCAGCGCCGGCCGCGAGCGGTCGTGCCCCGGCCGGTCCCGGTTCGGATTGAGCAGGCAGGACTCGGTCGTCAGGAGCGTGCCGTCGCCGTCGCCGTCGATCCCACCCGCCTCGAGAACGAGGTCGTACGCGATTCGCGGAACCCGCGCGATCGTCGCCATCTGCTCCGCGACCCGCTCGTCCTTGTCCCACGGCGGATATTTCCCGCCCCAGGCGTCGTAGTGGAAATCGAGCAGCACTCTTCGCGGCCCGTCCCCGGTCTCCTCGAAGACGAAGATCCCGCCGTGGTCCCGGACCCAGGCGTCGTTGGTCGGAATGCCGCGCAAGTGAATCCGCGAGAGGTCGTTGATCCCCGCGCCGAGCAGCCGCGTCCGGACGTGCTCGGCGAGCCCGGGGTCGCCGACGTTGATCTCGACATCTTCACCGGGGACGATCGCGCGCACCATCTCGCAGAAGGCGTCCTCGGCCTGCGCGAGGCGCGTCGGCCAGGTGTCGCGATTGTGGGGCCAGGAGAGCCAGGTCGCGCGGTGCGGCTCCCATTCCGCCGGCCAACGGCGCTTGGGAACCGGGTTCACACGCCCCCCCGCCCGGCCGGCTCGTCGCCGCCATCGCTGAAGCGATCGGCGAGTCCCTGATAGGCGTCGATCCGCCGATCGCGCAGGAAGGGCCAATCTCGCCGGACGCGCTCGACGGCGCTGCGATCGCACTCGACGACGAGCACCGCCTCCGCATCGTCGGGCGCCACCGCGAGCATCCGCCCCATCGGGTCCGCGACGAAGGAGCTCCCCCAGAAGCGGATTCCATTGCCGACCGCGCCCTCGAGCCGCTCGTGGCCCACGCGATTCACGCCGACGACGAAGAGCCCGTTCGCGATCGCATGCGAGCGCTGGATCGTGTGCCAGGCATCGCGCTGCGCGGCGTCGACGGACTCAGTCTCGTCGAACTGCCAGCCGATGGCCGTCGGGTAGAAGAGCATGTCTGCACCTAACAGGGCTGTCGCGCGCGCCGCCTCGGGGAACCACTGGTCCCAGCAGACGAGGACGCCGAGCTTGCCCGCCGCCGTGGCGTGGACCTTGAAGCCGAGATCCCCGGGCGTGAAATAGAACTTCTCGTAGTAGAGGGGATCGTCCGGGATGTGCATCTTGCGGTAACGACCCACGAGCTGGCCCTGCTCGTCGAGGACGACGGCGGTGTTGTGGTAGAGGCCGGCCGCGCGGCGCTCGAAGAGCGAGACGACGAGGGCGATACGGAGATCGGCGGCCTGCTTCGCAAGCGCCCTGGTCGAGGGCCCCGGGATCGGCTCCGCCCAATCGAAGCGCCGCGCGTCCTCGCTCTGGCAGAGGTAGTAGGTCCGGAAGAGCTCCGGGAGACACACGACCTCGGCCCCCCGCCGCGCCGCGTCCGCAATCCCGTCCATGGCGTGAGCGAGATTGCGGCCGGGATCCGCCTCACAGCGCATCTGGACGAGGCCCACGTGGAGGGTCCCGGCGCCGGAATCACCGCGGCGGCCGGTCGGAGCCGGCCTGCTCGCCCGGCTCGCTGTCTTCGCGCCGCCCGCTCGCTTCGGCGCGCGCGATCGCGCGACATTTTTCGTCTTGACCATGGCGGCTCTGGATAAGTCAGCCCCCTCCCCCGCGCAAGCTTCCGGTGGGGGGCGGCGGCCGCGTGACCGGGGCTGTCACGGCGTCGCTCGAAGCTGTCTCCAGGCGAGCGACAGCGAGATCAAAGCGAGAGGAGCCTCCATGATTCGAGCAGCCCTGACGACATCCCGAGCGGTCGAGCGGGGCCACGCGGCGGCGGTTCGGCCTTCGCGGGACTGGGCCGGCGTCCGCGAGGGGGTACGTGAGGTCTTCTTGACCCTCGCCGCGACGCTCGCGATCGGCTTTGCCTGGGCCGCGATCGAAACCGGTCGGATCGCTGCGGAGCCTGGTCCGGCCGGGGCTTCCGCGCTCGAGAACCGATACGCTGGTGAGCCTCGGCCGGGGCAATGAAGCGCCCGGGGCCCATCGAGGAGCACAGCGCGATGACCCAGCCGGGGCGAAGTCCGCTCGATCCTTGGATCGACTCAGAGATCGGCTCAGAGATCCAGGGCGAGCTCGAGGAGAGCGATCGGCGCACGCTCCTCGTCGACGGCTTCAACGTGCTTCACACGGTGCTGCTCGCCGGAGATCGCGATTCGATCTGGTGGGGGCGTGACGCGCGGGAGAAGCTGCTCGCGCGGATCTGTGCCTGGCCCGATCCGCGCGACGAGATCTGGGTCGCCTTCGATGGCTCGCAGCCGGCCTGGTCGGTGCTCGCTGTGCCCGCCGGGCACGCCGCGGGCGGTCGAGGGCCGATGGTCCACAGCGTCTTCGTCGAGTCCGCAGACGACTGGATCGTGCGTCGGGCGCGGCGGGCGGTGCCACCTGCGCGGGCGCTCGTCGTGAGCGCGGATCGCAAGGTCGCGGGCCGCGCACGCAGCGCGGGCTGCGAGGTCTGGACGCCCTGGGCGTTCATCGCGCGCTGCGTCGTGCCGAGCGAAGGCGGGCTGCCGGCTCCTCTTGGGCTGGAGGCTCCGCTCGAGCTGAAGGCTCCTCTTGGGCTGAAGGCTCCGCTCGGGCTGAAGGCTCAGCTGCCCGACGTGCCGGCCGGCGATGGCGTGTCGCCGGCGCCGCGGCCTTCCCCGAACGTGCTCTCGTAGGCGTCGATGATCTTCGAGGCGTTCTCCTCGACGGCTCGGCCCGAGACGTCGACCTGTTGCCAGCCGTGGCGGCGAAAGAGCTTCCGCGCGCGGTCGAGCTCGAGCATGACCTGGTCGGGGTCGGTGTAATCCGTCGAGGACGGGGCGCGCATCGATCGCAGACGCGCGGTGCGGACGGAGAGCAGCGTCGCCGGGTCGACGGTCAGCCCGAACACGCGGCGCTTGTCGAGCTCGACGAGCTCCTTGGGCGGCTCCATGCCCGGGATGAGCGGGACGTTGCCGGTCTTGTAGCCGCGTTGCGCGAGGTACATCGAGAGCGGCGTCTTCGAGGTCCGCGAGACCCCCGTCAGCACGATGTCCGCTTCGTGGAGCGTGCGCATATTCGCGCCGTCGTCGTGGCGAACGGCGAACTCGACGGCGTCCACGCGGTCGAAATAGTCGTCCGAAAATCCGTGCAGCAGGCCCGGCTGGTGGCGCGGCTCGACTTTCAACCTCTGGGCGACCCGCATGATCAGGGGCCCCAGCAGATCGACGGCAACGACCCCGCGCTGATCCGCGTCATGAAGCAGGGCCGCAACGACGTCGCCCTCGACCAGGCTGAAGACGACGAGGGCGTTCGCCTGCTCGGCCTGCTCGACCACACGGTGCACGTCGGAGATGCTGCGGGTGTCGCGGAAAACGCGCAGTCGCCAGCGGTGGCGGAACTGGATCATCGCGGCTCGGACGGCTGCACTCCCGGTATCGCCCGTCCCGTCGGAGACGACGAAGACGGTCATGTCGTTGTGTGCATCGTCGATGGGGACGGACATGGGGCCAGAGTAGCGGCCTTTGCCGAGAGAGGGACGCGGGAGGGGCGCGACCGGACCCGTCCGATCGCAGGATCGACCCGGATTCATTGACTGGCCGCAGCGACCACGGGAGAATCCGCCGCCATGGCCTACGACCCGTCCCGCATCGAACCGAAATGGCAGACGTATTGGGAGGAGCACCAGACCTTTCGCGCCGAGCTCGACGCCGCGCGCCCGAAATACTACGTGCTCGACATGTTCCCCTACCCTTCCGGCGACGGGCTCCACGTCGGTCATCCCGAGGGCTACACCGCCACCGACATCATGGCGCGCTACAAGCGCATGAAGGGCTTCAACGTCCTTCACCCGATGGGCTGGGACGCCTTCGGCTTGCCGGCAGAGCAGTACGCCCTGCAGACCGGCGTCCACCCGCAAAAGACGACGCTGGCGGCCATCGAGAACTTCCGTCGCCAACTAAAGACGTTGGGCTTCAGCTACGACTGGTCCCGCGAGCTCGACACGACGGATCCGCGTTATGTGAAGTGGACGCAGTGGATCTTCCGCAAGCTCTTCGAGCGGGGGCTCGCCTATCAGGCGGAGGTGCCGGTCAACTGGTGCCCGGCGCTCGGCACCGTGCTCGCGAACGAAGAGGTGATCGACGGCAAGAGCGAGGTCGGGGGCCACCCGGTCGTGCGCATGCCGATGCGCCAATGGATGCTGAGGATCACACAGTACGCCGATCGCCTGCTCGAAGATCTCGAGGGGCTCGACTGGCCCGACCCGATCAAGAAGCAGCAGCGCGACTGGATCGGCCGCTCTGAAGGCGCCCACGTCCGCTTCGCCGTCTCGGGCCATGCAGGCGCCGAGATCGAGGTCTTCACGACGCGGCCGGACACGCTCTTCGGCGCGACCTACATGGTGCTCGCGCCGGAGCATCCCCTGGTCGGATCACTGACCACCGATTCGGCCCGAGCCGCCGTCGCGACCTACGTCGAACGCGCCGCCCGCAAGAGCGAGCGCTCGCGCCAGGCCGAGCTCGGCGAGAAGACGGGCGTCGCGACGGGCGCCTTGGCGAAGAATCCCGTGAACGGCCGCGAGATCCCGATCTGGATCGCCGACTACGTGCTCGCCGGCTACGGCACCGGGGCGATCATGGCGGTCCCGGGCCACGACGAGCGCGACTGGGCATTCGCGAAGACGTTCGGCCTGCCGATCGTCGAGGTCGTCTCCGGCGGAAACGTCGACGAGGCCGCGTGGACGGGAAACGGCCGTGCGACGGCTTCGGGATTTCTCGACGGCCTCGAGACCGACGCGGCAAAGCGCAGAATGATCGAGTGGCTCGAGGCGCAGGGAATCGGGCGGGGCACCGTGACCTACAAGCTCCGCGACTGGCTCTTCAGCCGCCAGCGCTACTGGGGCGAGCCCTTTCCCGTCGTCCACTATTTATCCGCTGAGGGCTCCTCCCAGGGAGCGGCGGACGGCCGGATCGAGCTGATCCCCGAGTCGGCGCTCCCGCTGCTCCTGCCCGAGCTCGAGGATTTCAAGCCAAAGGGCGACGGTTTCGAGCCACCGCTTGCCCGCGTGAAGGAATGGATCGAGACGACGGACGCGCAGGGCCGGAAGGTCCTCCGCGACGCGAACACGATGCCGCAGTGGGCCGGGAGCTGCTGGTATTTCCTGCGCTTCATGGATCCGCATAACGACACGGCGCCCTGGTCGGCGGAGGCCGAGCGCTATTGGGGTCCCGTCGACCTCTATGTCGGCGGCGCCGAGCACGCGGTACTCCATCTCCTCTACTCGCGCTTCTGGCACAAGGTCTTCTACGACCTCGGGCTCGTGCACACGAAGGAGCCGTTCCAGAAGCTCGTCAACCAGGGGATGATCCTCGGCGAGAGCTTCCGCTTCTACGACGACGACGTGTCGGACACGGCAGCACCCGAAAGCCGGCGGCGTTATGCATCGGGCGATGTCGAGGAAACCGACGACGGCCCGGTCGCGAAGGCCGACGGTCGACCGCTGAAGGCGCGCTGGCTCCACCACGCATCGATCGCGGCCGACGCGAACGGCGACCCGGTCCATCCCGAAGACCCGTCACTGCCGCTCGAGCGCGTCGTCGAGAAGATGTCGAAGAGCAAGGGCAACGTCGTGAACCCGGACGACGTGATCCGCGAGCACGGGGCCGATTCGATGCGGCTCTACGAGATGTTCATCGGCCCCCTCGAGAAGGCGGCCCCGTGGTCGACCGAGGGCATCCTCGGCATCTACCGCTTCCTGCAGCGCGCCTGGCGCCTCTTCCACGACGAGCGGGGGAGCGGCGATTTCTTCCGCGCACCGGCCGCCGGCGACGGCACGCTCGAGCAGCGCCGGCTGACGGCGCAGACGATCGCCGGTGTGACCGACGACATCGAGGCGATGCGCTTCAACACCGCGATCTCGAAGCTCATGGTCTTCTCCCGCGACATCACGAAGGACGCGGCGCTCCCCCGCGCCTCGGCCGAGAGCTTCCTGCTCCTGCTGGCACCCCTGGCGCCGCATCTCGCCGAGGAGATCTGGCAGCGCCTGGGCCACGCCGAGAGCCTCGCCTACGCGTCCTGGCCCGTGGCCGATCCCGCGCTCCTCGTGTCGGACGAGATCACGCTGGTGGTCCAGGTGAACGGCAAGAAGCGCGGCGAGATCCAGGTCCCCGTCGACGTCAGCGACGCGCAAGCGCAGGCGAGCGCTCTTGCTCTCGAGGCCGTGCAGCGGATTCTCGAGGGCAGGTCGCCGAAGAAGGTGATCGTCGTGAAGGGCCGGCTCGTCAACATCGTCGGCTGAGACGCGCCCGTCGATTCGATCCGGTCCATCGTCGTACCCGGAACCATGGAGAGGCGAACACGTTCCGCTGCGCGGCCTTGCTCCGCTCGGCTACGCTCGGGCGATCTCGCCAGACCTCGAAAGGATGGACTCGATGAATACCTCGCTGATGATCCGGACCCATGCAGAGCAATCCCTTCGAAGCATGCGACCCGGGGCGGTCCGCTCGCTCGCCTGCGCGCTCGTCGGCGGCCTCGTACTGGCCTCGACGCCCGGTTGCGTCACGGATCCGTACACGGGCGAGCAGCGCATCAGCAAGACGGCGATCGGCGGCGCGCTCGGTGGCGGCATCGGGGCCGGCGTCGCCGCGGGCATCGCTGCGCTCGCGGGCAAGGATGCCGCGAAGGCTGCCATGATTGGGGCGGGCGTCGGCGTCCTGGGCGGTGCTGCGATCGGCGGCTACATGGACTATCAGGACGCGAAGCTGCGAAAATTCCTCGAGGGCACCGGCGTCCGCGTGATCCACGACCGCCAGTCCAACCAGATCACGCTCGTGATGCCGAGCAACATCACCTTCGACACCAACAGCTCGGTGCTCCGCCCGGACTTCCTCGACGTCATGCACGCCGTCAGCCTCGTGCTGATCGAGTACGACAAGACGATCATCGAGGTCATGGGCCACACCGACAGCGACGCCTCGGACGCCTACAACCTCGACCTCTCCCGCCGACGCGCCCAGGCCGTAGGCAACACGCTCGTGAGCAAGGGTGTCGCGAGCATGCGGATCCTGACCGAGGGCTTCGGGGAAAAGTACCCGGTCGCCTCCAACGTCACGCCGGACGGCAAGCAGCTGAACCGCCGCGTCGAGCTTCGCATCAGCCCGCTGACCACGGCGGGTTAGGCGAGACCAGCCGCCCGCCCCCGCCACCCTGGGAATTCGGACCCATCGCGCGCGTTCCGAGCGATCGGACTCAACTCGGCACATAGATGTGTCGAGTGTTTCCCCGTCGCGATTGGAATCGGATGCGTAGGTCCGAGCCTCCGATTCGCGACCCCGATCCGGGACGCGAATCCGTATGCCGAGCCCGTCCAGCGCCAAGGCTAACGATCGACGTCGCTCACCGCGAGCGCAGTGCCGACTCCACGGCCGGATCGCGCGGGGACGCGAGCGCATTCGGGTGCGCATCGTCGACGTCTCGGAGGGCGGCCTGTGCCTGCTCTCGCCCATCTGGCTCGACCCGAAGAAGCCGGTCCAGATCGCCATCGATTTCCCCGCCCGAGGCATCGCGACCGTGCGCGTCGAGGTGTGGCATATCCGGCGGGAGAAGAGCCGGGTCTCGAACACCAAGGTCTGGACCGCCGGCGCGATCCTGGTCGATGCGGACGGCACCTACGGCCAGCTCCTCGAAGCGGCCGGCCTCGCGGCGCGAGCCGAACCCACGCCCGCGACCCGCGCGGGCGAGGAGAAGCCCGAGCTCGAGAAGACGGCACCCGACGTCGCGATCGACTCCGCCGACCCGCGAGTCTTCCGCCTGCGATGCAAGGCGAAGGGCAGCCCGCGCACGCGGATGCTGTCGATCGCCGCCGAGTCGGAAGCCGAGGCCCTCGAGCTCGCGCGCCGGGACCTCGGGACCGACTGGGACGTTCTCGAAGCCCTCGAGGCCTGACCCTCAAACCGCCCCGACCCCCGAGTAGAACTGGCGCGTCCAGCGCCGGAACTCCGCGATGTACTTGTCGGTCTCGCACATCACCGGGTTCGCGCGGTGGATCTTGTTCTCCCAGATCGGCACGTCGTCCTTCACGCCGTTCACGATGTTCGTCATGAACTCTTCGCCGAGCTCGTCGGCGACGTTCTTCGTCACGGTGAGCAGCCAACGCATCTTCGAATGCGTCGCGTCGATCGGCGACGATGAAACGAAGAGCATCGTTCCCACACCCGGTAGCCCTTCGGAGACGACCGTCGAGAGACCGAGACCGAAGGTGTCGCGAATCAGCCTTGTATCGAAGGTGCCCATCGGCGTCTCGCGCTGCATCTTGCTCGTCACGCGCACGAAGCGCCCATTCTCGGCGTACTCGGACTCCGAGGGCGGCGGCGCGGGGGTGCCGTGGACGACCTCGAAATGGGCCGGGTCGAAGTTGTTCTCGGCCATCTCCTGGACATGGACCGCGACGTCGATGTCGATGCAGCGCGGCGGCGTCCAATCGGGATGGCCGATCACGGCGATCGTCGGCACCTCCCAATCCGCGGGCTTCTCCTCGGCGTGATGCCAAGCGAAGATCATGCTGTTGCGCTCGACGACCTCCCAGCTCTTGAGTCGCGCGAGCGGCGGAATCGTCTTGCAGTGGGGGATCTCGACGCAGCGGCCGGTCTCGTCGAAGCGCCAGCCGTGGAAGGGACAGCGAAGCGTCTCGCCGACGACGCGCCCGCCGACGGCGAGATGCGCACCGAGGTGCGGACAGTAGGCGTCGACGAGCACGGGCTTCCCGTTCCGTGTGCGGAACAACGCCAGCTCGCGGCCGAAGTAGTGGATGCGCTTCACGTCCCCGACCTCGAGATCCCGACTCCAGGCGACCGCGAACCAGCCGTTGG
>JANMTD010000103.1:0-7221 GCA_031390075.1 Deltaproteobacteria bacterium | reverse complement strand
GCCCGCTCGAGGTTGCGCACGACGAGCTCGCGGGCGTCCGCGCGGGAGGGCGCCAGCGTGAAGCCGCAATTGCCCATCACGACGGTCGTGATGCCGTGGTACGAGGAGCAGGTCCCGAGCGCGTCCCAGTAGATCTGGGCGTCCATGTGCGTGTGGCCATCGATGAAGCCCGGGGCGACGACCTGCCCCTCGGCGTCGAGGGTCTCGCGAGCGGCCGCCCCCGCGAAGCGACCGATGTCGACGATCCGGCCATTCTCCACGGCGACGTCGGCCTGCCGCCCTGGCGCCCCCGTTCCGTCGATCAAAAGTCCATTTCGAATCAGGAGGTCGTACGCCATGGCTGGTCTCCCGGGCCGTGTCGCGCGTGCCGACGTGGAACGGCCGTCCTCGAACCCTGTGCGATCGCCGATCGGGCGGTCGCTCGCCATGTTCTCGCGCTGGGAGCCCGCTGTCGAGGTGTGCGACCTCTGCTAGCTTCGGCCCGCTCTCAGGCCTCTGCCTCCCAGGCGGAACCGCCCCGTGCGCCGGTAGCTCAGCTGGATAGAGCATCAGGCTTCGAACCTGAGGGTCGGGGGTTCGAATCCCTCCCGGCGCACCATTTGAATTTCACTGCAGAGTCAAACCGTTAGATAGATACCAAGTGACACTTAATAGTGTCGACAGCAGACCGTTTGACGGCCAACTGACGGCCAATCTGTTGGCGCGATCGCGCCGCTGAGCGAGGCTGCTCCCCGGGACCGCCCCGGGCGGAGCGGCGGAAGGACCTCGACGTGATCGCGGCCATCGAATCGATCTTCTTCGAGAGGGCAATTGAGCAGTTCGGACCGCCGGGCGGATACCTGGTCGCGATACTACTCGCCTTCCTCGTCGCGCATCGAGCATCGAGGTGGGCGCGATCGAAATCGAGCCTGGCCCCCCGCTTTCGCCGAGCCCTCGTCTGTCCTCCCTACATGCTCACGGCGCTCGCGGCTCTCTGGGTTTATCAGTACATCGGGACCCCGACCGGCCAATTCTGGGCGGCTCCCTCTCCCCTCGTACGTCTGCAGGTAGAGATCCAGCGAGAGCCCGGATTCACCTTCAGCGCTTCCGGTCTCGACGTCGAGGTTTCGCACGTTTCGGACGCGCCCGGCCATCCGGAACTCTGGCCTCGATCGGGCGCGCAGCAAGTTGGCGACCGTGATTAGCCAAACCGAACTGCTCCAGGTTCTTTTGGAGATCGCGAACGAAGCACCCAACCGGCTACCGGTTAACGCCGCGATGGATCTGGCGATTGGTCTGCGAGAACTCGTCGACCCGAGCGACAAAGGGTGAGCGGATGGCCCGAACAGGGCGATGGGGCCGCCGGGAGGAGCGGGTATATCCCGGTGGCCCCGTTCGCTTGGCGACTCGCGACGGTCTCACCATCTCCCGCAGCCACCTCAGCCCAGGACGCCACTTGATCGGGTCGCAGGTGCCGGGCGGGCCCTCCCCTACCTTCCGCTGAATTATAGGAGGACGACGACATGGACAACGACAGCGAAGGGCTACGCGCGGCTCTGCGCGCAGCAGAGGAAGCGATCCGCGCGGCGATCGGGGAAACAGACCCGATCCGGGCTGGAGATCAGGCCGGACTGAAGGATCTCCAGGAGGCGTTCGGCCTGGTCACGGGCCGACGCCGGGAGCTCGAGGCGGGAAAATGGTCGGGCCGGAGTGTGGCCTCCTATCCACAGGGACGCGAGCAGATTCGTGACGGGATGTCGTAGACCCGCGCCGCGGAATAGGCTCTACTGAGTCACGCATCCCCACCCGAAGCGAGATCGAGTCCCGGGCGGCAATCTAAACCGGAACGCGAGGCCGCCTTGAAGGAAAATCGGAAAGCGAAGCGGGTGCGACGGCGCGTGCCCTGCGAGATCCGCTTCGAGGGGGGCCGGCAGAGCGGCATCGTAATCGACATGTCGCGCACGGGGCTGTTCGTGCAGAGCGGGGCACCACTGCCGCCCAGAACTCTGATCGAGGTCGAATTCGCGCTCGGCCCGAAAGGCGAGCGAGTCCTACTGCGCGCCCAGGTCGCGCGGCGAGTCGCAGTCCCGCACCAATTCGCGACGACGGTAAAGGGTGGGATCGGCCTGAGCATCGTCGATGCGCCACCCGCGTACTACGCGGCGTTCGAGAGTGGACTCGGGGGCGCCGAGCTGCAGCTGCCCGCCCGCCCGCGGTTTCGCGTGCGTGTAAAGCAATCCGATGGCCCGCGCTCGCGCGTGGTCGAAGTGGAGGCGGAATCCGCGGATGAGGCGCGCACCCGCGCGCTGTCCTCTCTCGCCGGCGACTGGGAGGCGCTTGCCGTCGATCCGCTCTGAATTCGATGACGGAGGACCCCGACATGGGATCGAACAGCGAAGGACTACGCGCGGCGCTGCTAGCGGCGGAGACGGCCATCCGAGCCGTATCGCTGGAGGCTCGCGGCGAGGGGCCCTTGAATGAGGCGGCGGTCAGGGAGTTCGACGACGCGGCAGAGATGACGCGACGGTGGCTTACCGCCCTTGAATTGGGTCGGTGGCCGGGACGGACCGTGGCGGCCCAAGAGCGTTAGTCAGCGCGGAGGATCTCGTTGTGGATTATTCCAATGAAGAGCTACGAGAGGCGCTTCGCGCTGCCGAGCTCTCCGTCCAATTGGCGGTCGCATCGATAGTTAGCTCGGGCCCCTTCGACGATGCGGCAATGCGAGACCTCGAGGGCGCCCAGGCGATGATCCGTCGATGGCGATTGGCGCTTGAGGCGGGGAAATGGCCGGGGCGGAACGAGGCGGCCGTGCCCACACGCGAAGACCGTTGATCGACGAGACGTGTCGGATTCGTTGACGCCCTGAACAAATACGCCCCGCCAGCGGAAACTGACGGGGCGTATTCGTGTGTGGTGGAGCGGTTCATCCTGCGAAGCAATGAGCGAGCCATCAGAGGTACAGAGTGCGGGCCATTCCCGCCCGCGCCTTCACACCCCCGTCGAGTTTTTCGGACGTCGGACACAGTGATTGAGCGGGATCCAAGAGTTGCACACGAGCTGCAGCCCCGAATATGGATCGGAGCCGCCCGGGGAGCGAAGTTGATCCGGGCGGCTCCGATCGAAACGCCGCGCCGGACTCGATCCCCTACTTGGGAAGGGAGGGAGAGCCTCGGCCGCGGCAAGATGGGCGGCAGACTACCAGAAAGTAGGTAGTGGTTGGGAAATCGATACGTTTCATTTCTGACCCAGAATCCCGAGGGTATGAAGGATTGTCCACTATTTTCAGTGCGCTTTCTAGCCCAATTTCACATCCTGCTGCCCAAAACCCCCAGTGGAGATCACCGAGCTATGACGGCGGCGGAGAATGAAAGGCTTCGCTGGGCCCTGCGGACAGCCAAGACAGCCTTGCTTGAACCGATTGCACTGCTCCATCCAGTTCGATCTGGCGATCAGGTGGAGCTCAGGAATCTCCGGGAGGTGTACGGCCAGATTTCCGTGCTGCTGCAGGAGCTCGAGGCGGGCAATTGGGAAGGCCGGACGGTCGAAAACCGCCACGGCAGGAGTGTTTAGATTGGATGAATGGATCGTTGGTGACGCCCCGAGTTCAGGTCGCACCTACGTGGTCCACGCTGTCGCGCCTCGCTTCATCCTCGAGATCGTCGAGCGCGACGATCACTCCTGGGAGACCGGCGCGCTCTATTGGCTCGATGACCCCGAGCCTGGAGCTGCGAAGCCACTGATGAAGGAGGCCGGCGAAGTCTTCATGCGCTGGATTCAGGTTGCCCATGAAGGCGCCTGAGAGGAGGCTCCGATGGATGCGGACACCGAGGGAATCTTGGTGGCATTGCTGAAGTCCGAAGCGGCGCTGCGAGATGCGATCAGGCGAGCAGAGCCAACCCGCGAAGGCGATCGGAAACCGATGAAGGACATGCAAGAGGCTCTCGGACTTGTCGCGGGCGGGCGAATGGAGCTTGAGGCTGGGCGTTGGGACGGAAGGACACTCTCGCCGCCGGCTTACCCTGAGTCGAAGGGGCGGCAGTGATCCTACGCAAGCTGGATGAGGTTGAGGGCGCGAGCCTGGCGGACCTTCGTGCGTCTCTCGAATGGTGGAGGGAACGAAAGCTTTTCCTTGGTCGAGCCGCAGAGACTGGACCGCGGCACCAGCTGGCCATGATCGCTGCGATCAAGGAAGAGTTGACGCGTCAGTCAGCTGGGGATGAGTGACAAGAATGTCGCCGATCTGAGGGCATCAGATTCGCTTCAGGAGCTCGGCCTTCTTCCGCTCGTACTCGTCGTCCGAAAGGGCCCCGCTACCGCGCAGGCGCGCGAGGCGCTCGATCGTCTCGATAGGCCGATCGGGCGGAGCCGCCGTTACTTAAACCGGGATCGGCTTCTCGGGCTTCAGCGACGGCAAGAACGCGACGAACGGGCCGAACGGGCCGAACGGGCCGAGGAAGAAGCGGATCAGGAACCAAGCGAAGCCGCTGCGACCCTTCGATGACGCGATGACGGCGCTGAATACCGCGCACAGAAATCCGAGGGCGAGTAGTTCCATCCTGTGATCCTCCGGCGCCTCGCCACTGCGGGACGAGCGGCCCGGTCAGCCTATCAGATTCGATACCCGTCCCCGAATTACTTTTCGAGATACTGAGTTGACTCAACCTCGAATTCTCCCGGCGCGCAATTGCGCTCACAGAATCAGATCGATTTCCCCGTCGAGTACAGCTGATCCGCGCCGCCACGATTCTTAGTCCCGCGATGAGGAGCGGCGAGATCCGAGGCTCGACACCACGCTGCTGGACCAGTCGGAGCCCGACCCTGAAGATATGGAACGCCCGCAGCGCACATCGGCCAGGAGCCGGTAGAGCTGTCGCGCGCCGCGACCCCGACGGGCTTGACGCAGAGGATCACGCCCGCGAAGTTCGTGCCGAGGCGGAGGTCTCGCGATGCCGGATTCGACCGTTCGACACGAGACCCCTGCCCCCCTGCCCATCGGCCGCGGCTGGTACCTCGCTCTCTACTCCGATGAGCTCCCGGTCGGCGCCGTGAAGCCCCTCGAATACGTCGGACGCAAGCTCGTCGCCTTCCGCGGCGAAAGCGGACAAGCGGCCCTCGTCGACGCCCATTGTCCGCACCTCGGCGCTCATCTTGGCGTCGGCGGCACGGTCGTCGGCGATGCCCTGCGCTGCCCGTTCCACGGCTGGGAGTGGGAGCAGAGCGGTCGTTGCCGGCAGATCCCGTACGCGGCCAGGATCCCGTCGGGCGCACAGCTGCGCAGCTATCCGGTCGTCGAGCGCAACGGTGCGCTCTGGTTCTGGTTCGACCCCGACGGCGCCGCGCCGGACTTCGACGTCCCGTTGCTCGCGGAGTGGGGCGGTCCGGAATATGGGACGCAGTGGGGACGCTATGTCTGGACGATCCGGACCCATCCGCAGGACATCCTCGAGAACGGCATCGACTTCCCGCACAGCCTGCCCGTCCACGGCTTCGACTCGCCCCGCAATCCCGTCAGCGCCTTCGAGGGCCCGCTCTATCGCTGGGGAGCGGAGACCGGCAAGGAGATCGAGCTCCTCGACGGGCAACGGGAGAGTTTCAGCTTCTACGTCGATACCTGGGGGCTCGGCGTCTCGCATGTGCGGTACAGCGGCCTGTTCTCGGTGATCTTCCAGATCGGCCACACGCCGGTCGACGCGTCGACGACGCGGCTCACGTTCTCGGTGCTGACCCGCGAGAGCGATCGCCGCGATCCGGAGATCGCTTCGGCACTCCGGCGCTACGAGGCCGACAACGTGCGAACCCTCGAGCAGGATTTCCCGATCTGGGAGAACAAGTGCTACCGGGAGCGACCGCCGCTCTGCGAGGCCGACGGACCCATCCACGAGTTCCGCCGCTGGGCGCGTCAGTTCTATCCCGCGCCGGAATCGGGTCGCGCGAGGATCGGCCGCGAAGCTCAGTAGAGCGTCCCACACGGAAACGCTGGCACGCCTCGCCGTCAGTCGAATCGCGGCGGCTTCGGCGAGGCCGCGATCACGTCCGTCAACGACTTCTCGATGTCGAGCCGCCAGGTTCGGAACCGCTCGGCGTCGTGCGCATGGGTGAAGACCGCGAACTGCTTCTTCTCGATTGCGTCCGCGACGAGCACGCCGACCGCGTCCGGCTCGACCGCGGTCCGCATCTCCTCGGGAAAATAGAGCCACTCCGCGCGCCGCTCCGCCGGCACCCCCGAGAAGCGCGCCGTCTCGCCGAGATTCGTCGAGACGAGCCCGGGACACAGGACAGTCACGCCGACCCCGTGCGGCCGCAGCGCCCGCGCCAACACCTCGGAATAGCCGTAGGCGGCAAACTTCGACGTGATGTACGGGCCGGCGTCCCACGAGTACGCCCAGGTCCCGGCGACCGACGCCGTGTTCACGACATGCCCCTCGCCCCGCTCGACCATCGCCGGCACGAACGCCCGCACACCCCGTACGATGCCGAGAACATTGACGTCGAGAATCCACTGCCAGTCCGCCATCTCGGCGCGATCCGGCGGCCCCAGGACCGACACACCGGCGTTGTTGCAGAGCACGTCGACCCGCCCGAAACGCGCGAGCGTCTCGTCGCGCAGCCGCTCGACGTCGGCATCACTCGTCACGTCACAGCGCAGCCCGAAGGCCTTCACGCCGACCCCTTCGAGCGCACGCACCGTCTCGGCGAGGCGCGCCTCGTGCAGATCCGCGATGGCGACGTTCGCGCCCCTGCCTGCCAGTGCGAGCGCAATACCACGTCCGATTCCGCTCGCCCCGCCCGTGACGACGGCGACCCGACCCTCGAAGGACTGCATGACCTCTGCCACCGGTTTGACCTCTCCCCGCTGTGTGCTCGCGGGCTCGTCGATCCGGCTTCGGAACGCGAGGCGAGCGGCGCAAAATAGCGCGCATGAAGCGCCGGGCGCGACGCTAACGTTCTCCCGATCGGGCATCGGCCGAGGGGCCGACGCCGGGCAGTGAGCGGAGCATGTACGACCCCAAGACGACCCTCCGGATCCTGCTCATCCTCGTGGCATCGGCGTTCATCGTCTTCTGGGGACGGGCGCTGGTCAAGCCGGCGCGGCATCGCGCTTCGTCGAGCGAGGGCGATGCGGGCCTCGTCCCGTCGGGATATCAGGTCTTCGTCGGATTCGTCGCCGACTTCTTCGACACCCTGGGCATCGGCTCCTTTGCGACGACGACGAGCCTCTATCGCGCGCGCCGGACGATCGAC
>JANMTD010000554.1:0-27937 GCA_031390075.1 Deltaproteobacteria bacterium | reverse complement strand
TCGACCGCTACTTCGACGACTTCTACCAGCTCGACTTCGTGGCGTCCCAGCAGATCTGGCAGGGGATCACGGTCAAGATGAGCATCAAGAACCTGACCGACACCGCCCGGCGCCGGGTCTACGACCGCGAACAGACGGTCGTGACCTACGTCGAGCGGACCCGGCGATACGGCCGCGACTGGTCGTTCGCCGTCGGGTACACGGTCGATTTCTGAGGGCTTCGCACGGCCTCATCAGAACGTCACACAGAAGCGATCACGCCGACACCTGCCCCCGAGATACTCCGGGTCGCCCACAGCGGACACGTCCGGTGGATGCAGCGGGCAACCTACTCAACCCTGAAATTGATAGCAGAGGCATTGCAATGCGAACTAGCATTCTCGGAGCAGTTGCATTCGTTCTCGGCGCCGCATTCGCGGGGAACGCCGGAGCGCAGACCGTCGTCGGATCCGACGTCACGGTCGACACGACCTGGAGCGGAACCGTCATCCTCCAACAGCCGATCTTCGTCCGGAGCGGCGCCGTCCTGACGATCGCCGCGGGCACGATCGTCCGCGGCCAGCCGCGCACGGCCGCGGTCCTGGCGGGATCCACCCTGGGGACGCCCGGCGCCCTCATCGTGACCCAGACCGGCACGATCCTCGCGAACGGAACGGCAGAAGATCCGATCATCATGACCACGGCAGCGGTCGACAACGACCAGAATGGCGTCGCCGACGACGTCGACGCCCCGATCGGCTTCCTCGACGAATGGCAGTCGGGCGACCTCTTCCTCGACAGCTCACCGGCGACGACTCCCCTCGCCCCGCTCAACGCGGACGGCAACGCGAACGTCTCGCTCTGGGGCGGTCTCGTGGTCCTCGGCAACGCCACGACGAACCTCGGCAACAACGCCGGGCTCGGACAGGGCGTGAACACCGTCGAAGGTCTCACGGTCCCGGGCTTCCCGGCGGCCTTCGCGACCTACGGCGGCGGCGTCGGCGTCGGCGACGATGCGGACAGCTCGGGTAGCCTGACCTACATCTCGGTGCGCCACGCGGGCGACGAGATCTGCAACAGCAACGAGCTGAACGGCGTGACCCTCGCGGGCGTCGGGACGGGCACGGAACTCCACCACATCGAGGTCTACTGCAACTTCGACGACGGCATGGAATGGTTCGGCGGCACGGTCAACGGCCACCACCTCCAGGTCGTATTCGCGGGCGACGACGCCTTCGACGTCGACGAGGGCTTCCGGGGCACGAACCAGTTCATGGTGGGCATGCTGCCCTTCTTCAACCCGATCGATCCGGTCCCCGGCGCACCGGTCCCGGTCTACGGCTCGGCGGGCGGTGACAAGGGCTGCGAGTGCGACGGTGACAACAGCGACACGGCACCCCAGAACATCAACCTGGTCGCGGGCCAGGCGACGCCCTTCCCGAACTCCAACTTCTACAACTTCACGATCGCGGGCAGCGCCCAGGGCACGATCTTCAACGCCCACACCAACGACAACGACGGCTGGGAGATGCGCAACGGCTTCGCCGGCTCGATCGTCAACGGCGTGATCATGGATACCGGCGTGCGCCAGGGCCTCGATCTCGCGGGCGGCGGCGTCCCGGGCTTCACGGTCGACAACAACGCGACCGCCGGATTGGTCGTCGCCTCGGCCATCACCTGCGACGACGTGACCGCAGTTCCGGCGGCCTCGCCCGAGCTGACGACCTTCAACAACGGCGTGCGCAACATCGCCTGCGTGAACGGCATCAACAATGCGAACTTCCGCATCAACCAGCGCAACACCAGCTTCACGCCCTCCGGTGTGGCGGGGAAGCTCGACGCCTCACTGGCCTCGATCGATCTCCGCCCCAGCGTGCTGAACACGACGATGGCGGACGGCGTCGTGCCGGCCCTGCCGCTCGTCAACGCGACCTACCGCGGTGCGTATGACGCGACCTCGGCGCAGTGGACCGACGGTTGGACGGCGCTCTCGATCGCCGGCATGACCCCGGTTCCGGAGCCGGGCATGGCGCAGCTCCTCGCTGCCGGCGCGATGGGTCTGCTGGCCCTCTCGCGACGACGCCGCTAGACAAGGCGCTGATGCGCAGAGCATGATCCTCGGGGCCCGTATCCTTGCCGGATACGGGCCCCCTCTCTTTCAGGAAGGTGCAATTCCCCGATGCCCTCGCTGCGACCGATCGTCTGGCTTGTCCTCCTCGGCGCGATCGCTGGCGCCCTCGCCTGCTCGTCCGCCGAGAGCGACCCGGCGCCGGCTGGCATTCCTGCAGCGAGCACGAGCGGGCTCACCGCCGCGAACATCCTCGAGCACGAGCGGGCCTGGCCCGACATCGTCGCGCTGACGGAGCCCTGGACACCGCCCGGTGCCCCCCTCGCCCTGAAGCAGGGCTACCGCGGCGCTCTGATCCGGGTCGACGACGCCGGCCGCGCACGGATCGATTTCGGGCGCCACGGCAAACACGATATCCCGCTCGAGTCCACCGATCTCATCGCCCGGGCGATCGAGGTCGAGGCCGGCACGCGCCACAAGGTCGCGCCCAATTTCCTGGCGCATTTCGGCACACAGTTCGTGCATCCGTCTGGGCTGGAGCTGGTGCCGTTTCCGACGCCGGAGCTCGCGAAGTCGGAACGCTTCCTCTGCATCTTTGCGAATCCCCGCGATGCGGGATTCGAAGACCTCGCTCGCCGCCTCGCGAGCCTCGGCGACGTGCCCGGCCTGCAGGCGCTCTTCTTTCCTCTCGCGATGGAGCGCGACGAATTGCAGCCGGTGAAGGACGCGCTCCAGAAGAGCGCCTGGGCGGTTCCGTTCGCCTATCCCCGCGCGGCCGAGATGCATGCGCAGTCGCTGCTCGGCGAGCTCCCTGACCGGCCGTACGCGCTCCTCGTGACCTCCGAGGGACGACTCCTGCACCGATCGGACCTCGCGGAAGCGGGCGTCTTCGAGGCCCTGCGCGCCGCGGCCTCGCCGCCCTCATCGCCGCGTCACAATTGACACCGTTTCGTGCATGAATCCACTCCCATCCGTCATCCCGACGTCATCGTGTGTTGCTTTCCTCGCGAGGAGAGCACCCCATGGACACGCCTTCCCCGAATTCAGCCCCGCACGGCAAGCGCATCCTCGTCGTCGACCCCGACCGCGCGAGCCGAGAGGTCGCGCGTCGAAGCCTCGAATTGCCCGACCTCGAGATCTCGGAGGCCTCGGGCGTCGCCGAAGCGCTGGAGATCGCCGATCGCATTCCCCCCGACGTCGTGATCTCGGACCTGGTCCTCGCGGACGGGTCGGGCTTCGCGCTCTGCCGGTGCTTTCGGGAGAACGAGCTGCTGGCGTCGAAGCCGATCGTGATCGTGAGCCGCTGGTCCCTCGAGGCCGACCGGATCCTCGCCTTCGAATGCGGCGCCGACGATTTCGTCGCCAAGCCGTATTTCGCGCGGGAGCTCGTGTCGCGGGTGCGCGCCGTGCTGCGGCGGAGCGCGCATCTCTCCCTCGTCCCCGAAGAGAAACGGGTCACGGCCCGCGACGGCCTGGTGGTCGACTCCAGTCGGCGCGCCGCCTGGGTCGACGGGTCGATGGTCCCGTTGACGCCCCGCGAGTTCTCGCTGCTCGAGACCCTCGCGCGATCGGGCGGTCGCGTCCTGACCCGCACGGACCTGATCCTGCAAGCCTGGAGCAGCCCCGACGGCCTCCACGAGCGCAGCGTCGACGCCCATATCAAGAGCCTGCGGCGCAAGCTCGGATCCGCCCGGGACGCGGTCGAGACCGTTCGCGGTCTCGGCTATCGCTTCGCGGAGGAAGGCCGTGGCTGTCTGCTCGAACGCCCGAGCGACTCCGGTGCACTGCTGAACGGGTCACACCGCTGATGCGATAGCGTCCGGCGCGATGTCCCGCCCCGATGGCCGCGTCCCGTCGTCCCGTCCCCTGCGCGCGTGGCTCGCCCACCCGCAGCTCCGCTACCCGCTGCTCGTGCTGCTCTACCTCGTGATCGCCGGATCGGCGGTCAGCGCGCTGCTTCCCCGGCTGCAACCGGCCCTGCGCCAGCTCGAGATCTTCACGGCGACGAGCGTCGCGACCTTCATGTCGCTCTTCACCGGGGAGATGGTGACCCACGGCGATCTCGTCACCTATGACGGCTTCTCGGTCTCGATCATCATCGAGTGCGTCGGGATCCTCGAGATGCTGATCTACTCGGCCTGCGTGCTGGCCTTCCCCGCGCCGTGGCGCGCCCGGGCGATCGGCGTGCCGGCGGGCTGCTTCGCGATCTTTGCTTTCAACGTCTTGCGCATCGCGACGCTGCTCGTCGTCGGGCGCCACTGGCACGCCGCCTTCGACTTCTTCCATCTCTATTTCTGGCAGGCGACGCTGATCGCCATGATCGTCGGTGTGTTGTACGGCTGGATCCGGCTCTGCGTGCGGCGATGAAGAAGGTCCTCCTTCGCGTCGCCGCATTCGCGCTGATCACGCTGCTGCTGACGTGGCTCTGGGGCGAGGGCGGGCGCGTCCTCTACGGACGCTTCCTGAAGCTCGTGGCGCCTTCGATCTACGACGTATTCGGCTTCGAGGGCGCGCGGGTCGGCGCGTTCCGCCAGCGCTATGTGAACTTCGTGCCCTTCATTGGGCTCTTGCTGGTGACGCCGCAGCTCTCGGCCCGTCGGCGCGCCATCGGCCTCGCGGCGGGGCTCTTCGTGCTCTTCTGCGGTCATCTCGCGCTCAACCTGACGGAATCGGGCGCGGGGGGGGCACGTCACCTTCCGGTCGTGGCGTCCCTCGTCTCGGACGCGCTGCCCTTCATCGTGTGGTTGATCGTCGCAGCGCCGGCGCTGTGGGATGCGCTGCCCGCGCCCGCGGTCGAGAAGCCTGCGTCGCCGGAGGCCTGAGATTCGAAACACACCGCCCGCCACGCCGACCCTTTCGGAGTCGGCGTGACGGGCGCCCTGTGGTTCACACCGCCGACTTGCGCCGGCCCGCAGCGGCGAGGCCCGCGAGACCGAGGCCGAGCAGACAAGCCGTTCCCGGCTCCGGAATCGGGTTCAACGTGACCTGATCGATGTCGAACGAGTAGGCGACGTTGTCGTCCCGCAGACCGACCGGCGCGTTCGTTCCGATCTGGAAGTTGCCGACGGCCGCGAGCGCCGTGGCGCAGGCGCCGGGGGGCCCCGCATCGGTGCAGCTCGCCATCGGGAACGTGATCTGCGTCCAGACGTTCGCCTCGACGTTGATCGTCGACTGGAACGCGCCAGCCGGGGAGTTGGCGACGGTCGCGAGGCGCAGGAAGTACTGGATCGCCTCCGGTGCGTTGTGGCGCACCATCGCCGTCACGCTGCCGACGCCCGCCGTCAGCCAGTTGCCGAGGAAGGCACCGCCGCTGGCGTTGTCGGCCGCCGACGCGCGCAGCACGATTGGCCCGCTGCCGCCGGGACCGGGGACGAAGCCGTTGAAGTTGTACGTGCCCGAAGCGTACCCGCCGCCATCCGAACCACCCGCCGCACCGAACGTCAGGGGGTTCTGGGTGTTGTTCTCCCAGCCGGACACGTCGGTAGAGAAGGATTCCTCGAAGGGCACCGTGACCGCTTGCGCATCCACCGCCGCGAATGCCCCGAGCACTCCCGACAACAGCCACATCATCTTGATCCGATTCAACATGCCGATTTCTCCTTGCCCGGACGAGTCGCCCGGAATTGATTGGCTGGCTGGCCGGGAACCCAGGACCCCGGCGGGCTCGCGAGTTAGTTCAGCTCCGCAGAGCCGAAAATCCGCCGAAACGCGTATCGAAGCTCCGCTCGTGCTTGAAGTGGAGCACGACGTGGCCGTCGGCTTTTCCGTGGAACAGGGTGTTGTGCCACCAGACGTTGTCGTAGACGGGACCCGACTCGAGCACGTCGACGAAGCAATCGATCTGGTTGCAGCGCGGGTTGCCGAGGCGATCCGGCGCGCCGGTGTCGAAGACGTTGAAGACGAGCGAGCAGCGCGGATCCGCGCGCAAGGCGTCGACCAGCGGCCCCTCGCCCGGCACCATCGAAGTGATGCTCCCGTCGTCGAAGGCGTCGGTCGAAATGTAGTAGTCGAGCAGGTATTGGATGCCCACGTCGTAGACGGCCTTCGAACCGTTCTGGATCTGCCCCTCGTAGAGGTCGCGGAACTCGCGGGTCTTGGCCTCGAGCAGCCGCTCGTGCGGCAGCAGACCGCAGACGATGTTGTGCATCACGACGCCGAGGTGGGCGCCCGGCCGCTTGACGCAGACGATCGGCACGACGCCGATGTGGGGCGCTCCGTTGCGGACGTGCATCGTGTGGTGGCGCAGGGCGACCTGCCAGGACAGGAACTCCTTGGGAAGCGGCTTCGCGGTCGACTTCACGGACTCACTCCTCTTCTTGACCTGATGGGGGCCGAACGGCCCGTCGCGAAAATTCAGAAGCTGCGGACCGGATCGCCGGGGCCGAGCACCCGGAGCGTGAGCGAATCGCCCTCGATCCGGATCCGGGTCGCGACGCGGAATACGTCGAGCAGCGTCTCCTCGGTCAGCACCGCACGGGGCGCCCCCGCCGCATAGAGCCGCCCGCGACACAATACGGCGACGCGGTCGGCGACATGCGCGGCGTGTTCGAGGTCGTGGAGCGAGAGCACGATCGTCGTCTTGCGCTCGCGATTGAGCCGCCGCAGCAGGTCGAGCAACTCGAACTGGTGGCGCAGATCGAGGGCGGCGGTCGGCTCGTCGAGCAGCAGGAACTCGGGCTCCTGGGCCAGCGCCATCGCGATCCAGGCGCGCCGGCGTTCGCCACCCGAGAGCGAGGCGAGCGGGCGCTCGCGAAAATCCGCCAGCTCGACGGCCTCGAGCACATCCGCGACGACCGACTCGTCATGCGCGTCGTAGGAGACGAAATGCGAGAGATGCGGGTGGCGGCCCGTGCGCACCAGCGTCTCGACGGTGAAGCCCTCGGGACCGGCGGGATCCTGCGGCAGACGCGCCATCCGCCGGGCGAGCCAGCGCCGCGGGTAGGACGAGAGCGCCCGCCCCTCGAGCAGGACGGCACCGCCGCGGGCGTCGAGCTCGCGGCCGAGGGTGCGCAGGAGGGTCGACTTGCCCGATCCATTGGGCCCCACAAGGGCCAGGATCTCGCCGTTCACGACGTCGAGCGAGACGTCGCGCAGGGCATCGCGATCGATGCCGGGATGTCGCACGTGCAGCCGCTTCGCTTCGAGGGAGATCGTCACGGCAATTTCTTCCACAGGATGAAGAGGAAATAGGGTCCGCCGACCAGGGCGAGCAGCGCACCGACCGGAAGCTCGAGGGGCGCGAGACTCGTGCGCGCGACGGTGTCGGCGAGCAGCACCAGGATCGCGCCGCCGAGCGCCGTCACGGGCAGCAGCGCCGCATGCTCGGGGCCGACGAGCAGCCGGAGTCCATTCGGCACCACGAGACCGACGAAGCCGACGAGGCCCGCCGCGCTGACGGCGGCGGCGGTGAGGAGTGCGGCCACACAAGCGGCGAGGAACCGCGCGCGCAGGACCGAGACGCCGAGCCCGCCCGCCGCGCCGTCGTCGAGCAGCAACACATTGAGGGTTCGCATCGAGGCCGCGATCGCGGCCACGCCGATCAGGCTCGGGACCAGCATGCGCCCCGCGTCCGACCAGCCCGAGCCGTTCAGCGAGCCGACCATGAAGGCCGCGAAGGCCGGCGCGCGATCGGCGAAGGCGAAGGTGAGCAGCGCGATCAACGCGAACAGGATGGCCTGTAGCGAGACGCCGGTGAGCACGATCCGCAGCGCGCCCGTCTGACCGGCCTTGGACCAGACGAGGGCGATGATCGCGGCGATCGTCGCGAGGCCCCCGGCGAAGGCCGCCCAGGGCACGAGCTGCGAGTGCGCGGGAAAGAACAGGATCACGATCAGCGCACCCACGCCGGCCCCCGCCGTCACGCCGAGCACGCCGGGGTCGGCGAGCGGATTGCGGACCGCCGTCTGGAGCAGCGTTCCGGCGAGTGCCAAGTCCATCCCGACCAGCGCCGCGCAGACCGCGCGCGGAATCCGGACGTCCCACACGACCCGGTGGAGCGGATGCGTCGTATCGCGCACCGCCGCGACGAGCTCGGAGAACTCGAGCTCGACCGCGCCCTGGGTCGCCGCGAGCAGCGCCGCCGCGACCAGCCCGAGCGTGAAGATCACGGTCCAGGCGAGCGCCGGATCGAGCACGAGCGCGGCGCGGCTCCGGATCTGCCAGACGAAGCTGTTCATCGACCGGGTCCGGACGCCGCGAGCGCGACGAGCGCCTCGGCGGCGCGCACGATCTCGAGGCCCGGATTCGCGCTGAAGAGCTGCGGATCGAGGATGTGGATGCCGAGGCGTGAGCCCGCGAGTCCCGCCCAGGCGCCGTCGCTCGCCGTGCGGCGCTCGAGGTCCGCCTTGATCCGGCTGGGATCCCCGTGCGCCACCAGCAGCACGAGATCCGGATGGGCCATAGCCATCGCCTCGTCGGAGACGGCGACGAGTCCCGGGAATTTCTCCTCACCCACCTGCGAGATCGCGAGCTCGAAGCCGACATGGCGCGCGAGATCCCCGAGCCAGGCCCGCTCCGTCATGACGAAGAACGATCCGGGCGCACCGAAGAGCGCTATGACCGAGGCATCCGTCTTGCCCTCGAGCTGCGCGAGCCGAGCCCGCACGGCCGCGATCTGAGCCTCGAGGGCCTTCGGTCGACCGATCGCCTCGGAGAGGGTCGAGAGCGAGGAGAGCGTTTCCGCGACGCTGTCTGTTCCGAGCAAGAGCAGCCGCGCCCCGAGCCCTTCGAGCTGCGGTGCCAGGCGCGCGTGAATCGCGCGATCGCCAATGATGAGATCGGGATGGGCCTCCGCGAGGCGCTCCATGCTCGGCGAGTGGGGATTGCCGAGGTCGATCAAGTTGGACGGCAGCGGCGTGTGGAGCTCGCGCCGGACACCGGCGACCCACTGCGCGTCGGGCCCCGCGAGCGCGACGGCATCGCCGACCCACGGCAACAGGGCCGCCACCCGGATCGTCTTCGGGGCCGCTGCCGCCGGCTCGGCCGACTGCGCTGACGACGCGAGCAGGACCTCGACGGCGAGCGCGATCAGGACGATCTGCGCGAGGAACCGGTTCAAGCGCAACATCATTGTTCTCCGTATGCGAGCTGGGCGCCGGGCGCGAGCTGGCTGTGGGCGCGTTGGAAAGCCTGCGCGTTCTCCGGTGCGAACTCTGCACTCGGCGAGGGATTCGTGGCGGTCATGTCGCGGCCTCACATCAGGAGCGCGACGACTTCGGCCAACGGGCAGCGCGGAGCATCGAGCCGGGAATGCATCGATCTCCGATCCCGCGATCGGACGACGCGCGCTGGCTCGAGCCGTGGGCTCTGGCTGGCAGGACGGCCCTATTCAATCATTATTGAAAACGATTTTCAAGTTCAGTAGAGTGATTTTGCGTCCAGCCCGCTCCAGCAAGCAAGACCGCGCCAGCCAAGGAGGACCCGGACGCCGAGGATTTGGCCGCCATCGCGGCCCGCGGGGTCCGCCGTTGCTCTCGACTTGCTGCATCGCTTCGCCGTTCCGGACGGCCACGTGCCGAACGCTGTTCTATGCGTTCGCGTTCGCGTGTGTCCTCCGAACGACCGAGGTCGCGGCCGAGGCGGACGTGGATGCCGAGGAGGCGCTCCTCGCGGCCGGACCGCTCGAGGTCGTGACGGTCTACAGCCCGTTGGACTACGCCGCCACCGGCGTTCCGGACGGGCCGGTCGCGGTCGAGATCCTCGACGCCGACCGATTGAAAAAGCTGCCGGCGATCACCGCGATCCAGGCGCTCGAGGCGATTCCGGGGATCAGCATCACGAGTCAGGTCCAGGGCCAGCGAGGTGCCGTGCGCATCGATGGTATGCCTCCCGAGTACAGCGAAATGCTCGTGAATGGTCAGCGCTATGCGGGCGAGACCGACGAAGCGATCGACCTCGGCGATCTGCTCTTCGCCAACGTCGATCGGATCGAGATCCTGCGCGGACCCCAGGCCCTGCGCTATTCGGCGCGCGCCGCGGGCGGCGTGATCAACATCATCACCGGCGACCCGCCCGACGATGGCCCGGGTCTCGCCGCCATGATCGCGAACGGCGACCAGGAGACTGTTTCAGGGGAGATGACGCTGGGCTTCGGCAAGCCGACGCTCGGAGCCAACATCGTCTACGACTACAACCAGAATGGCGGCTTCGATGCGCCCCACGCCGGCAGCGACGACTTCGACGACGGCCTGGCCTCGCCGTTCGGCAAGGGCTCGCTCTACCGCACCCACGATGTCTACAGCACGGTCCTCGCGCGACCCACAGCCGCCCTCGAGCTGACGACGCACCTCGGCTACCGGATTCGTGACGACAGCTTCGCGATCGACGACGGCCCGACGACGGGAAGGCGCGAGAACCAACGCTGGCTCGCCTCCCAGGACGCGCGCTTCGAGTTCGATTTCGCGACCAGCGCCTTCGCCACGCTGACCTACTCGAACGACTCGCTCGACTCGACCGTGGGCCGCGACTACAGGCTCAACGACGATCTCGCGCGACTCCAACTCGGCGTGGACCGCAGCTTCGACATCGGCTCGACGGCCCATACCGTCACCGTCGCGACCGATCTCACGACGGTTGGCATCGGCCTCGACGAGGGCCCCATCCCGGGAGACATCGAGCTCGAGCCCGGTCAGGTGGACGAACGCAGCTACCGCGGCGGCGTCTACGGAGTCGTCGAGTCCGAGCTATTCGACTGGCTGTCGAGCGAGATCGGCATCCGCCGCGAAATGCATTCGCGCTTCGCCCCCGCCTGGCTACCCCAGGCCGCCGTGCTCGTCACGCCGTATCGCTGGGACGGGATGCGCGCGCTCAAGCTGCGGTTCTCCGGAGGGCGCGCGCTCCGATATCCCGCGCTGCGGGAGCTGTACCAGCCGCCCGCCCCCCAGCTCGGCGGCGGCTATTTCCTGGCGGGCAATCGCGACCTCGCCCCCGAGAAGGTCTGGTCCGTGCGCGCGGGCGTCGAGATGAATCCGACGCTTTGGCTCGACCTGTCCGTCACCGGCTTCTTCAGCCGGACCGAGGGCTACATCCGCGCCACCTACCAGGGGCAGGAGATCCAGGTCGGTGAGGAGATCATCCCGGCCAATCCCACCCTGTGTCTGATCGGGATCATCATCTGGTGTACCGATCGCGTCGTCCCCGTCACTGGCAGCGTCTACCAGAACGCGAACCTCGACGATCTCGAATCCTACGGCCTCGAGGCCCGCGTCGAGCTCCGACCCCACGAGCTCGTCGACATCCGGCTCGGATACACCTGGAATCGCAGTCTCGTCGAGGACTCGAACATCCAGATCGACGAGCTTCCGAACAATCCAGAGCACGTCGCGAACGGCGTCGTCACCCTCACCGCCCCGGTCACGAACACGGCCCTCACGGCCCGCGGACAATGGCGCAGCCGCGCGCTCATCGAGCGCACCGGCACGGGACTCGGCAGCTTCGCCACCGGCGAAGAATCCAACACGTCGTTCACGCTCGACATGCGCCTGCAGCAGCCCGTCGAGCAATGGCTCGGCTGCGACGTCGAGATCTTCACCGACGTCCAGAACGTCACCGACAACCGCGTGATCGACTCGTACGTCGTGCGCGGGCGCGCGTTCCTGATCGGGATACGCGGACATTTTCCCTGAACCCGTCCACTGGAGGCCTTCGCCATGTTCCACAGGATCCGATTCTCTCTCGCGACACTCGCGTCCGTCGCCTCACGCGGCTCGCACATGTTGGTCGCGCTGGGCGCCGCCTTGCTCGCGAGTGCTCCGGCACAGGCGGACATCATCATCCTTCCGGTCGCCGAAGACACCGCACCCTACTCCTTCGTCCCGAGTCTTCCGCGCTACAACAACCCCACGCTCTACGCTTTCGAAGGGTTCGACGAACAATCGACTCCCCACGATTTCGAGACCTATCTCTGGTTCGACGTCGACCCGGCGGAAATTCCCGCTGGCCACGTGCTCGTCGAGGCGACCCTGCTCGTGACCTACGCCTTCGGCTCCAGCGACTACGGCGTACCCTCGCTGGATCCCGGCACGCTCGCCTGCCGCGAAGTCCTCGAGGACTGGGACCAGACGACGCTGACCTGGGCGAACCGCCCGGACATCGCCGCGCCCTTCGAGACCCTGACGGGCATCGACGCGCTCGGCGCTCAACTCTGCGACGCCACCCTCGTCGTGCACCACTGGCTCCAGGGGACGAATCCGAACCACGGCTTCGCGCTCACGAACGAGACCGAACGCGTGATCGGCATGCATTCCCGCGAATCCTCGGCCGACCCGTCCCTGAAGCCCCAGCTGATCCTGCGCACCGAGCTGCCCGAGCCGGGCGTGGCCACCGCGCTGGGCACGGGGGGCCTGGCGCTTGCCCTCGCGCGGCGAATTCGCCGAGGGCGACGGGCAGGGACGACGGAGCAAACCCATGCCGGGGCGTGAACGCGACGGCGGCGACCCGGTCGACGGACAGAAGGGACGAACGATGATGAAGCGAAGTGAGCCGACCCCGGCCGAGGGCGAGACCTCGAAATCCATTCGGCGGGTCCGCGCGAGCGACGTCCTGGGACCGCGCGGCATCCTCTTGATCGAGCACGAAGGCGAGGTCTACACGCTGCGCGTGACGCGCAACAACCGGCTGATCCTGACCAAGTAGGCCGGAGCTGGAATCAGGCGTCATCCCTGCATACCTTCCCGGTCGCTCCGAGCGAGTCGCTCGGATCTGGCCGAAGGGCCTGGAGGCGCGAGAACCGTGTTCGACGCCCTCCCCGTCTCGCTTCCGACCTATCTCATCCTGTTCGCCGCGGTGGCGTTGGGCGCCCTGGTCCAGGGGTCGATCGGCTTCGGCCTGAACGTGATCGCGGCGCCCGTCGCAGCGGTCGTCCAACCGGACGCGCTGCCCGCAGCGATGATCATCATGTCGCTTCCCATGACCGCGGGCTCGGCCTGGCGGGAGCGCAACCACATCGACCGCGAAGGCGTCCTCTGGACCACCCTCGGCCGTCTCCCGGGTGTGGCCCTCGGCGCCTTCATCGTCTCACGCCTCGAGCCGGAGACCCTCGCGCGCTGGATCGGCGGCATGGTCGTGGTGGCTTCCCTGATGAGCGTGACTGCGGCACGGATTCCCGTCACGACTCTTTCTTCGATTCTCGCCGGCGCCGTCGCGGGCCTGATGGGGACGACCTCCTCGATGGGGGGTCCACCGATCGCCCTGCTGTATCAACGAGAGCCGGGGCCCGTGCTGCGCTCGACCCTGGGCGCGACGTTCTTGATCGGCTCCGCCCTCTCGCTCACCGCCCTCGCCCTGACAGGGCACGTCGCGAGCGGGCATTGGCTGCTCGGTCTGGCCCTGACTCCCGCCGTCGCGGTCGGCCTGGTCTGGAGCCGCGCCTATCACGCTCGTGTCGACGCGGGCTGGCTGCGAACCTGCGTCGTCGCGCTCGCCAGCCTGGCGGGCCTGGCCGTCATGCTGCGGGGACTCACATGAGGCGGACCTTCGACGCGCACTCTGTCGTAATCCTGCTCGCCCTTGCGCTCGCCCTTTCCGGCTGCGGTGGCGATCGATTCCGACGACCGGGGACTGCGGCGGCCGCGCACTCCGGCGCACTCGGAAGGCAGGCGGAGTGTGCGCCGCGATTTCCCGATCAGGGCGGCTGGCTCGGGGGCGACGCGGCCGCCTCCGTCGTGCTTCCGCAGGGCGACGGGCGCTCGAGTCTCTGGCTCTTCGGCGATTCCTTCGTCGCTCGGTCCGGGTCGCCCGCCGTGCGCGCCTATCCCTTCGTCCACAACTCGATCGCGATCTCGCACTGCGGTGACCGCGGCGACTGGCGACTCGAATTCGCGTGGGGCAACCAGGCCGACGGGACGCCGCAGGCTTTCTTCGAGCCGGATCCCGAAGCAGCCTGGGTGGCGCAGCTCCAGCACGAGACCGGCGAGGCGCCCTACTACTGGCCGATCAGCGCCGCCTCGGTTCGCGGCACGCTCTTCGTGGCCCTGCTCCGGGTCGCGCCCGCCTCCGCGAACGGACCCTTTCGGCTCCCCTTCCGGCTTGTCGGCGTCGATCTCGCCCGGATCGAAAACGCGGATCGGCCGCCCGCGCAGTGGACGATCCGTTATTCGACACTCGCGAGCCGCACGGACGTGCTGCCGGCGGCGAGCCTCGTCGTCTCCGGCGACCATCTCCATGCCTTCGCCTTTCTCGATCGCGGGGACGGTCGATCTCCGCGCATCCTGACCCGACTTCCACTCGCTTCCCTCGAAGCATGGCGACCGGCGCTCGAGCAGGACCTCGAGGCCCTGGCGATGGACGGCCGCTGGCTCCCGGGCCTCGAGCGCGCGAAGTCCCGCATCCTGATGGACGACGACGCGAGCGAGATGAGCGTCCACTTCGATCCGGACCTGCGCGAATGGCTCGCCGTCTACAGCGACCCGACGAATCCGGCCGGGGACGCGCCCGCCGACACCATCTGGCTCCGGCGCGCAGAGAGCCTCGAGGGCCCCTGGTCCGCCCGTGCGGCCCTGCTGCGGATACCCGAGCTCGGCTCTCTATCGGCTGAAGGCTCCTCATTAGCTGAGGGCTCCGCGTCGGTCGACTCCAATCCGGCGCCCGGCGAGCTCTTCTGTTATGCCGGGAAGGCGCATCCCGAGCTCGCCGACGGCGGGAAGCTCCTCGTCACCTACGTCTGCAACGTCTACGCCGAGTCCGGCGACGACGACGCCTCCGTCCTCGAGCGGCTGCGCACGACGCCATCGCTCTACCGGCCGCGCGCCGTCCGCGTCTCCGTCCCCCTCGCAGTCCCGCCGGCCGACCCGTCGGCCGTCCCGCCCGCGGAGACCCCGCGTTAGACGTGATTGCGCAGCATGAGCTCCCGCGGAAGCGGCTCGAGGTAGAGCTGGCCCTTCACGTATTCCTCGTCGTGGGACGCGACGAGGAATCGGAGCAGCGAGACGGGCACGACGAGCGGGATGTGGCCCACGCGGTACTCCGCGATCGCCGATTGGATCTCGCGCTTTTCGGTGCTCGAGAGGCGCTTCTTCAGGTAGCCGAAGAGATGCTCGAGGACATTGATGTGGCGCGCGATCGTCGCCTTCCGAGCGAAGGCCGAAGCAAAAAGCGGCGCATAGCTCCGGTAGATCTCCTCGTCGGGCAGCTGGCCGAAGCTGCCGACGATTCGGCCCAGGCGGCGGTAGATCCCCTCGTCGTGGGCGAGGAGCAGCATCTTGTGGGCTTCATGGAATGCGACGAGCGCCTTGCGCGAGAGGCCGCGCGAGGCGAGCACACGCCAGCGATTATGACTGAAGATCGCCTCGATGAAGCGCTCGCGGAGCGGCGGATCGTGCAGTCGCCCCTCCTCTTCGAGCGGAAGGAGCGGCATCCGGCGCTCGAGCGCCTGCACGAAATGGCCGACGCCGGTGCGCTGCGGCATGCCGCCGGGCGCCCCGTGGACGCGGACCCGCGCCAGGCCGCAGGACGGCGAATCCTTCTTGAGGACATAGCCGTCGAGGCCCAGGGCTTCGAGCTCGGCCGTCCGCCCGTCGGCGTAGCTGCGCATCGCCTCCGTCAGGTCCTCGCCACCGTCGCTGCCCTGGCCACCGCTGCGGACGACGAGTCGATCGCCGCGTTCGCCGCCGCGGAGCTGGATCATCGGCCGCGGAATCCCGAGCCCGAGCTCGAGCTCCGGACAGACGGGCAGCCAGGTCACGTTCTCGCCGAGCACGTCGGTCAGATAGCGATCCCGCTTGTGGCCCCCGTCGAACCGGACCTCGGCCCCGAGCAGACAGGCCGAGACCCCGAGCCGCACGGGCTGGTCTTCGTCGTGCCATCGCTTCCAGACCGGCTCGATTGCCGCATCGCTCATCTGCATTTCCTTCGCCTTGCTTGACGCGTCGCATCCGCCTCTTAGGCTCCCCGCGACCTATGAATCATCGGATCTCGACCGACATCACGCTCGACTGCCCGCTCGACCGGGCGTTCGATTTCTTCTCCGACGCCGGCAACCTCGAGGCGATCACGCCCCCCGAGCTCCGTTTCCAGTACCTGACGCCCCTGCCGATCGAGATGCGCACCGGCGCGCGCATCGATTATCGCCTTCGCCTCTACGGTATCCCTTTTACCTGGCGGACCCGGATCACGCGCTGGGAGCCGGGCCAGCGCTTCGTCGACGAGCAGGAATCCGGTCCCTTCCGCCTCTGGATCCATGAGCACCGCTTCGAGGCGATCTCCCCCACATCGACCCGCATCCGCGACGAGGTCCAGTACGGACTCCCCTTTGAGCCCGTCGGCCGGATCGCCCATCCGCTGGTCCGCGCCAGGCTCGACCGGATCTTCGCCTATCGCGAGGAGCGGGTCCGGGCGCTGCTCGAGGGCTGACGAGCCTTCCGATACGCCGCGAGCGCCCGAGCGCGCGCGAGATCGTGGTCGACGATCGGGAGCGGATAGCCCTTCGGCGGCTCGCCGTGACGCCAGGGCGCCTGGATCCGCTCTGCAGAGAGCCCCCGAAGCTCGGGCACCCATCGCCGCACATAGCGCCCCTCCGGATCCCAGCGCTCGCCCTGGGCGACGGGATTGAAGATGCGGAAATAGGGCTGCGCGTCGGTGCCCGTCGAGGCGGCCCATTGCCAGCCGCCGTTATTCGAGGCCGGGTCGCCGTCGACCAGCGCCTCGAAGAAGTACCGCTCGCCGCGCCGCCAATCGATCAGGAGATCCTTCGTCAGGAAGCTCGCGACGACCATTCGCGCACGGTTGTGCATCCAACCCGTGGCGCGGAGCTGACGCATACCCGCGTCGACGAAGGGATAGCCCGTCCGACCCGCCTTCCAGGCTTCGAAGGCCCCGTCGTCGTCGAGCCAGGCGAGCGCGTCGTACTCGGGTCGAAAGCTGCGGGTCAGCACGTGGGGCGAATGCGCGAGCACGGCGTGATAGAACTCGCGCCAGACGAGCTCGTCGAGCCATTTCCGGATGCCGGCTTTCGCGGCGGGCTCGGCCTGCGCGGTGTGCAGGCCTTCCGTGAAGCAGCGCCTAACGGAGATCGCGCCGAAGCGAAGGTACGGGGAGAGCCGCGAGGTCCCGTCCCGATCCGGGCGGTCGCGGTCGACGGCGTACTTTCGGGCCGCGACCGCGAGAAAGCTCGAGAGGCGACGTCGAGCGGCCTTCTCGCCCCCGCGCGGCAGGCGGCGGGTCGTGTCGCGGGGCGCGATGCCTGCGAGCGCCGCAGACGGGCGCCCGGCGAAGCCCGGGATCGGGCGCTTCGGCAGGCGACTTCGGCGCGCGCATTCGCGGGGCTCGCGATGCCAGGCCTCCCACCAGGCATTGCGGTAGGGCGTGTAGACCGAATAACGCCCGCCGGCCTTCGTCCGGATCTCGTCGGGGGCGAAGACGGTATGGTCGCGCAGGACGAGCGCCTCCACACCCGCGCGGTGCAGCCCCGCTTCGACGCGCGCGTCGCGGCGCTGGCCCAGGGGCGTGGGAGCCCGGTTCCAGGAGACGATCCCACTCTTCGTCTCTCGCGCGAGACGGGGCAGCACGACTTCGGGCCGGCCCTCGAGCACCTGAAGCGGAACGCCTCGCGATGCGAGCTCGGACTGCAGACCCGCGAGACAGTCGAGCAGGAATCGGGTTCGCGGCAGATCGACGGGACTGCGCGCCAACAGGCCCGGATCGAGCACGAAGACCGGCAGCCACTCTTCGGCGCGCTCGGCGAGGGCGGCGAGCCCCTGGTTGTCGTCGAGCCGCAGGTCGTTGCGGAACCAGTGAAGCCCGCGCATCAGGACTCGGCTCGGTCGCGGCGCGAGGCGAGGATCTCCGCCGCCAGGCGCTCGGCCGACAGGAACGCGTCTTCGATGCGATCGCCCTGCAGCCAATCCCCGCAGACTCCGAGGTTCCGGGTCGCATCCCACGGAAGCGCATCGGGCAATCGCTTCGCGGCGCGGGCGAAGAGCCAGCGGTGGACCGCCGCTCCGCGGACATCGGGCAGCTCGCGCGCGAGGGCCGCCGCAAAAGCACCGCGCAACAGCTCGACCACCTGATCCGCCTGCCGGTCGAGATTCGCCTCGCTCCACTCCGGCGTCGAGTGCAGGACCCATGCTTCCGAGGTGTCCTTCGCGTCGGAGGCGTCGGAGGCGTCCGTGGCCTCTCGGCCCGGCTTGCTGGCCTCGCGCGCCACCCAGCCGAGGCTGGACTCCTGCACGAAGGCGGCGTCGAAGCCGGCCTCGACCGGCTTTTCGAAGCGGATCATCACGGCGTGACAGGGCATGAACCGGGCCTGCTGCGCCTGGAGCGTGAGCACGCTCGAGGCCGTCAGGAAGGGCAGCGCTTGCGGGGCGGGCACCGCCGAGACGAGCAGATCGAAGCCCGAGGCTTCAAATCCGTCTTCGGCCACGAGCGTCCATTTCGCATGGGTGCGCCGCACCGACGCGATCCGAATACCGACCTCGACCGAGAGATCCCGAGCCAGATCCCGGGCGATCGCGCTCATGCTCGGCACCCCGACATAACGCAAGCTCGCCGCCGCTTCCGGATGGATCACACCGCCGGCCAGCGTCACGACGCGCGCAGGCCAGGGCGCTACGACCCCGCGCGCGACCCAGTCCGAAAGCTGCACCACGAAGCGCGGATCCCGGGCCGTGAAGTACTGGGCGCCGTGATCGAAGCGCCCGCAGTCGAGGCGGCGCGTGGCGATGCGACCCGCCGGCCCGCGGGCCTTGTCGAAGAGCTCGACGGACATGCCCTGCGATTGGAGCAGACCGCCGAGGCGCAGCCCCGCGACGCCCGCGCCGATGATCGCGACGCGCTCCATCAGGCGCCCTGCCCGTCCCGCGCGAGCCGCTTCCACTCGACGTGGGAGGTCAGCTGGTCGAGGCTCGCGATGCGCTCCACGCCGCGGATCGGCGGACAGCGAAGCGCCGCACTCCCGCCGATCCAGATCTCGATGCGGGGGTCGAGCTTGCGGCGGATTCGCCGGATCACGTCCTGCGCCGCTTCGGGCGCCAACGTGACGAGGCCGAGCGCCAACACCGACGCGCGAGCCCGCGCAGCGCTCTCGACGAGATCATCTTCGGGGACCTCGGCCCCGAGGTAGATCGGATCCGCCCCCGCGTCTGCCGCCGTCAATGCGGCGACACACAGGCCGAGGCAATGGCGCTCGCCGGAGGGCGTCGCGAAGACGATCGGCAGCCCCGATCGCGACGGCCGGTGCGCATGGAGCGCCGCCGCCAGCATCGAGGACACGAGGTTCGACGCGAGGTGCTCCGCCGCGACCGAGAGCTCGCCCGACGCCCAGCGGCTTCCGACTTCGTGGAGAAAGGGCGGCGCGAACGAGCGCGCGAAATCGAGGGTGCCGAGCGCCGAGCGCTTCTCCTCGAGCAGCTCGCGGACCCGGTCGCCGTCGAGGCGCGCCAGCGGTCGCCAGAGTGCCTCGGTCGACCGCGGGTCGCCGGCCCCTTCGAGGGGCGAAGCGAGACAGGCCCGCAGCGCCGGCTCATCGAGCCGGGCCACATCCCCGATCCGATGCCCCGCCTCGACCGCCTCGCGCAGCAGGCGAAGCCGCTCGAGATCGGCCACCCGGTAGCGCCGGGAGCCGCCCGGTGTCCGAAGGGGCTCGACCACCGCGTACCGAGACTCCCAGGCCCGCAGCCGCTCGGCCGACAGCCCGGTCATTCGAACCGCCACCCGCAGCGGAAATGTCGCGTCACTGGAACCCATGGGCATGCTTTATATCACGCGAATAGACCTTTTGTACAGATATTTTCTTGACAAAACATCGCTGACCCCTGAATCTACGGGTTGTCAAACGCCGCCCGTTCGGAGATGCCATGCTCGACACGACCCGATCCCTCGATGCACGCCGCGCCGAAGCCCCGTCCGACCGCGAGCTGCTCCAGAGCTACCTGGACGACATCTTCGATACGCGCGTGCTCGGCCAGGAGGAGCAGTTCGCGCTCCTGAATCAGATGGAGACCGCGGAGGCCGGATTGCGCGAGGCCCTCGCCGCCATGCCCGAGACGGCGAGGCGGCTCGTCGCGCGCTGGCAGGACCGGCGCCGGAACGGCCACGTCACCGGCGCCCTCTCCCGCCGCCACCGCGACGACCACGATCACGATCTCAACCTGGTCGTCGACGCCGCGATCGATGAGGTCGACGCGGCCCTGCGGCAATTCGAGGACGACCGGCGACGACGCGCCCCGCGGCGCGCACGAGCCTCGGCCGAGCGCCTGGCCGAGCGCGTCTTGGCGGCCGACATCGCCCTGCCCATCCTGCTCGAAATCCACGCGAGCCTCTCGGCGCGGCGAGCCGAGAGCTGGCTCGACGACCTCGACGGCGTTCGCTCGAGCCTGCTGCGAGCCGACGAGGAACGAGCGCGGCTCTCCGACAGCAAGAACCGCTTCATCTCCCACAATCTGCGATTGGTCGTGCGCTGCGCGAAGAACTATCGCGGCCGGGGGATTCCGTTTCTCGATCTGATCCAGGAGGGCAACATCGGGTTGATCCGGGCGGTCGAGAAGTTCGACTACCACCGCGGTTACAAGTTCTCGACCTACGCCGTCTGGTGGATCGAGCAGGCCCTCGTCCGCGTCGTTTCGAGCGATGCGCGGACCGTGCGGATCCCGAGCCCGATCATCGACCAACAGCGCAAGCTTCGGCGCCTCGAGGACAGTCTGCGCGCGACGAGCGCCGCCCTCCCGAGTGCACGCGAGCTGGCCCGTCGCCTCGGACTCGACGCCGCGGAGGCCGACGATCTCTGTCGCAGCCTGACGCCGGAGGTTTCGACCCAGGCCCTCGTGCGCGGGGCCGAGGAGCTCGTGATCGAGGACACGCTCGCGGCCCCCGACGACGTGGACGTGGCCTCGGGCCTCGATCGAGCGGCGCTCCGCGAAGGCCTCGCGGCGATCCTGCCGGTCCTCGATGCTCGCGAGCGCGAGGTGATCATGGCCCGCTTCGGGCTGGAGGAGCGGCCGATGCAGACGCTGGCCGAGATCGGCGAGAAGCTGGGCGTCTCCCGGGAGCGCGTGCGACAGATCGAGCTGCGCGCCCTCGAACAGCTGCGCGAGCAGGACGGGGCGCGCCGGCTCGCCGTCGAGATCGGCTGTCTGGCCTTCGATTCAGTGCATGCCGGCTGAAGCGGAAGAGTCCGACTGGCGGATCCGCATTCTCTACGATGCCGAATGCCCCCTCTGCGCGCGAGAGGGCCGGTTGATCGAGCGGCTCGACGGCGGGCGCGGGCGGGTGCAGCTCGAGGACATCTCGCATCCCTCGTTCGATGCGAGCCGCTACGGACTCGACCCCGCCGACCTCGAAGCACGCCTGCACGGCGTGCTGCCCGATGGGCAGATCGTGGAGGGCGTCGAGGTCCTGGCGCGCGCCTACGAGGCCGTCGGCCTCTCCTGGCTCGTCGCGCCGGCCCGCTGGCCGGGCTTCCGCTGGCTGCTCGATCGCGCGTATCTCTGGTTCGCCCGCAATCGGCTGCGACTGACGGGACGCGCGCCCAAATACTGCCCCCGGCCCTGACGGCCTCCTCTTGGGCTGAGGGCTCTGGCTGCGTCTGCGCGAGCGCGCTAACCCGTGACCCCGCATGACCGCCCCCTCTCTCGACGCCCTCGTGATCGGCTCGGGTCCGAACGGACTCGCCGCGGCGATCGAGCTCGCGCGCGGGGGCTACTCGGTGCGCGTGATAGAGGGCGCCGACGAGATCGGCGGGGGCACACGCTCGGCTTCGCTGACGCTCCCCGGATTCCTCCACGACGTCTGCTCCGCCGTCCACCCGATGGGCATCCTCTCGCCCTTCTACACACAGCTCCCGCTCGCAGAGCACGGCCTCGTCTGGCTGCGGCCGCAGGCCTCGATCGCCCATCCCCTGGACGATGGGCCGGCGATCCTGCTCTACCGCTCGCTCGCAAAGACCGCCGAAGGCCTCGGGCGCGACGGGCGCGCCTATCAACGCCTGGTCGGCCCCTTCGTCGAGCGCGCGGTCGAGCTCCTCGCGGACGTGATGGCTCCGCTCCGGATCCCGAAGCACCCGATCCAGATGGCGCGTTTCGGCCTGCGCGCGGCCTTCTCCGCCAATCGCCTGGCGCGCATCCTGTTCCGCGAAGAGCGAGCGCGGGCGCTGCTGGCGGGCTGTGCCGGACATTCGGTGCTGCCGCTCTCGCAACCCCTGACGGCGGCGCTCGGGGTTCTCTTCGCGGTCACCGGCCACGCCGAGGATTGGCCCGTCGCGCAGGGCGGCTCGCACTCGATCGCGCGGGCGCTGGCGTCGTACCTTCGAAGCCTGGGCGGCGAGATCGAGACGGGCCGCAGGGTCGAGCACCTCGGCGAGCTCCCCGAGGCGCGCGTCGTCCTCTTCGACACCTCCCCCGAGCAGCTCACGGCGATCGCGGGCGATGCACTGCCCGCAGGCTATCGCCGGCGACTCGGCCGCTATCGCTACGGGCCCGGGGTCTTCAAGCTCGACTGGGCCCTCGACGGCCCGATCCCCTGGAAGGACCCGGCCTGCCTCGAGGCCTCGACGGTCCATGTCGGCGGCACACTCGAGGAGATCTGCGCCTCCGAGCGCGACATGTACCAGGGCCGACACAGCGAGCGGCCCTACCTGATCGTCTGCCAACAGAGCCAATTCGATGCGACCCGCGCACCGGCGGGCAAGCACACGGGCTACGCCTACTGCCACGTCCCGCACGGCTCGACCCTCGACCGAACCGCCACAATCGAGGCCCAGATCGAGCGCTTCGCCCCCGGCTTTCGCGATCTCATTCTCGCGCGCCACACGATGAACACCGCCGACTTCGAGCGCCACAACCCGAACTACAAGGGCGGGGCGATCACCGGCGGCGTCGCAGACGCCTTCCAGCTCTTCAACCGCCCCGTGACCCGCCTCGACCCCTACTCGACCCCGAATCCCCGCCTCTTCATCTGCTCCGCCGCGACGCCCCCCGGCGGCGGCGTCCACGGCCAGTGCGGCTATTGGGCCGCGCGCTCGGCGATCAGGCGCCTTTCCTGACGGGCACGGGACCTGACGAGCACGGGACCTGACGAGAACGAGGCCCGCCGGTCCGGTAGCATCCCGTCTCATCCGCCCAGCCGCGACGAGACATCCGATGCACGACGAGGCGCACAAAGCCATGCAGATCGACCAGTACGACCCGACCGACTGGCAGACCCAGATCGACCCCTACCCGGCCTACACCTGGCTGCGGGAACACGCGCCGGTGTACCAGAACGAGAAGATGGGCTTCTGGGCGCTGTCGCGCTTCGACGACGTCTGGGACGCCCACCTCGACTACGAGACCTTCAGCTCCGCCTGGGGCCAGACCCTCGAGAAGACGATGACGCCGCTGCCGCTCATGATCTCGCTCGACCCGCCCAAGCACACGCGGGTCCGCCAGCTCGTGTCCAAGGTCTTCACACCGCGGCGCATCGCCGAGCTCGAGCCGACGGTTCGCGAGATCACGCGGGCCCGGCTCGCCGGTCTCGAGCCGGGCGACCAGATTGACCTCTTCGAACGCCTCGCCTCGTCCATGCCGATGGACGTGATCAGCGCGATGCTCGGCGTACCCGAGTCCGACCGCGACTACGTCCGGCGTCTCACGAACACGGCGATGCACCGCGAATCGAACTCCCTCGAGATCCCGAAGCTCGCCCTCGACGCCCAGGCGAAGGTCGCGGAGTACTTCGTCGGCTTCATCCAGGGGCGTCAGGCCAGCCCGAAGGACGATCTGATCAGCGCGCTCATCGGCGCGGATCTGCGCGACATCGAGACCGGGGAGCTGACGCGGCTTTCCTTCCCGGAGCTGCTCGGCTTCTGCATCCTGCTCGCCAACGCGGGTCACGAGACGACGGCCCGGCTGATCTGCAACTCGGCTGTGACCCTCGGCCGACATCCCGACCAACGGGCCGAGCTGGTCGCCGATCCGAACCTGCTCCCGAATGCCGTCGAGGAGCTGCTGCGCATCGATCCGCCGTCCCAGGTCCAGGGCCGCTGGTCGACGCGCCCCTGGACCCGCCACGGTGTCACGATCCCCGCGGATGTGCGGGTCCTGCTGCTGACCGGCGCCGCCCACCGCGACGAGCGGCAATTCAAGGAACCGGACCGCTTCGACATCCGTCGAAAGCTCGACCGCACCGTCCATTTCGGGCAAGGGCATCACCTCTGCATCGGGAAATCCCTCGCGCGCCAGGAATGCCGCGTCGCCTTCGAGGAGATCCTCGCCGCTTTTCCCGACTACGAGGTCGACGAGTCGCAGCTCGAATGGGCGCACAACAACAACGTGCGCGGCTACAGCAAGGTTCCTGTCCGTCTCTAATGGCGGCGATTGCTGGTCAAGCCCGGGCATCGTGATTATGCTCCCGCTCCGCCTCGTGGACCGAACGCTTCGGCGGATCCGGGCCGCGCAGGTGAAACGAGTCTGAGAAAGGATGGGCCTCGACATGATGCGAATCGTCCTCTTCCTGGTCACGAACATCGCCGTCATGGTGGTGATCTCGATTCTCTTCTCCGTCTTCGGCGTCGGCCAGGTGCTCGCTGCCAACGGCGTCGACCTCGATCTCGGCAAGCTCCTGGTCTACTCGGCGATCATCGGCTTCACCGGCTCGATCATCTCGCTCCTGATCTCGAAGCCGATGGCGAAATGGCAGACCGGGGCCCAGATCGTCAACGAGGCCAGCGATCCCGAATCCCAGTGGCTCGTATCCCGCGTGCGCGCCCACGCCCAGGCGGCGGGCATCGGCATGCCCGACGTCGCGATCTTTCCCGCCGACGCCCCGAACGCCTTCGCGACCGGGGCGCGCCGGAACTCGGCGCTCGTCGCCGTGAGTACGGGTCTCCTGCGCGGAATGAAGCGCAACGAGATCGACGCGGTCCTCGGCCATGAGATCGCCCATATCGCCAACGGCGACATGATCACGCTCACGCTGATCCAGGGCGTCCTGAACACCTTCGTCGTCTTCCTGTCGCGGGTCGTGGGACACATCGTCGACCGCGTGATCCTGAAGAACGAACGGGGCCACGGGATCGGATACGTGGTGTCGTCGCTGGTGGCGCAGGTCCTGCTCGGCATCCTGGCCTCGATGATCGTCGCCTGGTTCTCGCGGCGACGGGAGTTCCGCGCCGACGCCGGGGGCGCGCGTTATGCGGGGAGCGAAAACATGGTCGCGGCCCTCGAACGATTGAAGGGCGGCGTCGCACCGATGCCCGACGGGATGAAGGCCTTCGGCATCGGCGGGGGCAGCATGATGGCCCTCTTCTCGACGCATCCGCCCCTCGACGTGCGGATCGCCGCACTGCGGGCGAACCGCGGCTGAGGCCGTTCAAACCCCCTTAAACCTCTTCAAACCCCAGCGAGGTCGGCGATGGCGATTCCGAGGATCATCTCCGTCGACGACCATGTCGTCGAGCCGCCGGATCTCTGGTCGAACCGACTGCCGGCGAACCTGCGCGAGCGGGGGCCGCGGATCGTGCGCGAGCGGGGGAAATTCGGCGGCCCGCTCGGGCTGACATGGAATCGCGATGCGGACGGTGAGTGGGGCGATATCTGGTACTACGACGATCTCGTGTCGCCCTTCTCGCGGCTCTCGGCGGCGGTCGGCCTCGGTGACCTCGCTTTCGGTGTCACGACCTTCGACGAGATCCGGCCCGGCTGCTGGAAGCAGAAGGAACGCCTTTTGGACATGGACGCGAACCACATGGACGCGTCCATCTGCTTTCCGAACACACTGCCGCGCTTCTGCGGCCAGACCTTCATGGAACGGCAGGACAAGGCGCTCTCGCTGCTCTGCGTGCGGGCGTACAACGACTGGATCATCGACGAGTGGTGCGCCGGCGAGGGGCGCGGGCGGCTGATCCCGCTCTCGATCATCCCGCTCTGGGACGTGAACCTCGCCGTCGAGGAGATCCACCGCACGGCGGCGAAGGGCTGCCACGCCGTCGCCTTCTCGGAGAACCCGCATCCGCTGGGACTCCCCTCTGTCCACTCGCGCTACTGGGATCCCTTCTTCCGCGCCTGCGAGGAGACCGAGACCGTCGTCTGCATGCACATCGGCTCCTCGTCGCGCATGCCCCAGACGACCCCCGACGCGCCCTTCATCGTCAGCTCGACGCTGACCTTCCAGAACGCGATGGGCTCGCTCATCGATTACGTCTTCTCGGGCACGCTCGAGCGTTTTCCGAAGCTGACGATCGCCTACTCCGAGGGCCAGGTCGGCTGGATGCCCTACGTGCTCGAGCGGATGGACAAGCTCTGGCACGAGCGCGTCGACAACAGCTTCGGGTCGGGACTCAAGAACCCGCCGACGTCCTACCTCGGCGACCGGGTCCTCGGCTGCATCTTCGACGACGAGACGGGACTCGCCAACCGCAACCGCATCGGCATGCACCGGATCGCCTTCGAGACCGACTACCCCCACGCCGACTCGACCTTCCCCCATACCGAGAAGGTCGCGACCGAGATCTGCGCGAAGGCCGGCCTCGATGAAGACGAGATCTACGCCCTGCTCCGGGGCAACGCGATCCGCACCTTCAAGCTCGAGCGGTTCGGCATCACGCGCTAGTCGGCGGCGCGAGAGGGTTGTCCGCGTGCAGACCGAAGACTACGAGAAGCTGGGCGCCTTCTATCTCGGTCGCCCGGTCGATCCCGCGACGGGGAAGGACCGCGACGAGCCTCTCCTGTACGACGCGAAGGACCTGACGACCCATGCCGTGATCGTCGGCATGACGGGCAGCGGCAAGACCGGGCTCGGGATCGGCTTGATCGAGGAGGCGCTGATCGACGGCATCCCCGTCATCGCGATCGATCCGAAGGGCGATCTCGGCAATCTCCTGCTGACGTTTCCCGAGCTCGCCGCGAGTGACTTCCGGCCCTGGATCGACGAAGGCGCGGCGGAGCGAGCGGGCGAGACGCCCGAGGTCTTCGCATCGGGGCAAGCCGAGCTCTGGCGCAAAGGCCTCGCCGACTGGGGCCAGGCGCCCGAGCGCATCGCGAAGCTGGCCGGCGCCGCGGAGCGCGTCCTCTATACGCCCGGAAGTACAGCCGGCGTTCCGCTCTCGATCCTGCGCGCCCTCGACGCGCCGGCACCAGCGGTCATCGAGGACGGAGAGGCGCTCCGCGAGCGCGTGCAGTCGTCGGTGTCCGGACTGCTCGGCCTCGTCGGCCTCGTCGGTGACGACGCCGATCCGATCCAGAGCCGCGAGCACATCCTGCTCTCGAACCTCGTCGAGCGCGCCTGGCGCGAGGGCCGCAATCTCGACCTCGCGAGCCTGATCCACCAGATCCAGAAGCCGCCGCTCGAGCGCGTCGGCGTCTTCGAGCTCGAGACCTTCTTCCCCGCCGCCGATCGCGGCGCCCTCGCCATGCGCATCAACAACCTGCTCGCCTCACCGGGCTTCGCCGCCTGGCTCGAGGGCGAGCCCCTCGACATCGCGCACATGCTGCGCGCCCCAGACGGAAGGCCGCGGCTCTCGATCGTATCGATCGCGCATCTGCCGGATGCCGAGCGGATGTTCGTCGTGACGCTGCTGCTCGGTCAGCTCGTCTCCTGGATGCGCACGCAATCGGGCAGCCAGTCGCTGCGCGCCCTGCTCTACATGGACGAGGTCTTCGGCTTCTTTCCCCCGACCGCGAATCCGCCGAGCAAGCTCCCGATGCTGACGCTTCTCAAGCAGGCCCGCGCCTTCGGCCTCGGCTGCGTCCTCTCGACCCAGAACCCCGTCGACCTCGACTACAAGGGCCTCTCGAATTGCGGCACCTGGTTCCTCGGCCGACTCCAGACCGAGCGCGACAAGGCCCGGGTCCTCGAAGGCCTCGAGGGCGCGGCGACGGGCGGCCGAGCCGGGTTCGACCGCGCGACCCTCGAGAAGACACTCGCGGGCATCAACAAACGCGTCTTCCTCATGAATAACGTCCACGAAGACGCGCCGGTTCTCATGCG
>JANMTD010000521.1:0-6194 GCA_031390075.1 Deltaproteobacteria bacterium | reverse complement strand
GCGACCGGACTGCGCGACTGGCTCGTCGTCTCGCATCCGCTCCAGGCGACGAGCCCGCGTTATTTCGCGCGGGATCGCGATCCGCGCCTCGAGTCCCTCCGCTCGCGGGCCCATCGCGGTGCCCTCGCGCGGCAGCAGGCGATCGATTCCCTCGACCGCAGACCGCGGCGATTCCTGGTGCCGGAGGGGACGGGACTGCTCTTGCAGCGGACAGATGCGGCTGGGCCCACGCTGACCCTCGACGAGCTGATCGATCGGATTCTGCGCTCGACGCGTCATTTCGCGAGGGAGGTGCTCGCGCTCCGGCTGCCGCGGCCCGAGGCGGCTCAGGGTGATCTCGATCCCTTCGATCTCTCGCCCCTCGAGAAGGCGAGCGTCGGGCGAGCGCTCTTCGAGGATCTGGCCGCAGGCGTGCCGTTCGCGCAGGCGGTCGACCGGATGCGGGCGAATCCCGTGCTGCCGGTCGGCTTCCAGGGGGAGCTTCTCGCGCGTGGGATTCGCGTCGAAGCGCAGGCCGTCGCGAAGATCGCTGCGGCGCGACGGTCCGGCGAGCCGCTCCCCGACTTCCCGTTCGAGCTCGAGCTTCCGGGTCTCGCGGGCGGCTCGCCTGCGCGGATCGTCGGGCGCCTCGACCGGCTCTGGCGCGAGGCGCGGATCGAGGCGGAGTTCGGTCGCATCGGAGGGAATCGGGAGGCGGCGCTCTGGATTCATCACCTGGTCCTGTGTGCCCTCGTCGACCGCGGCCACCCTTTGCCCAGCGAGAGCGTCGGGATCGGCCGGCCGGATCGCGACGATAAACAGAAACACTCCGTCGTCGTGCTGTCGCGCGTGGAGAAACCGCTCGAGATTCTCGCTTCGCTCTTTCGCTGGGCGTGGAGCGTCCCCGATGCGCCGCTTCCGTTCTTCGAGCGCGCGTCGCGCGCATTCGCGGAGCGTTTGCAGAAGGAAGGTGCGACGGAGGCCGACGCCTGGCGTGAAGCCCGGTCGATATTCGAGGGCCGCGACGACTCGGGTTGGCGACAGCCCGAGGCGGATCAGGAGCTCGAGACCATCCGGGTCTGGGAGGGGCGTTCGCCGATCGAGCGCGCCGGGGAATCCGGCTCGAGCTTAGGCTTCGATACGCTCGCACGAGAATTCTTCGAGCCGCTCCTCGCCGTTCGAAAACGGTCGGCGCAATGACCACGAGACCGCCGATCGAGGCGCTCGATCCCTGGAAGGTCCCCCTCGTCGGAACGGCCTTCATCGAGGCGAGTGCCGGCACAGGCAAGACCTACGCGTTGACGACGCTCTATCTCCGCCTGCTCATCGAGCACGGACTGCAGCCCGCGGACATCCTGGTCGTGACCTTCACCCAGGCGGCTACCGCCGAGCTGCGCGAGCGCATCCGTTCCCGCATCCGCTCCCACATGAAGGACGTGCTCGCGTCCGCCGAGGGGGAAGCGAGTGCGGCGCATCTGCGCCGCGCGCTGCGGGACTTCGACGAGGCCGCGATCTTCACGATCCACGGCTTCTGCCAGCGGACGCTGCAGGAGAGCGCCTTCGAGAGCGGCCTCGCCTTCGATGCGGAGCTCGTCGAAAAACCCGAGAGCTCGAAGCGGACCCTGGCCCACGATCTCTGGACGCGGCTGCTCGCCGACGAGGACGAGGCGTTTCGCGAATGGCTCGCCGCGGGCGTTGGGCGCCGCCGCTGGGCGTTCGAGCCCGAGGCGCTCTTCCGCCTGATCGACGAACACCTCGGCGCCGACGAGTCGATGCCGGTCCTGCCCGAGCCCGAGGCGGAGCCCGCCTCTGCATCGCCGGGCGATCTGTGCGACGCGGTCGATGCGGCGTGGCTCCGGTTCGCCGAGAGCTGGCGCGCGCGGGGTGAGGACGTGACGGCGTTGCTTCTCGATCCGAAAGCTGGATTCAAGTTGACCTCGTACAAGCCGGACTCGATCCGGGACAAATGGGTTCCCGAGCTCGATGCGCTCTGTCGGACGGTCGAGCTCGCGGCTTCGCCGGCGGAGCGAGCGGGGCTCGAGGCCCCGGACTTCATGAAGAACCTCACGCGCGAGGGCGTCGCGAAGGGCGTGAAGAAGGATTTCCGGGCGCCCGACGAGGACTTCTTCGCGGTCTGCAGCGAGCTCGCCCGCGCGACGAAGGCGCTCGGCGACGCCTTCGACGACCGCGCCCTGCGGCTGCGGCGGCGCTTCGTCGACGCGGCGCGGGAGGCGGAGCGGAGTCGGCGCGATGAGCAGCACGTGCTCTACTTCGACGACCTGCTCTCGCAGCTGCGCGATGCCCTGGCCGCGCCGGGCAGTGATCGACTCTGCGCGTCTCTGCGCGCGCGCTACCGCTTTGCCCTGATCGACGAGTTCCAGGACACGGACGCGGTGCAGTACGAGATCTTCGAGCGTGTCTGGAATGCCGACGCAGTCCGTGAAGCGGGGGGCGGCCTGGTCCTGATCGGCGACCCGAAGCAGGCGATCTACTCGTTTCGCGGCGCCGACATCCACACCTATCTCGCGGCCCGAGACCACGCCGGTGCGTCGGTCCACTCCCTCGCTGTCAACTACCGCTCGGATCCGCCGGTGGTCGGGGCGGTGAACGCGCTCTTCGGGGCGACGCGTGATCCCTTTGCCCTCGACGAGATCGAGTTCCGGCCCGTCACGGCGGCGGCCGCAACCGCCGAGCGGGAGCCCTTCGACGCGCCGGCGCGCTTTCGGGCGGGGCTCCGGGTCTCGTTCCTTTCGCGTGGAGCGGCGGGGGATGCGTCTCCCGAAGCGGGGGACGGGGAAGGCGCGATCGCGCTGCGGTTCGCGCGAACCCGCTGGATGCAGGCCCTCGCGCGGGACGTGGCCGAGCTGCTGGAGTCGGGGCGACGATCGGCGGGCGGCGCATCGTGCCCTCCGACATTGCGATCCTCGCGCGGCGCAAGCTCGAGCTCGACGCTGCGCGGCGGGCGCTCGAAGGCCTCGGCATTGCGTGCGTCAGTCGCGGCGAGGGCAACGTCTTCGACTCGCGCGAAGCCTGGGAGCTCTCGAGCGTACTCGCGGCATGGCTCCATCCCGGGGATCTCGGGCGACTTCGCGCCGCGCTCTCGAGCGGTGCCCACGGCTTCGATGCCCGGTCCCTCGCGGCGGAGAACGACGACTCGCCGTTGCTCTCGGCGCTGACCGAGCGCTTCGCGGAGTACGGACGCCTCTGGTCGCAATCCGGCTTCGCTCGCGCCTTCGAGACCTGGCGCGGGCGGGAAGCGGTGACCGAGCGGCTGCTCGCCTATCAAGACGGCGACCGCCGCCTCACGAACTGGCTCCACCTGGCGGAGCTACTCGCCCGCGTCGCGAACGAGCGCGGGCCTTCGCGGTCGGGGCTCGTCGCCTGGCTCGACCGGGCGATCGTGGACGAAGCGCTTCGCCTCGAGCTCGGCTCGGAGGCCTCGCTGCTGCGGCTCGAACGCGACGACGAAGCGGTCCAGCTCGTGACGCTCCACGGCAGCAAGGGGCTCGAGTACGAGATCGTCTATCTCCCGTGTCTCTGGGAGAGCTTCGAGCGGCGGGGCGTATCGAGCGACTCGGTGGCGAGGGGCGGCAAGCGGCCTCCGGTTCGGTTCCATGATCCCGGGAAGAACCGGCGGACCCTCGACCTCGGCGTGCGGGGCGATGCGTACACGGATCACCTCGCGCTGGAAAAGCTCGAGACGAACGCCGAGCACCTGCGGCTTCTCTACGTGGGGCTCACGCGCGCCCGACGTCAATGCGTCGTGTTCTGGGGTTGTGTCGACAAGGCGTATGCGAAGTCGCCGCTCGCGAGGCTGCTCTTCGGCGCGGAGGCCGAGCGCGAAGCGGTCCCGGGCGAAGAGTTCGTCGCCTGGCTCAAGCAGGCGAAGGGCGACGACGATTGGCGAGCCGCATGGCAGGCGATCGCCGCGGCGGCGCCGGCCGGCGCGATCGCGATCGAGGACTCGGACCTGATGCCGCGTGCGCCCTGGCGTCCGCTGCTTCAGGACGGAACGTCCGGCGGAGTCCCGCTCGAGCCCGTCCGCGTCCGGACTCTCGAGCTCCGGACGCTCGCGACGACGAGCTTCTCGGCGCTGGTGCGCACGGCCCATCGCCCGGCGGTCGTCGTCGCCGGACCCCATGCGACCGGGCGCGACCTCGACGCCGAGGTCGACGAGGAACCGCAGGGCGCGGGCGACTCGGCGGACCTCGCCGGCGACATGCAGCTGTTTCCGCGGGGTACCGAGGCGGGCACCTTACTCCACGAAGTCCTCGAGCGAAGCGATTTCACGCGCTTCGACGAGCCCGCGGTCCGGCGCCTCGCGGAGCATTGGCTCTCCCGCGGCGCGCTCGGCCGGGAGCTCGCTCCCCAGATCGTCCACGTCGTCCGGTCCGTCGCGCGCACGCCACTGCGCACGCAGCCCCGGCCCTTCCGCCTCGCCGACGTCTCTCCTGGCCAGCTCCTGCCGGAGCTCGAATTCACGCTTTCGGCGCCGGGAGACGAGCGCGGCCACGGCTTCTCCGCCGCCGCCCTCGCGCGGATCCTCGCCGATGCCCCCGCCGGCTCACCGCTCGAACGGTATGCCGAACGCGCGGGCTCCCTGTCATGGCCCTTCCTCGCCGGTTATCTGCGCGGCTTCATCGACGCCGTCTTCTGCGACGGCGAGCGCTATTACGTGATCGACTACAAGTCGAACCATCTCGGTGCGCGCCAGAGCGAGTATCGGCCTGCGCGGCTCGTCCTGCCGATGATCCAGCACGACTACGTGCTCCAGTATCTGCTCTACACCGTCGCCGTCGATCGCCATCTCGCGAGCCGTCTCGCCGACTACGACTACGATCGGCATTTCGGGGGCGCCTACTATCTGTTCCTGCGCGGGTTGGCCGAGACCCATGAGCCCGGCTGCGGGATCTTCTTCGATCGACCGGACGTCGCGACCGTCCGGCGGGTCTCCGATCTGCTCGGCCAGCCGGGCGGGGAAGTCAGATGAGCTCCGCAAACACGGCGCAACACGACACGAGCACCCGCCGCGATGGGCCGGGCGCCGATCCGCTCGAGCGCGGCCGGCGTGCGGGGGTTCTGTCGCCCCTCGACCAGCACTTCGCGAATCGCCTGGCCGCGCTCTTCGGGGAGACGGATCCCGGGGTGCGCTGGGCGGCGGCGCTCGCCTGTCGCCAGGAATCGCTCGGGCACGTCTGCGCCGACCTCCGCCGGCTCGCGGCCGAGGGACTCGCGAGCGACGACGGCGCCGAGGCGGGCGAGCTGCCGGCCCTCGTCACGCACGCCTCGGTCGAGGCCTGGCTCGCGGCGCTCGCGGCGAGTCCGCTCGTCGAATCGATGCCGACGAGCACGCCTCTCGAGGAGGACGATATGGCCGCCGAAGGCGGGCCCGCGCCCGATCCCGAGGTCCGGCCCCTCGTCCTCGACGCCCGGGGCCGTCTCTACCTGCGCCGACTGCACCGCGCGGAGTGCGCGCTCGCGAGCGCGGTGCTTCGGCGCGTGGCGCGCCCAGACATCGCCCTCGCGGGATTCGATGCATCTGGGTCGATCGATCGTGTGCTCGGCGATCGACTCACGCCGGGTGATGACGCCCCGCGCCGCGCCCTCGAGATCGGCCTTCGGCGACCCCTCGCCATCCTGACGGGCGGACCCGGTACGGGCAAGACGACGCTCGTCGCGCGGCTCGTGCGTCTGCTTGCCCTGCACGCGCTCGAGGCGAACGGGCGCGCGCCGCGTGTCCTGCTTCTCGCGCCCACCGGAAAGGCCGCCGCCGCGATGGCGAATTCCTTCGCGCTGGAACGCAACCTCTCGGGCCTCGCAGAAGACCTGCGCAGCGCGCTGCCGACTACCGCCGAGACAATTCACCGCGCCCTCGCCCGGCGAGCACGGGGAATCGGTCGGCGTTCGGCGGATACGGTCGCGTTCGATGCCGACGTCGTCGTCGTGGACGAGGTCTCGATGGTCGATCTCGAGCTGATGGCGCGTTTGTTCGAGGCCTGCGAGTCGGTCCCGCGCCTGGTATTGCTCGGCGATCCGCGCCAGCTGGCGTCGGTCGAAGCGGGCGCAGTGCTCGCGGATCTCTGCGGCGACGCGGCGGCGGAGGCCCCCGCCGCCGGCCTCGAGCGCTCGATCGTCCGCCTCACGAAGAGCCATCGCTATCGCGCCGCCGGCGGCATCGGACTCCTCGCCGAGGCGGTGCGCACCGGCGATGCCGA
>JANMTD010000476.1:0-1564 GCA_031390075.1 Deltaproteobacteria bacterium | reverse complement strand
GCGACCGGCGCTGGCGCGCGTGCGGGCGCTGCCGCAGGTCCCGACGATGGCGCAGGAGCGGGCGGCGTTTGCGATGAGCGATGCGGAGACGCTCATGGTCTGAGCGGGGCGGCCATCAGACCAAGGGCTGCCAGCAGGAGTGCCAGACCGAGGCTTCCAAGCGGCACCAGTGCTGGCACCGGTGGCGGAAGATTGCTCAACGGTCCAGTGATCACGGCGACGATCACCGAACCGAGGGAACTCACCTCGATTACGTTGGATAGCGTCCCGCCTGTGGCCGATGCCACCGCGCTGGCCTGGCCCGTCGAATTCAACCCTGCGGACGGAACGGCAATCCCCGTATCGAAGCCGAATACGAATATATCCGTCGCGTCGAGGGCGCCGATCGCGTCCAACAGACCGATCTGCGAGCAACAGGCGGCGTAGGTAGCCTCGAGGTCGCCGTCGTGGCTGGGTCCGTCGCCTATCCAGAAGATCACGCGCGTCGCGCCGGGCCGCCAAGCCGGTGCGAGGGGCGAAACACCGGCCGCGGTATGCAGAGCGTGAAGTCCCGCTTCGGATGCGTCGCCTCCACCCGCTGCCGTGAGACTGTTCAACCCAATGTTGAACGCCGTCAGATTCGTGCTGATCTGACTGCGCAAGACGTAGGGAAGATCGCCGACGGCACCGAATGGTGCCGTCGGAAAATCGCGGTAGCTGGCGACCCCGAACGCGACGTCCCCCAGCGCCGCGATCGCCTGCGGAGCGATCACGGTTACTCCGTTCGCCTTGAGCGCCTGGATTTCGCCCGTCATGGTGCCCGTTTCGTCGACGAGGAAGAGCACGTCGAACGACTGGGAACGCGCGCTCGGGGCAACGAGAACGAGAAGCGAGACCCACAGCGAGAGCTGCTTGGGATTCCACATCATTCATCACCTCGGAAGGCCAACGAGAAGCAATGGCTCGAGTTCCCGACGGGCGAGCGGACCGCGAGGGGCCACGGCGCGACGTGGCGGGGCTCTGACTTCGTCAGCATATTACACGCATTGGTGGCGCCTACGAGGAATGATTCGACGACCGATCGGGGCGTCGACACGCGACCCCGAGGGATCCGACCGGGCACCAATCGCACACGGATCCGATGTGGCGCCAACTTGAGAGCAATTCTGCGCAGGAGCATGTCCAGAGCCGCTTTCGAGCGGACTAACCGCATGTGACCCGTCCGAGCCGGTCGTGGCCGGCTTCAGGTCGGGTGGGTCCGCCCCTGCGACCGAGGATCGCGAGGCCCATCCCAAGCAGGAGCGCGGTCGTCGGCTCCAGAACGAAGGACAGCGTGGCGTCGAGACTGAAGCCGCAGGGATCGGATCCGACGGCGCAGATCATCGTGAATCGGTCGCTGCGACGGCGGGGCAAGCGCTCGGCCGAGCGTGGCGAAGCGCGCGGACCAGGGCTTGACCTCGGGAGTTGGAATTCGGGATCCGTCCGGTGGTATGGAAGTTGCTCTGTCGATCGCCGCACAGGTTGCGAGGAATCGACGCGTGAAGGTCAGGGATGTCGTTAGAATCGTCGAGAGGGAAGGCTGGAT
>JANMTD010000474.1:0-5733 GCA_031390075.1 Deltaproteobacteria bacterium | reverse complement strand
CGCGCCGTAGATCGCGTCGCCGGACTGCGTGGCTCGGAGGGTGCACGTCCCGGCGGTGAGCAGCGTCACCGAGGCACCGCTCACCGTGCAGACCGACAGCGTCGAGGAGGTGACCGTCACCGGCAGGCCTGAGCTCGCCGTTGCCGTTACGGTCACGGGGGATTGGATCAGCGTGGCGTTGCTTGGTCGCGGGAACGTGATGGTCTGGCTGGCCTTCGATACGGTGAATGACCGCGTGATCGGGTTGGCCGCGTTGTACGCGGCATTGCCCGACTGGCTCGCGACGAGCGTGCAAGTGCCGGCACCCACGAACGTGACGCTGGATCCGCTCACGGTGCAAACGGCTGTAGTCGACGACGACACGGTCACGGGCAGGCCGGAACTCGCAGTGGCCGTGATCGTCAGCGGTGAGGCGAGCATGGTGGAGTTCGGCGGCCGTGGGAACGTGATGGTCTGGTTGGCCTTGTTCACCGCGTATGGGAGCTCGCTCACGACGATCGAGGGCGGGCGGGGCTGGCCGTTCTGGAGATCGCGGGCGGGGACGGTGAGGACGAGCTTCTCGCGGGCCGAGAGGAGCGCCTCGAGAAAGAGATGCCGATCGTCGTCGCGGATCGTGCGATCGCCGGCGCGGGAATGTCGGGCCATCAGGTCGAAGCCCGCCGCCGCGCGGCCACGGGGAAACTTGCCGTCGACGAGACCCGTGATCACGACGACGCGGAAGGGAATCGCGCGCAGCGGTACGAGCTGGCAGAACGTGACACCCCCGGCGAGGAAGGCCTGGGGCGAAGGGGACTCTTCGAGGGCCGACACGACGCGCTCGCGGATCGCCTCGAAGGGAATCTCGCGCTCGAAGCACACGGCGGTGGCCGCGGCTCGCAGGCGCTCGAGCACGGCGAGGATCGCCGCGTGCTCGTGGCTGTTCGCGTCGCTGCGGACGGCGCTCCGCGCGAGCAGCATCGCAAGCCAGCCGGCCCAGTCGGCGACGCTGCGCTTCTGGCGGATGCCGCGCACCACCAGCCGGAGCAGTGCATCGACCTCGGCGATCGCGCCGATCAGGGCGGGGTCGGCGAAGGCATCGAGGCCGACGGGCGAGAGACCGCGCGTGACGTCCTTCGTCGCGCCGAGCGCATGCGCGAGAATCAGGCGATCGAGGCCGCCGGCGAGGGTGTGGGCCCGCAGACCGGGGAGGCCCAGCGTTTCGCGCTGCTGCTCGTCGAGACCGAAGCGAACGCCCGCCTGCTCCGCCCAATCCGCGAGCACTTCGACGCCCGCCTCGTCGATCCCGAAGCGCGCGCCGACCTCCGAGAGGGCGAGCCAATCGAAGACGGCGCTGCGCGGCATGCGCGTTCCGGCGAGGGCGAGGAGCGCGCGGAAGCCGTCGGCGACGGGCGAGCGGCGATAGGTCCCGCGATCCGCGATCCGGTAGGGAATCGCGCCCCCCTCTTCAACGCCCGCGCCGAAAACCGCGTCGATGTCGGAAGCGATGGCGTCGATGTCCGGGGCCATCACGATGACGTCCTCCGGTGCGAGCGAAGGGTCGCGCTCGAAGGCCGCCCGCAGCACGCCCTCCACGACCTCGAGCTCGCGCCGCGGACCGTGGCAGAGATGCACGCGAATCGAATCGTCCGCGCGGCTCACGGGGCGAGCGCTGGCTGCGGGCGTCGAATCATCGAGATCGAGGAGCCGCGCCTGCAGGCGAAGCAACAGGCTCGCGTCGTCGCGATCGATGGCGGGCTCGACGAAGAGCTCGCGGTCGCCGCCGTCCGGGGTGGACGCGTCTTCGAGGCTCTTCTGGAAGTCGGCACCGAGTCGTCCCAGGCCCGCCAGCAACGCCGCGATCGGCCCCGCCTGACCCGCCTCCGGATCGCGCAGCTCGCGCCACAGGTCCGAGTACCAGGCACGCGACGGCGTCAGCACCGAGAGTCGAACGTCGAGCAGCGTCGCCAGGCCCCGCACGACCGCGAGATGGAGCGGCGGCAGGGTCGACACCGCGAAGATCTCGATCGCGTCCGGAAACCGACGGCGAAGATTCGCTGCGAGATCCGCACGGGCGGGCGACGCGGCGGCCGTGAAAAACGCCCGGGTTCGATCCGCCATGTGGCCCGGACCGAGCTCGACGCGCAGCGCCTGGAAGAGACGGATCTGCCAGAGGACGTCCGACTCCCCCGCGAGCTCGGCGGGCAGCTCGGAGCTGCGCTCCCACTTCTCGATCCAATCGGAGCGATAGGTGATGTACTGATCGAAGACGTTCGCGATCTGGCGTGCGAGCTGTACCAGGCGCCAGTCGCCGTCCGCCCCGGCGAGATGACGAGCCAGCGGCGCGAAGTCGGGCTCCGCGCGGCGCGCGGCGATCGTCTTCGCGATCGACCAGGTCATCCGGTCGAGATCCCATGCGGGCACCGCCGGCTCCCCCACCGCTGCCGGCAGCGCCGCGAACACGCTCTCGAGAAACGGTCTCGGAAACGGAAACTCGACGTTCGCGCAGACCCCGTGCAGCCGGGCGATCCGCTGCGCGATCCAGCGCTCCATGCCCGCGCCCTGCACGACGACGACCGAACGCGCCAGCGGATCGCGGCCCGGCGCCGTCAACCGTTGCGCGAGCCCCGCGAACAGCGCCTCGGTCCGATTGCTGCGTTCGACGTAGAGCAAGCCCGCCGCTCTCGCCTAGAAGGGCGTCTTCTGGTTGGCTTCGTAGTCCCAGAAGGAGCGCAGGCTCGTGATCTTCCCCTCCGCGTTCACCTCGTAGACGTTGATGACCTCGTTCCAGGCGAAGCGGCCGTCGAAGCCCTTCGCGAAAATCGTGCCGACGTTGACGCAGGCGCCGCCCGAGGTCAGGGTCTGGCGGACCTCGAAGCGGATGCGGTCGGGCTGGATGTAGGCGGCGCAGAACTTCTCGATCGCCGCCTTGCCGATATGTCCCTTGCCCTTCGGATCCATCGGCGAGGGGCCGTAGGGATCCTGCACGATCGCGTCGTCGGCGAAGAGGTCGAGCCAGGCCTTCGCGTCCCCGCGCATCGAGTACTCCATCGATTGGATGCTGGCCTTGCGGGCGGGCGTCTGCGGAGCGTTTCGGACGAGATCGATCGACATGCTGAGTTCCTCTTGGGATGGGCGGCCTCTTGTGGCGGACGAAAGTGGACGGAAGGTGGAGCCACGGCCGCGGGCGCGACGGACGAGGTCGCGCGACGGCGCCGGCCGAGCATAGTCGATCGGGCGGGCCGATCGCCGGGTCAGAGCGACGGATGCCTTCGGCGCGCGAGCACCCGTTCGAGGCGCCCTGCGGCCTCGAGCACGCGGTCGGCGGGGGCCGCGGTGTAGCTGATGCGGATCCAGTCCGCGTAGTCCGCGCCACACGAATGCCCGGGCGCCACGAGCACGCCCTGCTCGAAACAATCCTCGAGCAGCCCCGTCAGGCCGCGGTCGTCGAGGCAATCGCGCACGTCGAGAAACAGGAAGGTCCCACCCTCGGGCGCGGGCAACCCGAGCATCGCGGCGACCCGACGGCCGACCTCGCGATCCTCCGCGCAATTCGCGGCGAGCCAGTCCGCGCCGTGCTCGATCGCCGCGAGGGCGGTGTACTGGCCGACGACCGGCGCGTGGTAGTAGACGTGGGTCGCGATCTTGCGGGCGTTGGCGACGATCGGCTCGGGGCCGGCGAGGTAGCCGACCCGCTGGCCGGCCATCGCATAGCTCTTCGAGACCGAGTAGACGGAGACCGTGCGCTCGGGGGCGAAGCGCCCGATCGAGACGTGCTCGCGGGCGTAGGCGTAGTCCTCGTAGACCTCGTCGGAGAAGATCCAGAGGTCGTGGCGGCGCGCGAGCTGTGCGAGCGCCTCGAGCCAATCGCCGGGGAGCATGCGGCCGGTCGGATTCGAGGGCGTCGAGACGTAGAGGACACGGCTCTTGGACGTGATGCGCGAGGACACCGCATCGACCGCCTCGGCGAGACTGTCGACCCGATCGAAGAAGGGCACCTCGACGGGCCGTGCCCGGACGCTCTGGGCGATGCCGCGGATCAGCGGCCAGAACGGCGCCAGGATCAGGATCTCGTCGTCGGGAGAGAGAGCCGCGCCGGCCAGTGCCGCGAGCCCGCCCGTCGCCCCCGCCGTGATCAGGATCTCGTCAGGCGCATGCACGAGTCCGTTTCGCAGCCGGAGCTTCTCGCGCACCGCCTCGAGCAGCGCCGGTACGCCGCGGGTATCACAGTAGGCGTGGAGCCGCGGATTCTTCGCGGCCTCGATGTCTTCGCTGCGGGCCCCGACGAAGGGATCGCGCCAGGTATCGCCGACGTGAAGTGGAAAGAGCGGACCGGCGTGGCCGTGGATGCGATCCGCGAAGGGCGAGTAGATCGCGCCCGGCATCGCGAGGGTGGCCGGCGCGAGTCGCGGGCTCACGCCTTTTCACGGCGCGCCCGGATCAGCGCGCCGTAGCCCTCTTTGAAAGTCGGATAGCGGAACTTGTAGCCGCTCTCGCGCGCCCGGCGATTGCTGCAGCGCTTGCTCCCGACGCCCTGTCGCCGGCGGTTCGCGCCCTCCTTCTCCACGAGCGGCGGCTCGGGCAGGCCCAGCTCCTTGGCGACGAAGGCGTGCAGCTGCGATTCCTCGGCGGCCTCGTTGTCGACCCCGAGGTAGAGCGGCGCCGGGGCGGCATGGAAGAGCAGATGGCGGACCAGGCCCGCGGCGTCGTCGCGGTGGATCCGGTTCGTGAAGTGTTCCGTCGGGCGGATGCGGAGCTCGCCGGCGACCGCGCGGTCGAGCAGGCTCTCGCGCTCGGGGCCGTAGATCCCGCCCAGGCGCACGACGACCGTCGACATCCCCGACGCCGCGAGCAGTCGCTCGGAGGCGAGCAGCGTCTCACCGCGAAACTGGGTCGGATGGGTCGGCGACTCCTCGTCGATGTGCTCGCCGCGGCGCTGGCCGTAGACCGAGGTCGAGGAGGTCATGACGATCCGCTTCGGACGCTGGCCCTCGTTCGCCAGCCACTCGAGCAGTCCCGCGAGTCCGTCGAGATAGGCCCGGCGGTACGCCTGCTCGGTGGTCTCGTCGGCGGCGACCGCGAAGACCACGTACTCGACCCGCTGCGGCGCCGGTCCGAACGAACGGGGATCCGCGAGATCGCCGCGGATCGCCTTCACACCCTTCGCGAGCTTCGACGGATCCCGCCGGATTCCGAACACCTCGTGGCCGTCGGCGATGAGCATTCGCGCGAGCGCGTTCCCGACGTAGCCACAGCCTGCGATCACCACCTGAGCCATGCGGGCAGGATGCCGCAGATGGCTATGCTCGTGCCATGCACCGGCCGCGAATCGGGATCCCGCTGACGCTCGACGATCGAGGCCGCTGGCGTGCCGAGCGCGCGTACCACTACATCGACCGCAGCTACGCCGACGCCATCGACCGGGCGGGCGGTCTCCCGATCCATCTCCCGATCCAATCGGATGTCGAGTCCGTGGTCTCCGGCCTCGACGGGCTCCTGCTCCCCGGCGGCGACGATTTCCCCTCGGAGACGCCGCTCGCGCCCGAGATCGAGGCCCTGCTCGACCCGGTCCCCGCCGAGCAGCTCAGCTTCGATCGCATGCTATTCGAGGCGGCGCACGGGCGCGGCCTCCCGATCCTCGGGATCTGTTACGGCATGCAGCTGATGGCGATCGCGATGGGCGGCCGCCTCGACGCCCACCTCCCCTCGCAGCGCCCGGACGCCGGCCCGCACAAGCTCGCCCCCGATGATCGACAT
>JANMTD010000460.1:0-2103 GCA_031390075.1 Deltaproteobacteria bacterium | reverse complement strand
CTATTCCCGGCTTCTCGTCGCCGGAAGACGCCCTGGTAGTTGCAGCGATTATCAGCGGGGGGCCAGTTCCAAATGGAATGACTGCAAAACGCCGCAACGCCGCCTCACCAACGAATGCAGCGGACGATCCGCGCCGAGGCCTTCCGGCCGCCGTGCGGCCTGGCGGCGATCGGCGTACCGTTGGCGAACCTTCTCGAGCGAGGATCGCCGCTGATCCGTGATTCGTTAGGCGGCAGAACTATGGCCAAGCTCGTCGCCGACGTACGTACGGTCCTCATCGATGGAATCCATTCCATGGGAGCCGTACACGAAGGACAGATTCGAAAGGGTCTCCCCCTGCCGCGACCAGACCGAGTCGTGATCGAAATCGATAGCGAGGTAGACGGTCCTTGCATGCTGTTCCGTTTTTCGACCGACGGGAGGTTCTGCGGCGATACCTGGCATGAGAACTTGGAAACCGCGGTAGCTCAAGCGAACTACGAATACGGGCTCGTCCGGGGTGATTTCGTGGAAGAAGAATCGTGATCGTTCACCGTCCCGCCGCATAATTAGCGAATGCAGCTGACGATCCGCGCCGAGGCCGTCCGGCCGCCGTGCAGCCTGGCAGCAGTCGGTGTACCTTCGACGAAATTTCTGGAGCGCGGATCGCCGATGAACCGTGCTCCGTTATGCGGCGCGGGCCGCGGAGAGCCATGTCGATTCGAATCTTATCCGTCCTGGCCGCGGTGCTACTCCTTAGTTCATGCGCAATTACGCAAACGGCGAATCCCGTCCTGGGACTACGCAAGTCATCTGAGGAAATCTGCGCCATCGAGAAGCGCGACTTGCGAGCCGAATTCAGCGAGGAACTGCGCTCCGCGCTCGAAAGCCGCGCAATGTCGTTAAAGATGCTGCCGCCGGGGTCGCCTTTAGATTCCTGCCCCGTCACGATTTCTTACAACGCAAAGTGGTCGTGGGACTTCGTTACCTACATGGCGTGGGCAGAGATCCTCGTGTACCGGGACGGCAAGAAGGCCGGGGACGCGCTGTACGCTGCTCCCCGCGCCGGATGGGCGATGACCTTTCGAATCTACGAGTCCACGAAGAGTAAAGTCGATACGATGGTGGATCAGCTGTTCCCGGCAAACTAATTCGCGCCGCATAACCAAACGCTGCAGACGGATGATCTTGCCCCGGTAATATGAACACTCGTTTCTAGTCCGGTCTCGCCTCCGAGCATCGACCCCTGATTCGGCCTCGGGAGAACCGTGCAATGACGGGCCGCCGCGGATTCCTCCACCTCAACCTGAACGTCTCGTCGCTGGACAAGTCGGTTCGTTTCTATTGCGAGGGACTGGGGTTCCGCGTCGTCGAGTCGAGTGAAGAGATGATCGACCTCGGAGCGGGGCCCGAGGCCGTTCGGCAGGTGATCCTAACCGACCCCTCGAGCCAGACGATCTTCGCCCTGACGCAGGCCAGGTCGCTACCGGTGGGGCCCGGTGGGCTCAACCATGTGGGACTGATCCTGGAATCCGATTCCGAGTGCTCCGTGCTCGCTGATCGGATCGAAGCGCTCGGCGGTTCCATCCAGAAACGGGGGCGACGCGAGAGCGCGGGAATCGCCGAGGATTTCGCGTATGTGCGGGATCCAGACGGCTACGCCCTCGAGCTCTCGACCCAGGCGATCCTCTACGATCGGCTTCTCTAGACGGTCGCCCTCGGCGTCGCTCGTCAGCGCATGAGCAGCCGAGCGCCCGATCTTCGATACGGAATTCTGGATGGACAAGCTGGCGACTCTTCAGGATGACGGATGGACTCTCGACTGCGGCGAGACTCTTCATGCCGCGGCACCGGAGACCTTCTGGATCCCGGCGCGCGAGAGGCGCGAGAGCCTCGATCCCGGGGCGATCGTCAAGCTCGTTTTTCGAATCGCGCTTCGGGGCATGGACGGGACGGAGACCGAGGAAGTGGAGCGAATGTGGGTGATCATTCGGGGTCGTCTCGACCGCTTCTATCGCGGCGAGCTCGACAACAATCCCTATTGTGCGAATGAGATCCGTGCCGGAATGGAGGTCTTCTTCGAACCTCGGTATGTCATCCAGATCGGTGACTCCTGACGGCGCT
>JANMTD010000420.1:0-10591 GCA_031390075.1 Deltaproteobacteria bacterium | reverse complement strand
AGCAGCCGCGCGAGCACGGAGAGCGGGACGAGGCCGTTGTAGTGGTGCGTCGAGATCGCGGCGGGAATCGCCATCCCGTCGAGCAGGGTCGCGAAGTACTTCTCGAGCTCCCGCTCGGTCAGCTTCATCGAGTGGCCGGGATCGACGGTGTAGAGCTGCATCACGTCGATCTTCGCCTGCTCGGCGATGCGGATGATCGGCCGGAGCTGGTTCGCGTTGCGCGGCTCGACGCCCATCGCGCAGACCGGGACGCGACCGGCCGCGGCGCCGACGACCGTGTGATAGAAACGCTCGGTCTCCTCGAGCGAGAGCGCGAAGCCCTCGCCGGGGGACGCGGTCCCGATCGCGAGGCCGAGGCCCTGGCTCGCAACGCTCTCGACCAGGGATTTCACGGCGGCGTCATCGAGGCGCCCCGCCTCGTCGTACGGCGTGACCGTGCACACGGCGACTCGATAGGGGCGGTTCGCGGTCGGGGTCATTGTGTCTCCTGCGCGCGCTCCGGTACGAGAAAAGCGGCATCGCCGGTCGCGGCAGCGAGCTGGCGCAGCTTCATCGCGAGCTCGGCATGGCTGCCCTCGAGCACGTGGCTCACGAGGTGCCGCGACTGCGAACGCGCCACGACCTCGAGCACCTCGCGGTCGTCCTCGGAGGCGGCCGCGGCTCGGGCTGCGTTCGTTCGCGCAAGCTGGTTCAGTTCGCTCAACAGGTCGACGGGAATCGCGACGGCGCTCGACGAGAAATAGTCCCGCGTACAGGCCTCGATGTCGAACGGGTCCGGCGCGTCGGCGACCTGATTGCCCTTCGAGGCGAGGCTCGCGTTGATCCCGAGCCATTCGCCCGGGCTCTGCTGCTCGATGCAGCCGAGCATGCCGCGGTAGGCGCGGTAGCCGAGCACTTCCTGCACGTTGAGCGGCATGTCCCGAACGACGAGCGGCGGCACGAGAAGCAGGTTCGCCTCGTGCGGCCGCAGCCAGCCGCAGTTGAAGCCCATCTGCGTGCCGACCCTCGCCGTCCCGGTGTGATTGGTGCTCGCGGCGTGAAAGGTCGAGCCGAGCCAGACGGCGACGGAGCCCCTCTCCATCTCGAGGTAGTCGACGGGGTCGTCGGGGGCGGGTGAACGTCCGGCGGGCCAGAGATGACTGCCGGGGATGGCGCGGGTCGCGCCGTTTACTTTCGTGAAGTCCGTGACGGCCCACATATAGATGAGGAGATAGTGCGGACCGCCCGGCGCACGGGGCAGCATCGGCTCGTAGATCGTGCCGTCGTTATGGAGGGTCTGATCGCGGCCGCCGTTCTCGAGGATGAAGACGGCCGAGCCGTTCAAGAGCGACTCGGGGCCGAGGATCAATTCGTTGAGCTCGTGCAGGACCGGATGCGAAAGCAGCGTCACGAAGGCGCGCGACTTCGTCAGCACCGATTCGACCTTGCGCAGGCCGCCCCCGAAGAACTTCAGCTGCAGACGCTCGGCCCGGTCCGCCCAGGGCTTCACCTCGGCGAGCAGCTGGTCCATGACGACAGGCTCGGCGAGCCGGGGAAGGATCGCGTAGCCCCGCTCGTTCAGCTGGGCGGCTGCGTCGCGGGCGCGCGCGCTGGTCGTGCCGCGGGTGTCCATAAAATCTCCCTCGTTCGCGTACCGAGTCCCGGAAGCTCGCGACACGATACGGAACTCGCGTGACGCGGACATCCGCGAATTTCTGGAGCTCTCCGGGCACATCGACGACGGCGACGGTGGAAAGCGGCCTCGATCGGCGTATTCTGCTGCGACCCGAGCGAAAGGAGCCCCATGCAGCCCCTCGACGTCGAGTTCAAGAGCGCGGGGACGACGATCCGCGCCCATCTCTACCTGCCCACGGGCCCCGGACCGCACCCGGTCGTCGTGATGGCCGGCGGATGGTGTTATGTGAAAGAGCTCGTCCAACCCGAATACGCCCGGATCTTCGCGGCGGCCGGGGTCGCGGCCCTCGTCTTCGACTACCGCGGCTTCGGGACGAGCGACGGCGAGCCGCGCCAGCATATCGATCCGTGGGCGCAGATCGAGGACTACAAGAACGCCCTCAGCTGGGTCGAGACCCGCCGCGAGCTCGACGCGACGCGCATCGGCATCTGGGGCATCTCGTACAGCGGGGGCCACGTGCTGATCGTCGCCGCCACGGATCCGCGCGTGAAGTGCGTCGTCTCGAACATCCCCGTGGTCGACGGCTGGCGCACGATGCAGCGCGTGCACAGCGCCCTCGCCTTCCGCCAGCTCGAGGAGCTGATCCTCGAGGACCGCCGCAAGCGGCTCGCGACCGGCGCGCTCGGAACGATGCCGATGTCGACGCCCGATCCGTCGCGGGAGCTCTCGACCTGGCCCTTCCCCGAAGTGACGAGCGCCTTCCTGCAGTTCAAGAACACCGTCGCACCGACCCACGAGCACTGGAATACGATCGCGTCGACGGAGCTGTTGCTCTGCTACGACGTGCGCCCGTTCCTGCGGCGCATCCTCGGGACCCCGGTGCTGATGAGCGTCGCAGAGAAAGACGACATCACGCTCTGGGAGGAGGAGATCGCGGTCTTCAACCAGATCGCGACCCCCGACAAGCAGCTCTTTCTCTGTCGCGACACGTCGCACATGACGCTCTACAGCAACAAGTCCCGGCTCGTGCAGCTCGCGGAGCAGGGGCGGGAGTTCCTGGTCGCACAGCTCGTCGCGCGCGGCTAGATGTGAGCAGTCCGGCCCGCAGCGAAGATCCTGATGGCACCGAATCCCTGAGATCCGGGCGGCTCAGCCGGGTGTCTTCACGGCTTCATCGCGTGCAGTCGACTTCGCGGGCTCCCTCGCCGCCGCGACGGGCTCGGCCCGGACCGTGTCGCCCGGGCGAACCGCCTGGACTCCGTCGACGATCACGCGTTCGCCGCCCACGAGCCCCTCGAGGATCTGCTGCCGTCCATCGACCATCCGCCCCGAACGAATGGGCCGACGCTCGACGATGTCGTCGCGATCCACGACCAGCACATAGCTCCCCCCCTGCTCGTCGAGCACGGCGCGCTGCGGGACCAGGACTGCGTCGGGGACGTCGGGGAACTCGGCGATGACGCGCACGAATTGCCCCGGCCGCAGCACGCCCTGCGGATTCGGAACCCGCGCACGCAGCGAGAGTGTCCCGCGCGCGGCATCGACCGTCGGCTCGACGTAGTCGACGACGCCCGCGTCCGGGTAGCGCGTGCCGTCGCCCAGCACGATCTGGACGGGAATCGCGGTCGGCGATCCGGACGCGGTCGACCCCGTCGCCTCGCCGACAGGCGGGATCGACTCGCCCTCCGGTACGGCGAAATAGACGTGGACGGGATCTTCCTGGACCAGCTCCGCCAGGATCGTGTCCTGATTGGACTCGCCGACGAGATTCCCGACGTCGACGAGCGCACGCCCGATGCGCCCGGCGACCGGGGCACGAACACTGCTGTAGGAGAGGTCCAGCTCGGCGACCTTCACCGTGGCCTGCGCGGCTTCGACCGCTGCGGCCGTCTCGTCGCGCGCGGCGCGCCGCTCGTCGATCAGCTCCGTGCTGACCACACCTTTCTCGAAGAGCATCTCCGCCCGCGCGAGGTCGCGCTCGGCGCGGACGGCATCGGCGTGGGCCCGCGCGAGCTGCCCCTTCGCCTCGGCGAGGGCCACCTTGAAGGGAAGCGGGTCGATGTGAAAGAGCAGCTCTCCCTTGGCCACGCGCGCCCCGTCCTCGAAGAGCTGTTCGAGGAGGTAGCCCCGCACGCGGGCGCGCAGCTCGACGCGATCGACCGCGCGCACGTTGCCCACGTACTCGCGCCGGTCCGCCAACGGGGCGACGCTCGCGACTTCGACCTTCACCGCCACCGGCGCCCGCGCTGCGGGCGGCTCGCCACCGGGACACGCGAGGGCAAGTCCCGCGCCGAGCGCCACCGCGAAGAGTCTTCTCATCCCATCCCGCCGCCCGCTCATCGGTCCGCTCCTTGTCCCGCTTCCCGCTTCCCCACCCGTTCCGCCGCGCCCTGGATGACCACATAGAGCGCGGGCACGAGGGCCAGCGTGAGGGCCGTCGCCACGAGCATTCCGCCGAAGACCGCTGTTCCCAAGGATCGCCGCGCCGCGGAGCCCGCGCCGCTCGACACGACCAGGGGCAGCACGCCGAGGATGAACGCCAGGGCCGTCATGATCACCGGGCGGAAACGGGTCTCCGCCGCCTCGCGCGCCGCATCGACGAGGCTCGCCCCCTCCTCGCGACGGCGCTTCGCGAACTCGACGATCAGGATCGAGTTCTTGCTGGCGAGCCCGATCAGCGTGACGAGCCCGATCTGTCCGAAGAGATCGTTGTCGAGTCCGCGGATCAGCTGGGCCCCGAGCGCCCCGAGAAAACCGAGCGGAACCGCCAACATGATCACGAGCGGCAGGCTCCAGCTCTCGAACTGCGCGGCGAGAAACAGGAAGACGACGAGCAGCGACAGCGCGAGGACGATCTGGGACTCGCGTCCGATCTGGCGCTCCTGGAATGCCGTCCCCGTCCACTCGAAGGCCATCGTGCTCGGCAGCAGCTCCTCGGCGATCGCCTCCATCGCGTCGAGGGCCTCACCGGAGCTGTAGCCCGGAGCGGCCTCGCCGCGAATCGTCGCGGAGCGATAGACGTTGTAATGCCCGATGTCGCGGGCGCCGGCGATCCGGGAGAGCTCGACCAGCGTCGAGATCGGCACCATCTCGCCGCGCTCGGATCGCACCCACAAACCCTCGACGTCCTCGGGCGCCGCGCGCAGATCGCTCTCCGCCTGCGCATAGACCCGGTACGGACGCCCGAAGCGATCGAAGTCGTTGACGTACAGGCCGCCCATGAAGGTCTGCAGGGTCTCGAACACGTCGTCGACGCGGACACCGAGGGATTTCGCCTTGGCGCGATCGAGGTCGACGAAGATCTGCGGCGTGACCGCGCGGAAGCTCGTGAAGAGATTCGCGAGCTCGGGCGTCGTGCGACTGCGGTCGATGATCTTCTGGGCCATTTCGGCGAGGCCTTCGAGGCTCCCGCCCGAGCGATCTTCGAGCTGGAACTCGAAGCCGCCCGTCCGCGACAGACCGCGCACCGGTGCCGGACTCAAGACCCGGACTACCGCCTCCTCGATCATGGCGACGCGCGGCCGGATCTGGGCCAGGATCGACGCGAGCGACTCGTCTCGTCCCTCGCGCTCCGACCAGGGCGACAGCGTGACGAAGAACGAGGCGACGTTCGACGGCGAGGTGTTCGTGAGCACGTCGTAGGCGCCGAAGAGATTCCAGCCGACGACGCCCGACGTGTCGTGCAGGACCGCCTCGACTTCCGTGGCGACGTGCTCGGTCCGCTCGAGCGAAGCGCCGTCGGGAAGCTGGAAGTTGATGATGAAATAGCCCTGGTCCTCGTCGGGCAGGAAGCCCGTCGGCACCAGCCGGAAGAGCAGCGCCGTCATCAGACCGAGTCCGACGAACGCGCCGATCACGACTTTGCGCCGCGGCAGGAGCCATCGCACGAGAGCGTCGTAGCGCTGCATCAAGCGCCCGAAGCGCCGGTCGAAGGCCTCGAAGAAGCGGCCCTTGTGCTCGCGCTCGGGCCGCATCAGGATCGCGCACAGGGCAGGCGAGAGGGTCAAGGCGGTGAGCAGCGAAATCAGGACGGCGCTCGTCACGGCGAGGCCGAACTGGCGAAGGAGCATGCCCGTCGTCCCCGGCAGGAAGGCGACGGGCACGAAGACCGCGCCGAGAACCAGCGTCGAGGCGACGATCGCGCTCGTCACCTCCCCCATCGAACGCGCCACGGCTTCGCGACTCGCAATCCCCTGCCCGATCAAGCGCGCGACGTTCTCGACGACCACGATGGCGTCGTCGACGACGAGACCGATCGCGAGCACGAGGGCGAAGAGCGTGATCGAGTTGATCGAGAGCCCGATCGCGTTGAGCACGGCGAGGGTGCCGATCAGCGAGACGGGGATCGTGACGGCGGGGATCAGCGTCGTGCGCCAGTCCTGGAGAAAGACGTAGACCACGAGGAAGACCAGCAGCACCGCCAACCCGAGGGTCCGGACGACCTCGCCGATCGACTCGGCCACGAACTGCGTCGGGTCGTAGCGCACGCGCCAGTCGACGCCGGACGGGAAGCGCTCGGCGAGGCGGGCGAGCTCGGCGCGCACGTTGCGGGAGACATCGAGGGCGTTGGCATCCGGGACCTGGAAGACGCCGAGCGCCATCGCGGGCTGGCCGGTCAGGCGCGTGAAGCCGTTGTAGTTCTGGGCGCCGAGCTCTACCCGGGCGACGTCGCGCAGGCGCAGCAGCGAGCCGTCCGGCTCCGCCCGGACGACGATCTGCTCGAACTCCTCGACGGACTCGAGTCGGCCTTTCGTCCGCAGGGGCAGCTCGACCTGCTGCCCGATCGGCGCCGGCGCCGCCCCGGTTCGACCCGCCGCGACCTGCTTGTTCTGCTCGCGCACCGCCTCGACGATGTCGCCGGACGTGAGCGAGAGCTTCGCGAGCTTCTGCGGGTCGAGCCAGATCCGCATCGCGTAGCGCCGCTCGCCGGGGAGCGAGATCTCGCCGACGCCCGGGACCCGTTTCAAGGCGTCGACGATGTTGATCAGCGCGTAGTTCGAGAGATAGAGCGTGTCCCGCGATCCATCGGGGGAGAACAGGTTCACGACCATCGTGAGGTCAGGCGCCTGCTTGCGCGCGGTGATCCCGAAGCGCCGGACCTCCTCGGGCAGGCGGGGCTCGGCGATGGCGACGCGATTGGTCACGTTGACCGTCGCGATGTCGGCGTCGGTGCCGAGCTCGAAGGTGACGGTCAGACTCATCTGGCCGTCGTTGGCACTGGCCGACGACATGTAGAGCATGCCCTCGGCGCCGTTGACCTGCTCTTCGATCGGGAGCGTGACCGTCCGCTCGACGACGTCCGCACTGGCGCCGGAGTAGTTCGCCGAGACCTGGACACTCGGCGGGGCGATCGGCGGGAACTGCGAGACGGGCAGCAGCGGCGCCGACACCGCCCCGGCGAGCGTAATGAGGATCGCGATCACGCCAGCAAAGATCGGACGATCGATGAAGAACGCGACGAAGGGCGAGACCCTCGGGCCGGGGTCGGCCGGGGTCGGATGAATGGGGCCGGTCGTAGACAAGTCGCTCCCGGAGTCCAGCGGGGCGGGTGGGCGCAGGCCCGCCGGCTCGACTTCCAGGGTTTACCATGCTGGCGGGGGTTTCGCCGGGCGGCTCGGGGGCGGCTCAGCGCCCGAATTTTCCACCGGATCGCGCCCATCCACCCGCCCATGGGTCCAGCCCGGATCGAGCGCTTCGAGCCGATCCGTCCGGACCCACTCCCACCGCAGCTCCCGCCGCGCGATCCGCCACTCGCCATCCCGCCGCTCGAAGCGGTCGACATAACGGATTCCCATGACCATGTCGGCGACGTCCCGGCTCGCGCGCGGCGCACTCGCACGCGGACTCCCGTCGAGCGTCGTGTCGGAAGGCGCGTCCGGTCCTCCTTCCGCTACCTCCTCCGCCGTCACGTGATGACAGATCGCATACGACTCGGCCCGCGCGACATCCCCCTCGATCTCGATCAGCGACTGCCCAAGCTTGTGCATCGTCGTGCGGAAGCGCGAATGGACCTCGTTCTTCACGAACGCCAGGAATCCCTCGACGTCGCCCTTGTAGCTCCCGTGGTCGTCGAAGGCGTCGGGATGGTAGGTCGATCGCACGAGCTCGAGGTCGCGCCGATCGATGCCGCGGCAGTAGCGGACGAGCTGCTGATGAATGGCGGCGCGGTCGGCGACGCCAGACGAGGCCGAGGCGCGGGACGTTGCGCCATCAGCGGAAACGGCGACCTGCGACCGCGCGCGCTGCACGACCGGATCGCTCCCGTCCCGCTTTCCCCGGAGAAACCCCGGGTACTCCTGCTGCGAGCCGATCGCGAGCGTGCGCTCCCATTCGAAGCTCATCTGGCGGTGGGCGATCTTCCAGCCGCTGCCGCGGTCCTCGAGGCGGTCGAGGTAGCGGACGCCCATGACCATGTCGCTGGCGCCATCAGCCGCGGCCGCGACGTGATGCGCGATCGCGTAGGTCTCGGCGAAGGCCCGTTCGCCCTCGACCTCGATCAGGACGTTGCCGAGCTTGTGCATCGTGCAGCTGAAGGTGTCCATGACCGTCGGCTTCACCCAGGCGATGAAGCCGTCGACGTCGCCCTGGTAGCCACCGTGATCGTCCCAGGCGTCGGTGTGATAGGCGCTGCGGACGAGCTCGGGGTCGCAGCGATCGACGCCGCGGGTGTAGCGCGCGAGCGTATCGAGGCAGGCCTGCTTGGCGACGAGCTCGGCCGGGCCGACGCGGCGGCCGTGCGGGCGCGGCCAGGCGTAGACGGGATCGTCCTTCGAGTGGTGGCCCCGGAAATAGCTCTCGGGGAGCGGGATCCCGCCGACCGGGTCGATGCGATGCCAGTCCCAGGCGCAGATCCGCCGGGCGATCCGCCACTCGCCGCCCCGCCGCTCGAAGTCGTCGACGTAACGCAGGCCGTAGACCAGGTCGCGGTCGGGAGCGCTGCCGGACACACCGGATCCGGGCGAAGTGTCGGGCGAGGGCCCGCCGCCGCGCTGGATGTGGTGCGCCTCGGCATAGGATTCGACGCGCGCGCGGTCCGGCGAAACGAGCTCGACCAGGATGTTCCCCGCGAAGTGCTGGGTGTTCGTGAAATAGGCCCACACGCCGGGGGCGAGGGTCTCGACGAAGCCCTCGACGGGACCCTTGTAGTAGCCGTGGTCGTCGTAGGCGCCGGGATGATAGGTCCCGAGCACGAGCTCGGGGTCCCGGCGGTCGATCCCGCGCCAGTAGCGCGCGAGCACGTCGCGGATGGCCTGCTCGTCACCGAGCCTTTGGAGTCGGTCCTGCATGGCGTCTCCTCGCGTGGTGGTTCCCGATTCCACGCCCCGCGCGCGAGCGATCAGATCGTCAGCCGCGGTGCGTCGGGATCAAGGGGGGCGGAATCGTCCCCGCCGAAGAAGGGCGCCGCGTTCGAGCCCTCGCTCCCAGGCTGCGGCGGGCGGTCGGCGGCGTCGCGTTCGCCGGTGAAGCGGCGGCGCTGCTCGATGAAATAGGACTCGTTGGGGACGAGCTGGATCGCTTCGTCGATCGTGAGGATCGCGCCGACGGGATCGCCGCTCTGGAAGAGCGCTTCGGCGAGGGTGTCGAGGACGCCCGGGTGGAGGCGCTCGGTCGTCGCGACGGCCCGGTCCGCCAGGGCGATCGCGAGCTCGAGTCCCTGCTCGGAGGGTTGGCCCTCGGTCGCGATGAACCAGGCGGCCGCGTTCTCATGGGGATAGAGATGCGCAGCGACCGGCGCGTTCACGAGGCGTGCGGCGTGTCGTTCGAGGGAGGTCGGGTCGTGGCGCGCCAGGGGCACGATGCCGAATGCGGTGGCCAGGGCCGCGGTAAGGCCGACGAGCGCGGCGAGGCGCAGTTGCAGCGCGGGTCTTTGCGTGTCGAGGTCGGGCGAACCGAGCCACCACGCCGCCGCATAACCCCCCGCGAATCCGCCGAGGTGTGCCCCGCCCGCCAGATAGTTCCGGAACAGCGGATCGATGATCGCAAACTGGACCAGGACGGCGACGACGAAGAGACGTCGCGGAAGCCGCCAGTCGCAGGGAAGGGCCGCGGGATAATGCAGCTCGAGGGCGAGGATCGCCCCGGCCAGCGCGGCGACGAGCCCCGACGCCCCGATCACCTCCTGATGCCCCGCGACGAGGATCCCGGTGATCGTTCCGATCCCGCCGATCAAGAGCACGATCGCCGTCCGCCAGGAGCCGAGCGGTCGCTCGACGAGGGGACCGAGCACGAAGAGCCCGCCGACGTTGATCGCGAGATGAATGGGGAACCCGCGCAGGCCGGGCTCGCTCGGAAGCGCATGGAGGAAATGCGCCGTCACGCCACGCCAGAGCTCGCCCCGGGCGAAGAGCTCCGGCACGAATGCTCCTATCTGGTCGATGAGCGCATCCCGCAGCTGGAAGGCCGTCCCGAGAAGACAGAGCGCGGCCGTCGCCCAGGTCGACCAGAGTCGGACCTTCTTCGCCGAGAGCGCGTCGACGCGAGCCATGGCTCGCAGCTGGCCGGCGCCGTCCGGTGTCCCGGCCAAACGCGCGATCAGCCGATCCCGGGCCACCGCGGGACCCGTCTCGGAGTCGACGAAGTCGCCGTTTCGGATCACGAGCATCCCGCTCGTCGTCCCGATCAGCAGCGCCCTCGCCGCGAGACAGATATGGGTCAGCGATCCATAGGGATGGAGCGGCGAGCGCTTCAGCCCGCGCGACTCGATGACCCTGAAGCCGTCGTCCTCAAGCAGGATCGCTCCGCCCCGCGCGAGCCGGATGCGGCGCGGATCGGGCTCGAGCTCGAGAGGCGAAGTTTCCGCTTCGTCTTTGGAATCGGAATCGGACGGGGGCGGCATGCTCGCAGCGTAGCGCGACCGCGACTGTGACCCCGGAGGTTGAAATCAAAACGCGGAGCCCGCCGATTTGCGTTATTCCCGCTTACTCCCTGGACGACACCGCGATCGTCGGGAAGATCCGCGAGTAGGCGATCACGACG
>JANMTD010000408.1:0-2039 GCA_031390075.1 Deltaproteobacteria bacterium | reverse complement strand
AGGCCGGGGCCCATCCGGTCGCGCTCCTGATCGGACTTTCGATCGCGATGCCCGCCGTGCTCGTCGATGCCTGGCTGAATCGGCCGCCGATCCTCGACCCCGCGACGCTGCCGGTCTTCCTCGATGACGAGGACGGCGATGATCTCCTCGACGACGCCCCCGACGGCGCCGAACGGGAGCGCCTCTCGCTCACCGGGGAGCTCTTTCCCACCCATTTGACTCCGCGCGCATTCCACGCGGATGACTCCCAACCGGAAAGCGCCGCACCGGCGCCCGACGAGACGAGCCGATGAACCTCTTCGAGACGATCGCCCATCAACTCCACATCGAGTGGATCTACCTGTCGGCGCTGGCCGCCGCGGGGTTCCTCGTGCTGGCGGGATTCGCGGTCCAGCGCGCGGTCGCGGGCGAGGGGCGGGGCATCATGCCGGAAGAGGGTGTGTCGACACGAAACGTGTTCGAGGTCGTGATCGAAACCCTCGGCGACCTCGGTCAGACGACGATCGGCGACGACTGGCGACATTATTTTCCGATCGTCGGCACGATCTTCTTCTTCGTGCTGGTCTCGAACTTCATGAACCTGATCCCCGGCATCCAGGGCACGACGGCCGATCCGAACGTGACCTTCGCCTGGGGCATTCTCTCTTTCGCCGTCTACAACATCGTCGGCATCCGCCAGCACGGCTGGAAGTACATCTACCAGTTCATGGGGCCGGCCCTCTGGCAGCCGCATATCGGCGGCCATCACTACCATGTCCGCCTGCTCGCCCCCGTCTTCCTGCCGCTCGAGATCGTGCTCCATCTCGCGCGCATCCTGACGCTCGGCATCCGGTTGATGGCCAACATGTTCGCGGACCACACGGTCGTCGTGATCTTCCTCGGCATGGTGCCCGCCGTGATCCCCGCGATCTTCATGGGTCTGGGCATCCTGGTCAGCTTCCTCCAGGCCTTCGTGTTCGCGCTCCTGACGATGATCTACATCGGTCAGGCGCTGCAGGAGCCGCACTAGACCGCGGCTCGCCCTTTCTTCGATCGTTCGTCTTGTTCGTTCGTTCAACGTCTCCAATCCGAGAAGGAAAATCAGCATGCGTCGTTCCGTTCGTGCCCTCGTCTGGGCCCTCGTCCTCTTCCTCGTCCCGGCCGTCGCCTTCGCGGCGGACGGCGAAAGCGCCGGCAACATCGGCATCGGCGCGGGTATCGCCGTCGGTCTCGCGGGCCTCGGCTGCGGCATCGGCCAGGGCATCACGGCCGGCAACACGACGGCCGGCATCGCCCGCAACCCGGGCGCCGCGGGTGCCATGTTCGTGAACTTCATCCTCGGCATGGTGCTCATCGAGTCGATCGCGATCTACGGGCTCGTGATCGCGATCCTGCTCCAGGGCAAGATCTGATCTCCGGGACACCGCCTCTTCTCGGGGCGGCGTCCATCGTGATGTGACGTCGTGCCCGGCGCGGCGTCGGTTTGGCGAATGGCTCGCCCGCTTCGGCGGGTCGTCTCTGTTGGGCGAGCGCATGTGGCTTCTCGGATGCTTCGCTGAGCGGGGCTCCGGCTGCGCTTTACTTCGCCAAACCGACGCCGCGCCGGGCACTCGTTTTTGCGCCGGGGCGTACGACTCGCGATTAGAGAGACGTCGCTCGGCTGTCGACGTCGTTCCCTCGAGGCGAGGTCGGGGAAACGAGTCCGCGGCTCGCTGGGTTGGGTTTCGGAGATCGGTGTCCTTTCGGGTTCTGTATTTCCGCCGGCGATCCTCGCGAATGAGAATCGCCGGACGGGAGCTCGTGGCGGGCTTCACCCCGTTTTGTTAGTCCCGACACGAACCCTGTGCCCCCGTCCGGCGATCTCGGCTTCTCCCGGATCCCGGTCCCGTTAGAGGAGCCGGGCGAAGCACGCCCGAAGGCGATATCGATTGCCATTGCGAGTTTCGTACCAGGGCTGGCACGAGCCAGATCTGGGTTTCGTGGGGCGCTCTGGCGGAATCGAGTCCGCGAGTTCTCGGAGGCAGCGTGAAACGCGGGAAACTCATCGTCTTCGAAGGTGT
>JANMTD010000371.1:0-2702 GCA_031390075.1 Deltaproteobacteria bacterium | reverse complement strand
CGTGCTGCGGCGCATGAAGCGGCCCGCGAGCTCGGCGGACACCCTCTCGCGCATCCGCCGTTGGCGCGCGGATCTGCCCTCGCTCACGCTGCGCAGCACCTTCATCGTGGGCTTCCCGGGCGAAACGGACGAGGATTTCGAAGAGCTGCTCGACTGGCTCTCCGAGGCCCAGCTCGACCGCGTCGGCTGCTTCCCGTATTCCCCCGTCGAGGGCGCCGCCGCGAATGCGCTCTCGGGCGCCGTGCCGGAGGAGCTGAAGCAGGAGCGTCACGCGCGCTTCATGGAGTGCGCGGCGGAGATCAGTGCCAAACGACTCGCGGACAAGAAGGGCCGGAGGCTGAGGGTCCTGGTCGACGCGATCGAAGGCGATTTCGCGATCGCGCGCAGCGAGGCCGATGCCCCGGAGATCGACGGCATCGTCCGCATCCGCGGCGGGAGCGAGCTCCCGATCGGCGAATTCGCCGACGTCGTCGTCACCGGCGCCGACACCTACGACCTCGAAGCGAAGCTCGCGGCGTCGGGTCGGCGCAAGAGCACGGCAGAGCGCGCCTAGCTCGGCCGACCGAGGAAGACGACCGCCGCACCGGCCGTGATCAGCAGGATCGGCGTCAGGTGCGCCCAGCTGGGCAGCGAGCTCATGCGGGCTTCGCGATCGAATTCGTGCGCGGATCGGTGGCGACCCCGCGCGATGGCTTCGCGGTCGTGGCGCCCGTCCCGGGCGAGTACGGGTCGCTGTGGAACGCCTGCCAGCGCGGCTTGCCGCCGTGCGGTGTGTCGCCGAGGACGGTCACGCGCTCGATCACGCGGGACTCTCGATAGTCGTTGATCGCGAAGTGCATCGTGCAGCGGTTGTCCCAGATGCCGACCGCGCCCTTCGACCAGCGGTAGCGGACCTGGAAGGCCGGTTGCTCCGACCAATCGCAGAGCATGCGCAGCAGCACGTCGCTCTCCGAGCGGCGCAGCTCCTTGAAATGTGACGTGAAGGTCCGGTTCACGTAGAGGGCGCGGCGGCCGGTCTCGGGATGGATGCGCACGGCGGGATGCTCGGCGCGGACCTCCGGACGGCCGAAGGGCGCGGCGTGATGGATGGCGGTCAAGCCGTCGACGAGCTCGCGGATCGGGTCGGAGAGCGTCTCGTAGGCGAGGTACTGGTTCGTCCAGAGCGTGTCTCCACCGCGGTCGGGGCAGACGACCATGCTGAGGATCGACGCCATCGGCGGGGTCTCGCTGAAGGTGACGTCGGTGTGCCAGGTGTCGGCGCGGGCGCCCTTGTCGCTGTCGAGCACGACGATCTGCGGAAACGCGTCGGAGACCTTGGGGATGAAAGGATGGATCTCGATCTCGCCGAAGCGATGGCCGAGCGCGACGTGCTCTGCGTGGCTCAGATGTTGGTCCGGGAAGAACAGCACGAGATGCTCGAGCCAGGTCTCGCGAACCACCTTCCATTGCGCGTCGTCCATCGCGCCGAGGCGCACGCCGCGGACCTCGGCGCCGAGGGCGCCGGCAAGGGGTCGAACGGTCAGGCTCTCGGGCATCGGTCGATTCCTCCGCGCCCGTTCGCTGGCGGGCGCAGAGGAACAAACACGATCAGTTGCGTCGTCGCAAGCCGAGGAGGCCGAGGCCCATGCCCAGCAGGAGCGCGGTCCCGGGCTCGGGAACGGGTAAATTCACGAAGCTCTCGCTTCCCCCGGTCGCGAAACCTTGGACGTGGATGCCGATGCGGAGCTCGCCGGTCGTGAGCTCGTTCACGATGTCGGCGAAGCTGCCGCCGCCCTGGAGATTGAAGACTATGCCGAGCGTCTCGAGCGGGTTGACGCCGTTCGGCTGTGCCGGCGGGTCGGAGTCCGCGAGGAATCCCGCCGTCACGACGAACCCCACGCTGCCTCCGCCCGGCAGATCCGGCGGCGATGCGCCCTGCGAAAAGTCGACACCCGCGTCACCGAACGGCCCGAGGGCATTGTCGTCGGCGTCGATCAGCCCGGCGATCCCGAGCAGGGTTCCATCGTCGAAGTAGACGTCGGTGATCGAGGAGGCGCCGGGTCCTGCATTCAAGAAGCTGAAGAGCACCTGGCCGCCGCCGAGATCCGACACGTCGGCGCTGAGCTGCACCTCGCCGATTGCGCAGTCGCCCGCGACATTGCCCGTGATGCAACCGAAGCCGATCGGAAGCGCCGAGCCGCTCGTCGCCGTAAGCGCGCTCGCCAGCAGCGCGCCGAACATGATCCAGATCCGTTGTGTCATTTCCGATTCCCCGCTCGTCCGCAGATTGCAAACGTCGTCACGGGCACCGCTGCACCGCGACTCCACCCAGAGCGGGACTGCCGCGCACGGTTCTCCCGCCCTTCCGGCACCGGCCGGAATGGGTCTCTTCCCAGAGTGCTTTCCTTCTAACACGAGCCGATTTCGAAATGCAGCGGAAAAATGAGAGCCTGCGTCAGAAATCAAGGGGGGCATTTCTCGCGGTCTCGCAGCTCGGGGTTGTAAGTGCGCGCGCCAGGTGGGCCGCCACGGCATCGAGCCAGGCCTCTGCGTTCTCGCGGTGGGGATGGTGGCCGGCCTCATCGATGTCGAAGCGGATGGCCCCGGCAATTCCGGTGGCCAGCCGATCGGCGCCGGACAGGAAGGCTTCGTCGAATACACCGACGATCACGCTGACGGGCAGCGCGAGCTCGGCGAGCCGCGGCACGATCGATTCCTGACGG
>JANMTD010000273.1:0-6931 GCA_031390075.1 Deltaproteobacteria bacterium | reverse complement strand
TCGACCTCGATGGCGACCGGGTGGACCTGCCGGCCCATGGTCTGCGGGACCAGACGTGCTCCCGCGGCTGCGGGCGTCGGGGCGTTCAGCTCGTTGAGTGCGGCCCCACGGCGCATGGCCTGACGCTCGGCCCCGGCCTGGACCGAGCGATTCTCTCGGATCACGGGATGCAGTCTCTCCTGGGTCCGCCGCTCCGCGTCGGCGAGGGCCTCGCGGCTCGACTTCAGGAATTGCACGGCCCCGATCCCGAAGAGGGCCAGCGCCGGAAAGAAGGTCGCGGGCGGCAGGACGTCGGAGGTCGAGCCCAGAAAGGCCGCCACCGCCAACGCCATCAGGATCAATCCGGTCGATCTTCCACTGCTCATGCGAATCCCCGCCTGCGCGGCCGGTCGAATCGACTCGGCCGCGTCTGCAGGCGCCAATCGTCGTGCCGCCCGCGCCGGCTTGAGCCCCGCGCGGGGGTTTTCAGGATTTTTCGCGCGATTCGTTCTGGGATGGGTTCCGGGATCGGAAGAGCGCGGCCGAGACCTCGGGCTTCGCGCGGGGGATCCGGGCGAGCCCCATGTTCTCTGCGACGTGGGCGGCATCGCGCATTCCCACCACAGCGCAAGTGACTTCCGCCGTGCTGCGTGTGAACTGCAGGGCCGCGGTGGCGTCGCTCGGCGCCTCGGGAAAGGCCGCGCGGACGAAGGGGGGCACGCGGCCCACGAGTCGGCCGCCGTAGAGCGGGGCACTCGCGAAGACGGCCGTGCCGGTCTCGTGGAGGCTCTCGAGGATCGCGCGGCTCGCGCCGTCGGGGCCGAGCTGGCTCGCGAGCACCGCGCCTTCGCCCATCGCGAGGCCGTAGGGCAGCTGGATCGCGCGCAGGTGGTGATCCGCCTGGCCGACCTCGAGGGCGATGTCGAAGAGATCGACGATCGAGAGATGGCTCCGGTCCGAATCGGGCAATAGGAACCCGTCCCAGGTCGCGAGCCCGTAGCCGCCGATCCAACCCCGGGACACCGCGAGCTCGAGCGCCTCGAACGCCTCGCCGAGCGCGCCTCGAAAGGCGTCGACGCCGAGCGCGCGAAGCTGGATCTCGGGCTCCTGGACGAGGTAGTAGTCGAGGGTCGCGAGGCCGAGATTGTGCCGGCTGCGTGCGATCTGGTCGAGCAGGAAGCGGGGTGTCATCGCATGGCCCCGATGGATGTCGTCGAGGGCCAGGATCCCGGAGTCGATGTAGGTCGTGTAGAGGTCGCGCTGGACGGAGGCGTGGTCGCGCACCCGCTCGCCGTCGGGAGTCAGGGCGCCACCCTTCGTCACGACGACGATCTCCTCCCGCGCAACCGTCTGCTCGCGAAGCGCCCGCCGCAGGGCGTGGCCGAGGGCGCGTTCGCTGGTCTGGTAGCGGTCGGAGAGGGCCGTATTCACGACGTTGCCGGCCGCCTCGAAATAATCGGCGAGGGCGCCGCGGTAGAGCAGGTCGTCGACCCCGCCCGGGTCCCCGCGCAGCGAGCCGAACCCGATCGATGCGAGCCAGAGCCCGTCGGGCCGCGTGAAATGATCCGCCGCCGTGGGCTGCCGATCGGCGAAGGCGCGGGTGCCGGCGGACGTGGCACGGCCGGGGACGAGGTCATGAGGCCGGGGCTTCGTCGGCGGGGCGAGGACCATGGAGCGCGGAGCCTATCGCGCGCCCTCGTCGAGGACAAAGCGCCGCGACGCGCACGCGCCCGGCAGCTCGGGGTGCGATGCGTATACTGCGCGGGCCGCGAACGAACTGGAGCCGCCGAGCATGGACGATCTCTTTTCGATTTCCGGCAAATGCGCGCTGGTGACGGGCGGGGGCAGCGGCATCGGTTGGATGATCGCGCAAGGCTATGCGCGCGCTGGCGCGCGGGTCTACATCGCGTCACGCAAGCGGGCCGAGCTCGATGCGCGCATTGCCGAGCTCGCGGACGCTGGGGATTGCCGTGCGATCGAGGCCGATCTCTCGAGCGAGGCCGGTTGCAACGCCCTCGCCGACGAGCTCGAGGCGCGTGAGGCGAAGCTCGACATCCTCGTCAACAACGCCGGCGCGAACTGGAACGCCCCCTATGCGGACTACCCCGAGGCGGCGTGGGACCGCGTGCTCGACGTCAACGTCAAGGCGGTCTTCCAGCTGACGCGCAGGTTGACGCCGCTGCTCGAGCGTTCGGCGAGCCCCGAGGATCCGGCTCGGGTCATCAACATCGGCTCGGTCGACGGCCTGTCGGTTCCGGTCATGGATACCTGGGCCTACGCCGCCAGCAAAGCCGCGGTCCACCATCTGACGCGCATGCTGGCCCGCAAGCTCGCGCCGAAGCAGATCACCGTGAACGCCGTCGCCCCCGGCCCGTTCCAGAGCCGCATGATGCGCACGACCCTCGAACGACTCGGCGATTCGGTCGCCGGACTCGTGCCGCTGGGCCGCATCGGACGCCCGGACGACATGGCCGGGATCGCGATCTTCCTGGCCTCCCGTGCGGGGGCCTATGTCAACGCGGCGGTGATCCCGGTCGACGGCGGAATCTCCGGCACGCGCTGATGCGGGGACCCCATTCGCACGCCCGGTTCGTGCGGCCGGGACGGGCGCTCTCGCCCGTGATGCCCGAAGATCCTCGGAAATCCCATGGAGGCTCCCGCGAGACATGTCCGAAGAACCCTTGATCGCGATCTTCGTCGACTACGAGAACCTCGCGATCGGCGCGCGGGATTCGAAATGGCGGACGATCAACATCGACCTGATCCTGAAGCGCCTGCTCGAGAAGGGTCGGATCGTCTACAAGCGCGCCTATTGTGATTGGAGCCAGTACCGCGGCGATGTGCGGGAATTCCACGCCCGGGGCATCGAGCTCGTCGACATCCCGCGCTCGAAGATGAGCGGCAAGAACAGCGCCGACATCCGGATGGTCGTCGACGCGCTCGATCTCTGTTATTCGAAGGAGCACATCGAGATCTTCGCCCTGTTGACGGGCGACAGCGACTTCTCACCGCTCGTCTCGAAGCTGAAGGAAAACCACAAGCGCGTGATCGGCTGCGGGGTCAAGAACTCGACTTCGACGCTCCTGATGACGAGCTGCGACGAGTTCCTCTACTACGACGATCTGGCCCAGCTGGCCGACGTGAAGGCCCAGAAGATCGCGCAGAAGAAACCGGCCACCGCGAAGAAGACGGAGAAGTCGGACAAGACGGGCAAGGTCGCCCAGAAGCCGGTCGTGCGGGCCGTCGAGGGCAACGTCGCTCCGGACGGTCAGGACGCGCCGGACGCGATCGATCGGGTGCTCGAGATCGTCGAGAGCCTGTCGAAGGATTACGACATCATCTGGGGCTCGATGATCAAGCAGGCGCTCCGGCGGGTCCACCCGGACTTCAACGAGGCGAACGCGGGCTACCGGAACTTCAACGAGCTGCTGCAGGATGCGGAGCGGGACGGCTGCGTCCGGCTCGAGTACGACGAGCGCCGGGGCAACTACCGCGTCGACCTCGTCGACGACGTCTGAGCCTCAGCCCGACAAAGAGCCCTCAGCCGCGAGCGGCGGCGCCCGGCGGCTCGTGCCGTCGCGGCCAGGGCGAGCAACCCGGCCCCGAGCGATAGGCCGATGCCCGGCTCCGGCGCCTCGATCTTGTTGGTCGGATGGAGGCAGCCCGTGTCGTTCGGGAAGTCGACGGCGGCATCCCCGTCGTCATCCATGCCGTTGTCGCACTGGTAGGCCGCGCCCCGCTCGGAGATGTCGGTTCCGATGGCGCAGCCGGGATCGCTCGGATAATCGATCAGCCCGTCGCCGTCGTCATCCATGCCGTTGTCGCACACGAGGCTGCTCGTCCGCTCGCTCGTGTCGCTCGCACTCGTACATCCGAGGTCGGCCGGGAAGTCGGTGAGCCCGTCTCCATCCTCGTCGAGACCATCGTTGCAGTCGGGGCGGTTGACCACGGCGAGGATGTCGTCTCGATAGGCGTAGAGATCGGCGATCAGGCCGACGTTGCCGTAGAGCGAGGTGCTCGCGGGTTGGCCCACATAGCTCGCGTGGGCGAAGAGGATCCCGACGAGCTCCGCCGACGCGCCGGTGCCCGTGAACGCGCCGCCCCCGGAATCGCCGTTCACGACGTCGGCCTCGTGCTGGCCGGGCGGCGGATTCGGGATGTCGTCGAACGTGATCTCGAAGGCCTGGGTATCGAGGGCCAATGCGCCGACGGAGCTGATGCGATTGGTGCCCCAGCGCATCGAGGCCGAAGCCGCCCAGGTCCATCCGCTGACACCCATCCAGCTCGTCGCACTCCCGCGATCGGCGCCGCGCCCGATCACGGTCACGAGGGTCGAAACGCTGGCCGGGGAGTCGGTGAGGGCGATGTCGGCGAGGGCGGGTCGTGTCGCGAGCTTGAATGCGATCAGGTCGGCTTGTGTGGAATCGGGATTGCTGAACCGCACGGTCGAGCCGGGGACCGGCGCATGGCCCGTTCCGGCGAGCCAGAACGTCGCCGCGCCCACGTGATTCGCGGTCAGGACCCAGCCGTTGCGGAAATACACGGCCGAGAGCCCGTTCACGACGCCGACGCGGCTGAAGCCGGGATCCGGATTCGGCGCGGTCGTATTGCCCGTTCCCGTACCGGTCGCAATCAGGGTCGCGAACGCGCAAGCGGTCGGGATCGAGAGAAATGTTGCGGCGGAGACCAGAGCCGATCCGAGCGGGGATACTGCGAAGCGCGAGAGGGCTGCCATCGAAAATCGCATCCGCTTCGAGCCTTCCGCACCCGGGTTTCGAGCCCGCCTCGACGCCCCATTCCCTGTCGCAGGGGCGACGACGATCCTACCACGAGCGGGCTGCGCCGGAGCTGCATTTCCGGAGATCACGGCCTGGTCGCGCTGACTCCCAGGATCGCTTGGCAATGGGCACGCAGATGGTGGCAGGCATCACGCAAGAGCTCGAGGCGCCCGTGTGAGATCCCGGAGACGATTGCGCCGTCGGCCGGCGGGCCTTCGCCCGCGAGCGCGGCCTCGAGGCCCGCGAGCAGCTCGAGCGAGGTCTGCGCCGCTGAGGACAGATCGCGGCCCTCCTCGAGCTGCGCGCGCTCGAGCTTCGCGCCCCAGCCCTCGCCCATCAGGAATTCCGACTCGCTGAGCCGGTGCTGCACGACGCGCAGCGCCCGCTGGTATTCGCCATGGACCGACATCGACGTGCCCACCTCCCGTGTCGCGCATTCTCGCACGAGCGTGTGGGCGATGCCGGCCGAGTCTCAGCGTCTCCGCCTGCGGCGCACGAGGGCGAGCACGACGAAGGGCTCGATGCCCACCAGCCCGCAACCGCCGCCCCCGCCGCCGCCCTCGCTCTGGGACGCGACGGCATCGTCGCCGGCGCCGCCCGCCCCGGCCGGATCGCCGCCACCCGACGGCGGGCCCGCGGCCTCGAGCATCGCGATCGCCTGATCGACGCGAAGCCGCGGCGTCGTGATGCCGTTGCGGTCGTCGAGGATCGGTTGGCCCGCGAGGACGAGCGCATTCTCGATCTCGGCGACACTCGCCGAGGGCACGGCTTCGCGGATCGCCGCGATGGCCCCGGCGACATGCGGTGTCGCCATCGACGTGCCGGATCCGTTGCGCGTCCCGCCGCCGACGGCCGCCGATTGGATCGATTCCCCGGGCGCCAGCAGCGTGAGGAAATCCGCCGCGTTCGAGAAGGAGGTGACTTCGTCTCCGTTGTCGAGGGAGCCGACCGAGCCGACACTGAGCACGTTCGACAGACACGCCGGGCTCGCGATCGCATTCGTGAAGGCATCGTTGCCGGAGGCGGCGACGGTCGCGATGCCGGCATCGCGCAGCTGGGCGACGGCATTGCTCTGCGAGGGCGAAGCCTGATTGCAGCTCTGCGTCGAGGTGTAGACCTGGCCGCCGAGCGAGAGATTCACGGCCGCGATGTCGTGGAAGGCGGATAGCGCGAGCACGTGCTGCATCGCGGCGAGGATGTCCGACGTGTAGGCGCCGGGCTCGCCGTCGATCTCGCTGAAGACGTTGATCGCGATCAGGTCTGCATGGGGGGCCACGCCGACCAGGGGACCCGTCGCCGCATCGCCGACCGCGATGCCGGCGACATGGGTGCCGTGATCGCAGCCCGCGAGCGCACACGGCGCGGCCGCGCCGGCGCCCATCATCTCGTCCGCGCCGTTCGGACAGCCTGCGTCGAGGGAGAAGCAGGCCTCCTCGATCACGCGCGTGCCGAACATCGGATGGTCGGTGTCGACGCCGGTATCGATCACGGCGACCGCGAAGCCGTCGCCGTCGTGGGTCGCGGCCTGGGCGAGATCCGCTCCGATCTGCGGGACGCTCTCGAGCAGACTCGCGCGGTGGGTCCCGTCGAGCTCGATCGAGTGCGTCGTCGTCTCGGCGATCAGGTTCCGCAGCGCGGCCGGCGAGAGCTGCGCGGCGCCATGGCCCAGCAGCGGGAATACGCGCAGGTCTTCGACGGATGCGGCGCCGCCGCCCGAATCGAGGGTGGCTGCCAGGCCGCTCGCGTCGGCGCCCGGAGCGGTCTCGAAGATGACCCGCACGCGGCCGTTTCGGGCCGCGGCTTCGATGATCTCGGGGGCGACCTCGAGGCGCCGGCTGCGCCGCGCTTCCTCGATCGCCCGGGCGAGGGTCGCGCGGATGCGCTCGGGTCGTGCTGAATCGAGGCTCACAGCCCGGGCGAGAGCCGGATCAGCGGCCGCTGCAACGGACTCGGACTCGGCGCGGGCTGGGCGACCGCTCGTCCCCCGCGTCGGCGCGTGCGCCGACCGGCTGGCTGCAGCGCCCAAAGCCGGCGACGCGAGTCCAGTCGTACGCGGATCCTGGTCGTTACTGGACGTCCCGGCGAGCGAGCCGTCCGCGCCCGTGACGTCCGCGGCGACCCATGCCCGACCGAGACCGATGGCCCCGAGCGCAAGCGCGAGCCCGGCGATGATC
>JANMTD010000259.1:0-8054 GCA_031390075.1 Deltaproteobacteria bacterium | reverse complement strand
CGCCCGCCGTCCGGCAGGACTGGATCGACCGCTACGTCCGCGAGGAGGCGCTCGTGCGCGAGGCGCGCACGCTCGGCCTCGACCGCGACGACGAGCTTATCCGGCGGCGACTCGTCCAGCAGATGGAGTTCCTCGTCGAAGGCGCGGGGGAGTCGGCGCTCGTCGTCTCCGACGAGAAGATCGAGGCCGCCTATCGCGAGCGGGCGGAAGAGCTGCGTGAGCCCGCGACCGTTCGCTTTGCGCACGTGTTCGTCCGGGAGGAGGAGGGTCGCGAGGCCGAGGCGGACGCGAAGGCACGCGCCCTGCTCGCGCGGTTGAACCGCGAGGCGATCGACTTCGACGGCGCGCTCGCCCTCGGCGATCGCTTCCTCTACGACCGGCACTATGTCGATCGAACACTCGACGAGGTGCGGAGTCATTTCGGCGAGGCGATGTCGAAGACGTTGGCCGAGCTCCCGGTCCGCGCGGACGAGTGGTCGGGCCCGCATCGATCGGAGCACGGGCTTCATCTCGTGCTCCTGACGGCGCGGGACGAGCCGCGGCTGCCGGCGCTCGCAGAGGTCGAGGGCGCGCTGCGTGAAGAGCTGATGCGAGAGAAACGAGAGCAGGGCCTCGAGCGCGGGGTCGACGCGGTCGTCTCGAGGTATCCGATCGAGCTCGAGAGCGGACTCCGCGAGCCGGGATCGGCGAACGAGCCGCAGTGAAGTGAGAGGCTTCTAGAGCCTCAGATCCTTCGGCTGATTGGCGAAATAGCAGCGCTCTTCGACCCGGTTCTTGATCCGCCAGCCCTTCGAGGTGCGCACGTATTCGTCGACGTACCAGAGGCCGCAGACCAGCACGTCGATCTCGCCCCGCTCGTTCGTGAATTCCTGCGGGTTGTAACACATGAGTCTGCCGGTCGCGCGATCGCCGTCGATCTTCAGCTGGATGTTGGCGTTCAGGTGCTGCGTGTTCGGGAAACGCCGCATCGCCTTGTGCAGGAACGCGATCGTCGACGGGAGGTCGCCCTTCGAGCCGCCGAAGGCGCTGTAGTCGATGAAGGCGTCCGGTGTGAAGACGTCGGAGGCGAGCTTGTCGAAGTCCTTGCCGTCGATGATCTGCGAATAGCGGTAGATCAGGTCCTGGAGCTCGAAGCGGTCGGAAATCTCTTGCAGCGAAAGCATCAGGCGAGCTCCAGTACTTGTTCGAACCGGTAGAGGCCGGGCTTCTTCCCGAGGATCCAGGCGGCGGCGCGTACGGCGCCGGTGGCGAAGTGGCCCCGGGTGGCGGCGCGGTGGGTCAGCTCGAGGCGCTCGCCGCGGCCGAGGAAATAGATCGTGTGCTCGCCGGGATTGTCGCCGCCGCGGAGCGCCTGGATGCCGATCGCGCCGACAGGGCGGACGCCGGTCTCGCCCGCGCGCTCGAGGATCATGTGCTTCTCGAGGTCGACACCCCGGCCCTCGGCGACGGCGCGGCCGAGCAGCAGCGCGGTGCCGCTCGGGGCGTCGCGCTTCTGGCCGTGGTGGAGCTCGAAGAGCTCGGCGTCGTAATCCGGACCGAGCAGCCGCGCGGCCTCGCGGGCGAGGTGGCCTAGCACGTTGACCGCGACGGAGAAGTTCGCCGTGTGGATCACGGGGATCCGCTCGGCGAGGCGGTCGATCTCTCGCAGTCCGGCGGCGTCGAAGCCCGTCGTCCCGGTCACATAGGCGACGGCGGCGTCGGCGGCGGCGCGCAGGTTCGCAAGCGTCGAGACGGGCACGGAGAAATCGATCGCGACGCCGCAGCCCGCGAGGGCGCGCTTGGGATCGTCCTCCAGGACGACGCCGGTCGCGACCGCCTGGCCGACCTCGGGATGGCCCGGGCGTTCGAGGGCACCGGCAAAGCGAAGCCGCGGCTCGGCGGCGAGGGCCGCCCGGACCTCGAGGCCCATGCGGCCCTGTGCACCGACGACCATGACTCCAATCGCCGAAGCACTCGTCATCGCAGGATTTCCAGGTCCTTGAGCACGACCTTCAGGCGCTCGAGATTCGTGTCGGTGATGCGCGTCAGCGGGAGTCGGATCTCGGGACTGCACCAGCCGAGCGCGCCGGCCGCCGCCTTCACGGGAATTGGATTCGTCTCGCAGAAGAGCACGTCGAAGAGCGGCAGCAGCGAATAATGGATCGCCTGGGCAGCCGCGATGTCGCCCTTCTGGAAGAGCCGCACGAGCTCGCAGATCTGGCGGGGGGCCACGTTCGAGGTCGTCGAGATGACACCCTTGCCGCCGATCGAGAGCAGCGGGAGCGTCAACGAGTCGTCGCCCGAGAGCACGGCGAAATCCTGCGGGCACTTCGCGATGACGTGGGACATCTGGTCGAGGTTGCCCGACGCTTCCTTGACGCCGACGATGTACTCGAGGCGCGCGAGCCGCCCGACGATTTCGGGCGCGATGTTCGACGCCGTGCGGCCCGGGATGTTGTAGAGCACCAGCGGGAAGCGCGTCGCCTCGGCGATCGCCGCATAATGCGCGTAGATGCCCTCCTGGGTCGGCTTGTTGTAGTAGGGCGAGAGCAGCAGCGCGCCGTCGGCCCCCGCCTGCTTGGCGTGGAGCGTCAGCTCGATCGCCTCGCGCGTCGCGTTGGATCCCGTGCCGGCGATGACGGCCACGCGGCCCTTCGCGGCGTCGACCACGGTCTCGACGACGCGGCGGTGCTCGAGGTGGGAGAGCGTGGCGGACTCGCCGGTCGAGCCGCAGGGGATGACGCCGTCGACTCCCGCTTCGATCTGGCGTTCGACGTGGGCGCGCAGCGCTTCCTCGTCGACCTGGCCGTTGCGAAAGGGTGTGATGAGGGCGGTGTGGATGCCTTCGAACATGGGGCCTCTTCTCGTCTTCTACGACTCGTCTTCGCTCTTACTCGTCGCTCTTATTCGTCGCTCTTACTCGTCGAGAGGCCACTCGCCGGTGTAGACGGTGGCTGCGGGTCCGGTCATCAGGACGGGGGAGTTCTTGTCGGCCCATCCGATCTCGAGGACACCGCCGCGCAGCTCGACCACGACCGCGCGATCGACGCGCCCCCGGAGCATCGAAGCGACGGCGACGGCGCAGGCCCCCGAGCCACAGGCGAGCGTCTCACCCGTCCCGCGCTCCCAGGTCCGCTGCTTGATGCGGTCGCGAGAGAGGATCTGGATGAACTCGACGTTCACGCGATTCGGGAATGCGACGTGGTGTTCCAGCGCGGGTCCCACACGTTCGAGCGGTACGGCATCGACGTCCTCGACCTCGATCACGCAGTGCGGATTGCCCATCGAAATCGACGACACGCGCAGCTCCCGCGGCCCCTTGCGCCAGAGATCGGAGGGCAGATCGAGGGGCACGTCGAGCACGGGCCCGGCGCCGGTCGCGAGCGTCGTCGGGATCTTCTCGGGGATCAGGATCGGAAGCCCCATGTTGACGGTCACGCGCCCGGGCCCGGCCCAGCGCGGCCGCACGACCCCCGAAAGCGTCTCGACCCCGATCTCGTCGGCGCGCGTATGCCCCTCGTCGCGCAGATACTTGTAGAAGGCGCGGATCCCATTCGCGCACATCTCGACCTGCGAGCCATCCGCGTTGTAGATGTCCATGCGGAAGTCGGCGGCCTTCGACGGCCGCACCACCAGCATCTGGTCGAAGCCGACCCCGAAATGCCGGTCGGCGATGGCGCGCGCCAGGGCCGCGAGGTCGGTCGGGAGATCGCATCGGATCCCGTCGAGGAGGACGAAATCGTTTCCGGCGCCATGCAGCTTGGTGAAGGGCAGCGAACGGCTCATTCTGTTCGTCTCTCTCTTCATCTCTGAGAGGGGTGGGTCGGGCAGCCCGCTTCTCAGTCGTCCCACGGCTCTTCGCCGTCATTTTCGTCTTCACTCGGGTCTTCAGGAGTCGTCGCGGCGGGCGAGACGGCGGAGTCGCTCGCCGCGTCGGTCGTCGAGGCCTCCGGCGTACGGCGCTGCGGCGGGCCGTAGCGGCCGCAGGCGCACAGTGTACCCGCGATCGCGAGAATCGTGAGCCAGGCCAGGAGGGGATGCGAGGCGAGCCGGCGTCGACGGGCGCTCGCGTGGGTCGGCGCTCGCATCGGCTTCGACGACGCCTTCACCGCCGGGGCCCGCCTCACGAACGCCTTCCCGGCGAGGGCTTCGCCGCTGGGCGCGCCGCTCCGCGGGTCGCTTCGGCGAGCCGCGCGAGCTCGCCGGCCACCGCCGCCTCCGCCTCCTCGAGGGCTTCGACGACCCGGACCCGGGCCGTCCCGCCCGTGAGGCTCCGGCTCTCGACGCTGCGCTCGAGGTCGAGGAGCTCGTCGGCCCCGGCGTCGAAGGCGCGGTGAAACGTCTGGAGCACGGCGCGGCTGAGCGAGCGGAGGTCGAGCTTGTTGCGGGTGCAGTGGCCCACGATCTTGCCCACCACCTCGTGGGCATCGCGGAAGGGCACACCCTTCCGGACGAGCAGCTCCGCCAGATCGGTGGCGAGCAGCATCGGATCGGCGGCCGCCTGGGCCATGCGGTCGCGGCGGACGTCGAGGGTCGCGAGGGTTCCCGCCATGACTTCGAGGCTGTCGCGCAGGGTCGCGACCGAGTCGAAGAGGGGCTCCTTGTCCTCCTGGAGGTCGCGGTTGTAGGTCATCGGGAGGCCCTTCAGAACGGTCAGCAGCGTCACGAGATTCCCGATCGCCCGCCCCGACTTGCCGCGCACGAGCTCCGGGACGTCGGGGTTCTTCTTCTGCGGCATCAGCGAGGAGCCGGTCGAGTAGGCGTCGGCCAGCTCGACGAAGCCGAACTCCGCCGTCGACCAGATCACGAGCTCTTCCGCGAGTCGCGAGAGATGGACCATCGCGATCGCCGCCGCCGCCAGGTACTCGAGGGCAGCGTCGCGGGAGGCGACGGTGTCCATCGAGTTGCGGGTCGGACCCTCGAAGCCGAGCTCCCGGGCCGTCTGCTCCCGGTCGAGGGGCAGGGTCGAGCCGGCGAGCGCCCCCGCGCCCAGCGGAGAGCGATCGATCCGCGCGCGGGCGTCGGCGAAGCGGCCGGCGTCGCGGCCGAGGACCTCGACATGGGCGAGCCAGTGGTGGGCGAGACGGACGGGCTGGGCGCGCTGGAGATGGGTGTAGCCGGGGAGGAGGGTGTCGATGTCCTCCCGGGCGCGCTCGAGGAGGACGGCGCGGAGTTGCTGAATGCCGCGCTGGGTCGCGAGGCCGGCGTCCCGGAGAAAGAGCGCGAGATCGGTCGCGACCTGGTCGTTGCGGGAGCGGCCGGTGTGGAGCTTGCCCGCCGCTTCGGCGCCGACGAGGGTCCGGAGCCGGGTCTCGATGTTCATGTGGATGTCTTCGAGGGCTGGATCGAAGGGGAAGCTTCCGCCCTCGATCTCGGCTTCGACCTGGTCGAGGCCGCGCAGCAGCGCCCGTGAATCCCGGACCGGGATGAGCCCCACGTCACCGAGCATCCGCGCCTGGGCCCGGGAGCCGCGGATGTCGTGCCGGGCGAGCGCCTTGTCGAAATCGATCGAGGCGGAGAAACGCTCGACCACGGGATCCGTCGCGCCGTCGAAACGGCCGCCCCAGGGCTTGCGCGCGGCCTGCGCTCCCTTCTTCATCTCAGGATGCGTCTTCTTCGACTTCGCGGACGACCTGGCGGCCTTCGAGCCCGTGCTCCGCGCCTTCGTTCCTGTGCCTTTTCCGGCAGCCTTCGTCATGGCGCCCTACTCTCGCGATTCGGGGGCCTGCGCACAAGCCGCGCTGATCGTGACCAGTCGGAACGAGAGAGCCTGCGCGGGTTCCATGGGATGCCGCGCGCACGGGCTGCGACCTGCGGCGGCCTCCTCTGGGTGAAGAGGGAATCAAGCGGGATCGAGCGGGGATCGAGATGGCCAGGGGCCGAAAAACCGGGACTTCACGGCACGGACGCCTGCTGCCCCTCGTCGTGCGGCGCCTCGGTCTCGTCTTGCTCGCGGTCGGCTTCGTCGTCGGACTCTTCGTCGCGCACTGGCTCCTCGGCCTCGACCGCATCGTCCAGTCGCGTTTCGACGGCCGGCGCTTCTCGGTGCCCTCGCGGGTCTATGCCGCGCCGAAGGTCATCTATACGGGAGCCGACTGGGAGCGCCTCGATCTCGAGGGCTGGCTCGCGCGCACCGGCTACCGTGAGCAGAAGGAGGCGGGCCCCCTCACGCCGGGCCACTACCGCTCTCTTCCCGGCCGCCTGCGCGTCCACCTGCGCGGCTTCGAGCACCCGGAGCTCCCCGAGGCCGACCGCCGGATCGAGTTCCGCCTCGAGGCGGGCCGCGTGCGCGACATGCGCGACGACAAGGGCCACCCGATCGATGTGGTGGCACTCGAGCCCGAGCAGATCTCCGCCTTCTACGACGAGGACCGCGAGCAGCGCGACCTCGTCGTGATGGCCGACGTCCCCGACCATCTCGTCGGCGCGATCTACGCGATCGAGGACCGCCGCTTCGAAGAGCACAACGGCGTCGACCTGCGCCGCATCGCAGGCGCCCTGCTCGCGAATGTCCGCGCCGGCGGCATCCGCGAGGGCGGCAGCACGCTGACGCAACAGCTCGTCAAGAACTTCTTCCTGACCCCCGAGCGCACGATCCGCCGCAAGCTCACCGAGGCGGTGATGGCGCTGCTGGTCGAGGCTCGTTATTCGAAGCCGCAGATCCTCGAGGCCTATCTCAACGAGATCTACATGGGCCGCCGCGGCTCGACGGCGATCCACGGTGTCGGCGAGGCGTCGCGCTTCTTCTTCGGCAAACGCGTGCCCGACCTCACGCTCGACGAATCGGCGCTGCTGGCGGCGGTGATCCAGAGTCCGAATGCCATGAGCCCGCATCGCCATCCCGAGCGCGCGACGAAGCGGCGCGACCTCGTGCTGGGTCAGATGGAGGAGCAGCGCCGCATCTCCTCCGAGCAGGCCGAGCGCGCGCGCGCGCGTCCGCTCGACCTCGCGGTGATCACGCTCGAGTCGGGTCAGGACCGTTATTTCCTCGACATGCTTCAGCGCCAGCTGCCGGAGGTCTACCACGAGGACCTGCTCGCCGTGGAGGGCCTGCGCATCTACTCGACCCTCGACACGGCGCTCCAGCGCGCCGCCGTCGAGCATCTGCGCACGGGACTCGCCGCCCTCGAGAAGCAGCTCCCGGCGCCGAAGGTCGCGAAGGGCGAGAAACGGCCGCAGCTCCAGGGATGTTTGTTGGCGATGCGGCCGCAGACGGGCGAGATCCTGGCCCTCGTCGGCGGGCGCGACTACGGGACCTCGCAGTTCAATCGCTGCACCCAGGCCCGGCGCCAGGCGGGCAGTGTCTTCAAGCCGATCGTCTACGCGGCGGCGCTCTCGCGACAGTCGGGGCCGGTGGTGACCCTCGCGAGCTTCGTTCCCGACGAGCCGATCGAGGTCGACACGCCCTCCGGGCCCTGGCGCCCGCTGAACTACGATCGGCAGTATCGCGGGCCGGTCAGCGTGCGCGAGGCGCTCGAGGATTCCCTGAACGTACCCGCAGCCCGTCTCGGCCAGGCGGTCGGGATCCGGCGCGTGGTCGAGATGGCGCGCAAGCTCGGCATCGAGAGCCCGCTGCCGGCGGTGCCGAGCCTCGCGCTCGGGTCGGCGGAGGTCTCGCCCCTCGAGATCGCGACGGTCTACGCGACGTTCGCGAACGGCGGACTCCGCCCGACGGCCCGCAGCTTCACGGGACTCCTCGACGGCCAGGGCCTCGCCCAGGAGCAATCGCCGCTCGCCGGTGCACGGCGCGTCCTCGACGCGGGGACCGCCTTTCTCACGACGTCGCTGCTCGAGGGTGTCGTCGACCGCGGCACCGGCTCCGGCATTCGCGCGCGGGGACTGCGCGGCCCGATCGCCGGCAAGACCGGCACGACCGACGACGAGAACGATCTCTGGTTCGTCGGCTTCACGCCGGAGCTCGTGGTCGTCGTGTGGATCGGCTACGACGAGCCGCGCAAGATCGGCGTGCCCTCGAGTCGGGGGGCGCTGCCGATCTGGGCGGACTACCTGTTGGCGGTCTCCGGTGGCCAGGTCCGCGGCGGCTTCATCCGACAGGTCCGCGGCGGCCGCTGGAC
>JANMTD010000227.1:0-4254 GCA_031390075.1 Deltaproteobacteria bacterium | reverse complement strand
AGATGGAGTTAGCGGCGTTCGGCACGGAATAGTGGTCGGGGTGGTGGGACTTGAACCCACGACGCTGAACCCCCAAAGTTCAGGCTCTACCACTGAGCTACACCCCGACGGCCCCAGTCTAACCGACGCGCCGCAAAGCGGAGTCGGAACGCGACGAACGCACGCTCCCGAGATCCGCCGACGCGAACTCAGGCCAGTACTCCGGCCCCAAGCCACCCCACCAAATCCCTCAGCGCCCCCGGCGTGATCTCATGCCCCATCTCATACTCCCCCCAAGCCACGTGCATCCCCATCCCCTCGAGCTCCGCCTTCGCCTTCCTTGCATTGTCGATCGCGATCATCGGATCCCGCGTCCCGTGGATCAGCAGCGTCGGCAGCCCCGCCCGCGCCGGGTCCGGGCGGAGTCCCTGGACGACGGCCTCGGGCAGCCAGCTCGAGAGCGCGACCAGTGCCTTGAACCGATCCGGGCGCCCGAGGGCCAGGTCGTAGGCCATGACGCCCCCCTGGCTGAAGCCCATCACGACGACCCGCTCGGGATCGATCGGATGGATCTTCATCGTGTCGTCGAGAAAGCCCTCGATGGCCCCCCGAGCGGCGACCAGCGCAGTCGCGTCGACCTGGCCCGAGGTGTCGATCGGAAACCAGGCGTATGCCCGCTGCCCGGGCCCGACCTCGAGGGCGAGCGGGCCCTGCGGACAGAGAAAGACGACCTCGCCCCGCCGGATCTGGGGCGCGATGCCGAGCAGATCGTGGGCGCTCGCGCCGTAGCCGTGGAGGGCGATGATCGTCGGGAAGGGGCCGGGCCCGGCGGGCACGTGCGCGGTGTACATCAGATCCATGGCGAGCCGGTCTCCGTCGGGCGTGGCGATGCGCGGGAACCGACAGTAGAGAACTGACCCGCCATGGAGCGAGCCCCCGAACCCTCATCAGGGCGATCGACCTTTCGTCCAGACACTCGGTTACGCTCGGCGACCGCGGAAGCGGGGTGGGGATGGATGAGCGAGACGGCCGGCAAGAGCGCGAGGCGAACCGGCGGAGTGCTTTCGATCTCGTGCAGTTGATCGAGCTGCTCGAGAGGCTGGCCGACGCGCAGGCCCCCTTCGACGGACTCGACGAGGAGCTCCATCGCCGTCTGCGCATCGCGGCGGGCCGGCTCGCTCGGCCCGAACCGGAGGCGAGGCGGCGCTTCGCCCGCGCGCGCCGCCGACACGCGCGCCACACCGACCGCCTGCGCGACGACGCCGCGCTCGAGGCGCGGAGCAACCGCGCCCGCAAGCGTTCGCTCGCGTTTCCGGCGCCACCGCCCGACCTCGACGTCTCCGAGGAGCACCGACGGCTGCTCACCCTGCAGGCCCGCGAGCGCAAGCAGGCGCCCGATGTGCGCCGCCTCGAATCCGCTCGAGACTGTTATGTCTGCAAGGCGCCCTACGTCGAGCTCCATCCGCACTACGAATCCATGTGCCCGCCCTGCGCCACCTTCAATTGGGCCAAGCGTCATCAGAGCGCCGATCTCGAGGGCCGCGTCGCGCTCGTGACCGGCGCGCGCGTCAAGATCGGATTCGAGGCGGCTCTCATGTTGTTGCGCGCCGGCGCGCACGTGATCGCGACGACCCGCTTCTCGGTCGACGCGGCCGAGCGCTTCGGCCGCGAGCCCGACTTCGAGAAGTGGCGCGAGCGGCTCCGGATCGAGGCGCTCGACCTGCGCAACACGCCGTCGGTGGAACACTTCTGTCGGCGCCTGCTCGCCGAAGAGTCCCGACTCGACTTCCTCGTCCACAACGCCTGCCAGACGGTGCGCCGACCGCCCGCCTACTACGAGGAGATGGTGGCGCGAGAGGACCGTGCACGACTCGCGCCCGACGAGAGGGCGCTGCTCGGGACCGGCGGGTCGGCGAAGCCGGCGGCGCGGGGGACACTGGTGCCGCACGAAACGCCGCGGGACGTCGCCGCCCTCTCGGTCGTCGACCTGCTGGGCGAGGCCGCGCTCGCGCCGCTCTTCCCGCAAGGCATGCGGGACGGCGAGGGGCAGCCGCTCGACCTGCGGGAGAAGAACTCGTGGCGGCTCGACCTCCACGAGATCTCGACCGTCGAGCTCCTCGAGGTCCAGCTCGTGAACGCGATCGCGCCCTATGTGATGAACGCGCGGCTCAAGCCGCTGATGGTCGCGGTCCCGACCCGGGACAAACACGTCGTGCACGTCTCGGCCATGGAGGGCCAGTTCTACCGGACCTTCAAGACCACCCGTCACCCCCACACGAACATGGCGAAAGCCGCCCTGAACATGATGACCCGGACTTCGGCGGCGGATTTCGTGCGCGACGGGATCCACATGAACAGCGTCGATACCGGCTGGGTCACCGACGAGGATCCCTTTGCCAAGGCCGTCGAGAAGGAGATGTCCCAACGCTTCGCGCCTCCCCTCGACGCGGTCGACGGCGCCGCCCGGGTGCTCGACCCGATCTTCACCGGGTTCAATACCGGGGAGCATTGTTGGGGGCAGTTCTTGAAGGATTACGTGCCGACGCGGTGGTAGGGGGATTCGGATCGTGCACGACGTGCGATGGCCGCGAAATGCCCTACGCGAACGTTCGCGCGAGATCGAGTCGTTGGGACTTGGCGATCTGAACTTGGCGGTCGTCAAAGACGCCGCCGCGCGCTGCGAACTCTGGCCATTCAGCAACGGCCTTACCGATCTCCTCGATGATCCGGTTCGCTTTGCCTTTCTTGACCCCCGAGAAAACGGCGAAGGCGATGAGGTCTTCGCGCTCGAAGTCGTCCCATTTCCCAGCGAGCGACATCTGGTGTCGACTCGTCCAATCGCCGTCGGGGTTGTAGGCATAGGCGATGTCGAAGGCCGGGGAGAGCCGCCATGCGCCCGACTTGTCCATGAGAAATGCGATGTTCTTGACGTGATCGTCCTGGTTCCGCGCGATGACGTTGAAAAAGGCGCGCCGCACCTGCTGCTCCACATCGGACATCGGCAACCGCAGAAGACGGATCGCCTGGATCGCCTGTTCGTAGGAGTAGGCGCTGGCGCGGTTGAAGTCGTAGTGCATGAGGGCGCCGAGGGACTGCATGTGGAGCTTACCGCCGTCGGCTTTTCGATCGAAACGCTGCGTCATGAAATGCGCTCGCCCGCCCTCCTCATGGAGGCGGCAGGGCGCCATCTCGACTCCCGCCGCGACCGCCATGAGATGATAGGCGTACTCGATGCGACCGAAGCCCTGCGGATCCGCGAGCTCCTTGTCCTTGTTCGCGCGGACCCCGTCGAATTTCATGAGCCAGGACGTGAAGCCGTCCTGATGCGGCGCCTGGCCGGAGCGGAACTCGCCGGTCGCCTCGTTCCAGGCGAGGATCGCCTTGGCGCGGGCGCCGCCTGCGGAGGTCCCGACGCGGAGGATGTCTTCGACCGCCTTGCGGTCGTCCGCCCCCGAAAACTTGCCTTGAAGCGAGATGCGATCGTCGAGGACCCGGTTCGACAGAGCGACGAGGGCGTCGACATCGACGCGTTGCGATCGTCGTTCGACCGCTTTCAGCGCCGGCTCGAATTCCAGGGCGCCCATGCCTCGGCCTCCCGTATAACAGAGTCGCTCGACAGGATTGAAAGAGCCGGGCCGCCGCCCTTGTTCGGCCAACCAGGCGTCGATCAGCGCGTTGCCGAATTTGTCTGGGAGCGAATCCGCGAGAAGACCGGGAAGCCCTTTGAAGGTGTTCACGGGAAGCTCCGGGAAATCGTAAGGTGCCGCGCGGACGGGCATGACTACCGGCGCGGGTTCGACGCCGGCTCGCGCGAAATCCGGTTCGTATTGGAAGACGCCGATCGCCCGGTCCTCGTCCCAGGTGACGGCGCCGATCGCGCTTCCCCAGAGGATGACCCGCGCCGTCGTCACTCGTGGCCCCCCTTCGCGTCTTCGTCCTCGCCCCAGGCCCACGGGCGCTGCGGTTCCTTCTTGGTGCGGGCGCGGGCGCGGCGCCGTTCTCCGCCGCCGAGGGACATGCGTTCCACCGGCCGGATGCTGGGGTCGGGAATCAGGGCTTCAAGACGCCGGGTCAGACCGAGCGCTTGTACGACGCGGATGAAGCTGTCGAGGGAGACCGCCTGGCCGATCCCGAGCCGCGTGATGGTGCTGCGGGAGACACCCGCCTGCTCGGCGAGGTCGGCCTGGCTCACATTGTGGCTGAGCCGGATCACATCGATGCGGCGCCCGAGCGTGGCGATGATGTCGGCGCTGGACGCTGCGGAGAAGTCGATTT
>JANMTD010000167.1:0-2719 GCA_031390075.1 Deltaproteobacteria bacterium | reverse complement strand
CGTCGTTCCATTCGTTCGGAGCGCTCGCGGCGCCACTGCCCGGTGTCGCTGCGGCCAACGCCTCGCCGGTGGGCGCGGACGGCGTGGCACTCGGCGGGACCGCGGGCGGCGGGCTCGTAGCGGCTTTGGCGCCGGAGGTTGCCGTCGAGGCGAGCACCTTGGTCTTCGGCGCCGGCGTCGTCGAGGGCTGCGTCCTGGCCACGGGTGTCGGCGTGGGTTGGGTGACGGGCGCGGCTGCGAGTGTGGGGGCGGGGGTGGGCTTCACGACCGGCGTGGTCTTCGCGATCGGCGTCGCGGGCTTCGTCGCCGGCACCGGCGCCGAGGTCTTCGCCGGGGTCTTCACAGAGGGAGCTGCTTTGGTCGCCGCGGGCGTGGCCGCGGTGTTGGGCGCGTTGGTGGGCGCCGGGCTGCCGTCTTCGGCGATCACGTCGAGCACGATCCGCGGCGGGCTCGCGAGGATCATCTCCTTGAGTCGCAGGCCACCGCGGGCGAGCTTGATGCGCGCGATGGAGCGCGTGCCACTCGGCTCGACGACGACCTGCTCGATGAAGGATTTGGTGGACTGGATCCGGCGCGGGATCGAGCCCGCTTCCAGGGAGATGATCAGCTCGGAATCCTTCGAGCTCGGGTCACTGCGTTCGATGCGGTAGCCGGCGGAGCGATCGAGCTCGAAGACGACGCGCGTAAAGTCGGGATGTCGGCCGACGCGGACCTCGACGACCTCCGCCGCCCACGCCTGCGAGGCGCCGGTGAGCAGCGCGAACACGACGAGCGCCATCGAGGCCCCGCGTCCGCACCCCGAGCCGCGCCTTCCGGGCGCGCGCCCGGACCGCCAGCGTTCGGTCGGTTGGTTCGTCATCGTGCTCGGCACCTCCCTGTGGACCCCGTGGTGATGGACCGGCCTCCGGTCGAAACCCATCCCACCCGGCGCGCATGCCTGCTCAGTTGCACGGGCGCTGCCTCCCTCTTCGGGCAGCGTCCGGAAGCACTTGATGAAATCTGCGGCCGGTCCGACCGACCGCCCAACGCAGAATGATCCCGCAGCGACCCCGGTTCGACGCGCGATCCATACCCGACCCACGCCAGACCAAGCCGCTCACGAGCCGACGACCCACGCGGGACCGAGGCGCTCACGAAATCGCAAGAATACGCCCAAGTACCCGGATTGCCTCAGCGATGCGCGGACCGTACCACGAGACCAGAGTGCCGTCGATCAAATGGATGCGATCGTGCGCCGCCGCCGGACAAGCGAGCCCGAGGAGCTCGCGCCGATCCTCCTCGCCGAAGGGATACGGCTCGCTCGGGAGCAGGATCACGTCGGGCGCCGCGCGCTCGATCGCGGCGAGCTCGACGATGGGATATCGGCGCGCCCGCCCGCTGCGACGCCGATCACGCGAAGGGCGCTCCGCCGCGTCCGGCTCGGCCAGCTCGGCCAGCTCGGCCGAATGATCGCCCGTGTCGCCCGGACCGCCCGGATCGACGGCCCGATCCGGATTCGCGAACACGTTCTCGCCACCGCATTGCTCAATCAAATCATGGATGTACGTGTCCGACCCGACCATCATCCAGGGTTCACGCCAGATCGTGCAGACGACCCGCGGCCGTCGAAGCCCGCCCGCGCGGGCGGCTTTTCGAAGCGCCTCCGCTCGCTGGAGCTCTGCGAATACGGGGGCGACGACCCTCGCTTCCCGATCCGGTGCCCCACCGAGAACTGCCAGCTCGCGCAGGAGCTCGGCGCCCTCGCGAACGGTTCGCGGGTAGCTGACCCAGACATCGACCCCCGCGGCGGCGATCCGCTCGACGGCGCGGGCGGTGTTCTCCTCCTGGTTCGCGATCACGAGGTCCGGGCGAAGCGCCAGGATGGCTTCGACATCGGCGTCCTTCGTCCCGCCGACCTTCGCGATCCCATCGAAGGCGCCCGGCGGCTCGACGCAGTAGGCCGTGACCCCGACGAGTCGGTCGACGAGACCGAGGGCAACGAGGGCTTCCGAGAGACTCGGAACGAGGCACACGATCCGCCGGAACTCGCGTTCGGGCAGCTCCGCTCGACGTCGCGCCAGCTTCGGATGCAGGGCTCGCCTCGGCATCGAGCCAACGTATCACGCCCCGTTCGCATGCCTCGCCGGCTCGGAGTCCCGGCCCCTGGGCCGCCGGAATCGCGGCACGAAGCGAAGGGCGAGCCGCTCGGTCCAGCGGTGGTCACAGCGGCGACACCGGGCGAGGCGAAGGCCCTGGCCGAGGCGTGCGCCCTCGCCCACCTCGTCCTCGACGACCTCGCTCCCGCCGCAGACGCCGCACGCGGAGCCCGGCACCGAATCCCGATCCGTCCGCCGCCGCTCGGCCTCCCGCGGTCCCCGAGCGAGCACCCGCTCGACCCGAGCCCGCTCCGCCGACTCGCGCTCCCGCAGCCGCGCCCGATCCCGCGCACTCGAAAGCCCGTCCCGCGGCCCCGCCGTCTTCTCCAGCGTTCCCATGCTGCCCATCTCGACGCCCCGCCCTTCTCCCCCACTTCGCCCCTGTCCGCACCGCTTGAAGCGTCGGACGGCCGGCTGGGGGTCCGACTCGCCCGACATCCCAATCATGAGTTGCCGCCATGACGAATCCGGTCACACCCCGCGAAGAAAACCGCCGACCCCCGAAATTCCCCCCAAGTCGAGCGCGGCACGATCTCGACAAGCGCACGCTCGGCAGCTTCACGCTCACCGACCCGCTCGATGCC
>JANMTD010000129.1:0-2882 GCA_031390075.1 Deltaproteobacteria bacterium | reverse complement strand
TGCAGGCTCGTGCGCACGGCGGTCGGCGACCGCTATGTCGTCGAAGCGATGCGCGAGGGCGGCTACAACCTGGGCGGCGAGCAGTCGGGCCACATCCTCTTCCTCGATCATTCGACGACCGGCGACGGCCTGATGTCCGCGCTCCAGATCCTGGCCCTGCGGGCGCGGAGCGGGCGGCGGCTGTCGCAGCTCTTCGAGGGCTTCGAGCGCTATCCGCAGGTCACGGTCAACATCGCCGTCGCCGAGAAGCGACCGCTCGAGTCGCTCCCGACCCTCCAGGAGGCGATCACCGAGGTCGAGGACGAGCTCGGCAGCGCCGGCCGCATCCTGATCCGGTACTCCGGGACCGAGAAGAAAGCGCGCGTCATGGTCGAGGGCCGCGACGAGACGCGTGTCCACGAGATCGCCAACCACCTCGCGAGCAAGCTGAAACAAGCCCTCGCCGGAGCCGCCTAGCCCATGCGCATCGTCGTCTCTCTCGATAGCTGGCCGGCGCTGCGGGATTTCGCGGGGGACGATCAGAGCGAGCTCGGCAAGGCGGCGAGCCTCGCCGAGCTGGCGGGGGTCGACAGCCTGCGGCTCGGGATCCAGGAAGAGCTCTCGCCCGTGCGAGAGTCGGACGTCGTGGCGCTCCGCGCGGCGGCTCGCGCCGTCGAGCTGCGCATGCCGATCTCGCCGACGCTCACGAAGCTCGCCCTGGCGACGCGGCCGGATCGGGTCGTGCTCGTCGGGGATCGCCACTCGGCGACCGGGCCCGTGCCGCCCCTCGATGCGCGGGTCGCCGGCGCCTCGCTCGCGAACGTGTTGCGGACCCTGACGGAAGCGCGCATCCGGACGAGCATCCGTGTCACCCCGGATCTCGATGCGGTGCGCGCGGCCCACGTCCAGGGCGTCGGCGACGTCGAGCTCTTCACGGGCTGGCTCGTCGACCTGCCCGACGTCGAGCGCAAGGCAGCCCTCGTCGGTCTCGGCGACGCCGCGCGCCTCGCGAGCAAGCTGCGGATGGGCATCGCCCTCGCCGGCGGCCTCGACGATCGAAATCTGCGCGAGGTGATCGACGCCGCACCGTCGGCCGAGCGGATCGTGCTCGGGCGGGGGCTCGCGCGCCGGGCGCTGCTCGTCGGCCTCGACCGCGCCGTGCGTGACCACCGCGACGCCATGCGCTAACCCGCGTTCACGCAGGGCGGTGCGAGCCGTGCCCGCGCATGCTGACTGCCTTTGTTCTGGCAGAGCGAGGCTCGATGGTGCGACAACGGACTCCGACATCCATGTCCATGTCGAAATCGCCGGCGGCGGCGCGCGAGACGCATCGCGAGGGCGTCTGGTCCCTCGTGACCGCCGCCGAGATGCAGGCCCTCGATCGCCTGACGATCGAGGGGCGCGGGATCCCCGGTGAGATCTTGATGGAGAGTGCCGGGCGCGCGCTGGTCGAGCCCGTGCTGGCACTGCGGGCGGGAAGCCCGCGCTGCGAACTCCCGGTGCGTGCCTTCTGTGGCGCGGGCAACAACGGCGGCGATGGATTCGTGGCGGTGCGCCATCTGCTGGCGGAGGGGATCCCGGCGGAGGCGGTGCTGGTCGGCGATCCCGATCGGCTGCCGGCGGATGCGGCGGCGAACTGGCGGCGCCTGCTCGAGCTCGGGCGGACCCAGCCGGTCTGTCGCAGCGTGCGCCCCGAGGATGCGGGCATCGACTGGACTGAGATCCTCGACGGCACGAGCGTCGCCCTCGACGCGCTCTTCGGGACGGGGCTCAAGCGCCCGCTCGAAGGCGGGATGGTGCGCCTCGTCGAGGCGATGAATGCGGCGCGCGAGCGCGGGCTCCGCGTCGTCGCCGTCGATCTGCCCTCCGGCATCGCCGCCGACACGGGCCAGATCCTCGGGGCTGCCGTCGCCGCCGATCGCACGATCACGATCTCGCTCCCGAAGCCCGGCCTCGCCCTCGAGCCCGGCCGCAGTCGGGCGGGGCGGGTCGAGGTCGCGCGCGTCGGGATCGACGATCCGGATCCCGCGCGACCGGAGCGGATCGAGCTCTGGAACGCGCGCGCGGCGGGAGCTCGCTTTCCGGCGCGCCCGCGCGATGGACACAAGGGCCGCTTCGGCCACGTCCTGATCGCCGCGGGCTCGTCGGGCAAATGGGGTGCCGCCTCGTTGACCGCGCGGGCGGCGCTGCGATCGGGAGCCGGGCTCGTGACGCTCGTGCTGCCCGATGTGGCGGGGCTCGAGCTGCCGAATCTGTGCGCGGAGGTCATGACGGAACGGGCGCCCGCGACGGCGGCGGGGGGCTTTGCGAGCGCTTCGGTGAAGCGGATCGAAGAGCTCGCCGCGACGCGCACGGTCGTCGCGCTCGGGCCGGGGCTCGGCCTCGATCCCGAGACCGTGGTCTGCGTTCGCCAGCTCGTCGGCTCGCTCGAGCGGCCGCTCGTCGTCGATGCCGATGGTCTCAACGCGCTCGTCGGCGAGCTCGATCTCGTCCGCGCACGTCGGGCGCCGACGATCCTGACGCCGCACCCCGGCGAAGCGGCGCGGCTGCTCGAGACGGATACGGCGGCGATCAACGCCGATCGGGTCGCCGCAGCGCGGCGAATCGCGGCGCTGTCGGGCGCCGTCGTCCTGCTGAAGGGGGCGGGGACGATCGTCGCCGATCCGGAAGGTCGCGTCGTGATCGTGCCGACGGGCGGGCCCTCGCTCTCGAGCGGGGGGACGGGGGACGTGTTGACGGGCATCGCCGCGGCCCTCGTCGCCGGGGGTCTCGCAGCCTTCGAGGCGGCGGCCCTCGCCGCCTGGTGGCACGGCGCCGCGGCCGATCGATTGCCGCAGGCGGCGCTCGGATTCGGGCTGCTCGCGAGCGAGCTCGCCGACGCGCTGCCGGCGACGGCGCGGGCG
>JANMTD010000107.1:0-2478 GCA_031390075.1 Deltaproteobacteria bacterium | reverse complement strand
GGATCCGGCCGTCGCGGGCGGCGGCGTCCGCAGCGATTCGCGCCGACTCGTCCGAGCTGACATTGTCGACGACGATCAGCCGCCAGCTCGAGTAGGTCTGGGCCAGCACGCTGTCGATGCAGCCCTGCAACAGGTCGCCGCCGTTGTAGACCGGGGTGATGATGACGACGAGCGGATCGATCAATGAGCGCCTCTTGAAATCGCTCGGAGCCGGGTCGGCTGGCGAGACCGGCCGTCCCGCCGCCGTATGGGCTTCGTGCCTACCTCTCGTGACCCCGCAAGATGCGACGGCGCAAGACCCGCCGCTACTCGACGTCCACCCGGAGCAGCAGGACCGTCTCATCACCTCGTCGCTCGGAGCGCGTGCCCGCGAGCGTATCCGCATGACTCTCGGTCCCCTCTCGACTCGTCCATCCGACGACCACCAGGGCGCCAGGTTTCAAGACTACGAGCGTGGAGGCCTCCATCGAATCGATACTGAGATCCGGACGGAGCTCGCGCGCGAAAGCGCCGAGGTCGACCTGCACCCTGCCGTCGGCGAGGATGCGGGGCTTTGCGTCGAAGCCGGTCGTCGCGTTCACGAACTCGGTGCTCGTACCGGAGGGACCGTGGGTGGCGTAGGGAACGATCGTTCCCGTCTCGATACGCGTCGCCTCGCCCTCCTCCACCCGCAGAATGCCGCTGAAGGATTCCACGAGCCTCTGCGTCGATCCGGTCGCCTTCGCGCGGATCGCCGAGTCCAAATCGGGGGCGGGGCGCACGTCGCCCAGTCGGAGCCCGCCCGTCGACGCGGTCCAGCGCACCCGGAAGCCCTGCGCTGCGAGCTCGCGAACGCGCCGCGTGTCGTAGCGGAGCAGGACGGTTCGCAGCGCGCGGCCCTGACGCGTGAGCACGTTGAGCGCTTCCGAGATCGCACCCGCATCGCCGATCAACACGAGCGAGTTCGTCCGCGCGTCGACTTCGACGGCGCCGCCCTCGGCCATCACGGCCTGCGCGATCGGAATCAGCTCCTCGGCGGTGCGGTGCTTCGCCTTGTAGATCTCGACCCGCCGCTGGGCACCGGCCGAGGCGGGAAGCAGGAACAGCGCGAGGCAGATGGCGAGCGGAATGGCGAGCTGCACGACGCTCTGCATGAAGAGGCTATTCGGCCGGGCGCGGCGTGAACTCGACCGGCATCTCCTCGATCGTCGACAGGATCGGGTTGCGGCCCTCGCGGATGCGGGCGCCGGCCGCGAGCCGCAGATCCGGGAGGCGCTCGAGCAGGATCCCGACCACGGTCTCGATCTCCATGCGCGCGAGGCTCGCGCCGAGGCAGTAGTGCGGGCCGATCCCGAAGCTCAAATGCTCGTTCGGCCGGCGATCGACGCGGAACTCGAAGGGATCCGCGAAGACCTCTTCGTCGCGGTTCGCGGAGACATAGAGGAGCAGCGCCGAATCCCCCTCGCGCAGTCGCTGGCCGCGCAGCTCGGTGTCGCGGATCAGTGTGCGGCGCAGCACGCGCACCGGCGTCGCCCAGCGCAGGATCTCGTCGGACGCGCTGGAGAGCAGCTCGGGGTGCGCGCGCAGGCGCGCGCAGACCTCGGGGCGCTCCATCAACGCGAGCATCCCGCGCGAGATCGCGTTGCGCGTCGTCTCGTTGCCCGCGAGCAGGACGAACTGCGCAAACGAAACGAGGTCATCCTTCGCGAAGCCGACAAAGGACTCTTCGCCGCCCCAATCGAGCCGGCCCTCGGCCTCGGCCGCGACGACGGCGCTGATCAGGTCGTCGTGGGGCTCGTGCCGGCGGCGTGCGGTTTCCTCGTGCAACAGCGCCTCGAGCCGCGACTGAAGCACCAGGAATTCGGAGGAGCTCGTCGCCCCGGGATGCCCGGAAGAAGTCGCGTCGCTCCAGCTCTTGAAGAGCTCGAAGTCCTCGCCGGGCAGGCCCAACATGTCGGCGATCAGACGCAGCGGCACCGGCGCCGCCAGCGCGCTCACGAAGTCGCAGCGCCCCTGCGCGGCGACGGCGTCGATGCACGCGTGCATCGTCGTGCGCGCGGTCTCGGCGAGCCTTCGCACCATCCGCGGCGTGAAGCCCTTCGAGACGATCGCGCGCTGTCGCCGGTGCTCGGGGCCGTCGAGCGCCTGCATCGAGAAGCGCATCTCGAACAGATGCCAGGGGCCCTTCGGCTGCGACGAGAAGACCTCCGTCTGCTTCGACGCTTCGCGCACGTCGGCGTGCTTCGTCAGCAGCCAGAAGCCGTTCTCCTCGTCCCAGTGCACCGGATCCTCGCGGCGGAGGTACGCGAGCTCGGCATCGCGAAGGGCTGCGTCGCTCTCGAGGTCGTTGATGTCGAAGCTCATGGGCACCTCGTCGGGCCGGTCGAGCCCGCATCGTCATCTTGAGCGGATGGCGGTGCGAATTCAAGGCCCATCGATCTTCGACCAGGCCGGCGTCCGCCATCCTTCGGCGGGCGGCCGCCGGGTCTCGATTTCTTG
>JANMTD010000084.1:0-3387 GCA_031390075.1 Deltaproteobacteria bacterium | reverse complement strand
CCGGTGCCTGCGCTGGGCGCGCATCAGGACGAGGTCCTGTCCGCTCTTGACCCCCCGCGCCGCCCCGCCGCCGTCGAGTCGCCGCCGCTCCCGCTCCCGCTCGCGGGCCTGCGGGTCGTCGAGTTCGGGACCGGCCTCGCGGCGCCGTGGATCGGGCGAATCCTCGCCTGGGCGGGCGCCGAGGTGATCAAGATCGAATCCCACGCGCATCCCGACGTCCCGCGGCTCTTCGTCCCGCCGCGAAATCCCGAGCAGGGAACCCAGCCCGAGTGCTCGCCCTGGTTCACCGACTGGAGCGCCGGCAAACGCTTCGTCGCCCTCGACCTGCGAAAGCCCGAAGGGGCCGAGCTCGCACGGAGGATCGTCGATCGCAGCGACGCCGTGATCGCGAACTACAGCACGGGCGTACTCGCGAAGCTCGGCGTCGGCTACGAGGCGCTCGCCGCCCGCAATCCGCGCCTCGTGATGCTCGAGTCCAACGGCTACGGCGAGAGCGGTCCCTTCGCGCGTTATGTGACCTGGGGGCCCAACATCGAGGCGCTCTCTGGCCTCTGCAGCTTCTCGGGCTTTCCGGAGCGCGAGTGCACGATCTCGCACTTCGCCTATCCCGACCCGCTCTCGGCGCTCCATGGCCTCGTGGCGCTGATGGCGGGCCTGCGCGAGCGGGCGCGCAGTGGCCGCGGGCAGGTGATCCACATGTCGCAGTTCGAGACGACGGTCGCCGCGATCGGGCCGCTGCTGCTCGAGAGCGGCGCGACGGGAGGCGAGCCGCCGCGGCTCGGCAACGGCGAGCGGGACCGGGCTCCGTATGGCTGCTTTCCCTGCCGCGGCGACGATCGCTGGTGCGTGATCGCCGTCGAGGACGAAGCGGATTGGCGGAGGCTCTGCGAGCTGCTCAGCGATCCGGCCTGGGCGCGGGAGGCGCGCTTCGCGACGATGGCGGCGCGTGTCGAGCACGCGGCGGAGCTCGAGGCGCGGATCGCGGACTGGACACGCGAGCAGGACGACTATGCGGTGATGACGCGTTGCCAGGGCGCCGGCATCGCCGCCGGTGTCGTGCAGAGCGCCGAGGACATGCTCCGCCGGGATCCGCAGCTCGCGGCGCGCAGATTCTTCGAGGAGATCCCCCACTTCAAGCGGGGCAAGGTCGTCGCGTCGGGCATCCCGCTCGGCCTCACGGCCACGCCCGGGCGCACGACCCACGCCGGATCGTCGGTCGGCCACGACAACGAGTCCGTGTTGCGGGAGGTCGTCGGGCTTTCGACGGCCGAGTGGGAGGAGGCAGTCCGGTCGGGGGCAGTCGAAGCGAGGCGTTGAGGCGTCCGCACGCTGTACCCGAAACGAACACGCCCACGAAGACCGCAGGGCTTCTTTTCGGCTGAGGGCTCCTCTTCGGCTGAAGGCTCAGCCGTCGAGCACGTCCTTCGCGATCAGCTCTTCGAGGTACGGCGTGTCCCACCAGGAGAGCTGCAGGTTCTTCGCGCGGCGGAAGAACATCTGCTGGTCGTACTCGATCGTGAAGGCGACGCCGCCCCAGATCTGGGCACAGACCCGCGTCGTCTCGCGGTAGGTCTCGCAGCAGAAGAGCTTGGCCATCGGGGCGAAGCGCGCGATGGAGCGGCCCTGGGCCTGATTCCAGGCCGCCTCATGGACCAGCACGCGGCCGCCGTCGATGCGCGTCGAGGCGTCGGCCATGTAGTGGGCCAGGGCCTGGAAGGCGCCGAGCGGCTTGTCGAACTGAACGCGCTGGTTGGCGTAGACGACCGTCTCTTCGAGACAGCGGCTGGCACCGCCGGTCGCCTGGGCCGCGAGCAGGATGATCCCCTGCAGCATGACCGCGTTCCAGGTCTTCCAGCCCGAGCCGGCGACGCCGATCCGGTCCGCTGCCGAGACGCGCACGTCGGCAAAATCGACCTGGTACTGGGATTCGCGACCCTGCGACAGGAGCTGCTTCATCTGCACGCCCTTCGCGCGCGGGTCGACGAGAAAGAGGTCGACACCGGCTTTCGTGCGGGCGAGCACGACGAGGCGCTCGGCGGAGCTCGCGTAGGCGACCAGGCGCTTGCGGCCGTTCAGCTTGAAGCCGTCGCCGTCGGCGGTCGCCGCGAGCGCGATGCCCGCGTCGCCGAATCCGCGCTGCGGCTCGAGCCAGGCCGGCGTCAGGATCGCGTCGCCGTTCGCGATGCGGGGGAGCCAGGCGTTCTTCTGCTCTTCGCTTCCCGCCGCGAGCAGGACGCCCGCGCTGATCACGCACGAGACGAAATGCGGCGTCGGCGTCATCGCGCGCCCGAGCTCCTCGTACACGAGCGCCGCTTCGAGCAGCGTCTGCCCGCCGCCGCCGTAGCTCTCGGGAATCGTGAGCCCGTTGAGGCCCAGCTCGCTCATCTGCTTCCAGAGGGCGTCCGGGTAGCCCTTCGGATCGTCTTCCATGTCGCGCACGACCGCGGTCGTCGAATACTCGGCGAGCATCGACCGCGTCATGTCGATCACCATCTGCTGCTCTTCGGTGAGATCGAGATCCATCGAACTCTCTCCTGGGGTAAGAAGGCCTAGAAATTCTTCGGCAGGCCGAGGTGGCGCCGGGCGATGATGTTCTTCTGGACTTCCGAGGAGCCGCCGCCGACGGTCTCGTTCATGGTCGCGCGATAGGCGCCCTCGAAACGGCCCAAGAGCGGCGCGTCCTCCTGGCCCTCCATCAACGTGCCTTCATGACCCTGGATGTCGAGGGCGTCCTTGCAGACGCGCTGGGACAGGGAGGTCGTGAAGAGCTTGTACTGCGACGATTCGATCGTGGGCGGCTTGCCACCGGATTTCGCGGCGCATACGAAGCGCGTGCTGAGACCCTTCGCGACGGCCGTGTCGGTCGCGATCTGGGCGATCGTGCGGCGCACGTTCGGATCGTCCTTGAGCGGCTTGTCGTCGCGCTTCGCCTTCTTGACCCAATCGACGAGCACCTCGGTTCGATGGGCGATGGGCGAGAGCGTGAACATCGTGAAGCGCTCGAGATCGAGGGCCTCCGAGATCATGTGGAAGCCGCGGCCGCGCTTGCCGACGAGGTACTCGTCGGGCACGAACACGTTCTCGAAGAAGACCTGGTTGGTCGTGTCCTTGCCGATCGTCGGCAGGCTCTGGACCTCGAGGCCCGGGTGGTCCATCGGGATCAGGAAGAGCGAGAGGCCGTCGTGTTTGGCCTTGTCGGGGTCGGTGCGCGCGCCGACCCAGTACCAGTCGGCGAAATGCGCCGAGGTGGTCCACATCTTCTGGCCGTTCAGGAGATAGCCGCCTTCGACCTTCTCGGCCTTGAGCTGCATGTTGGCGGCGTCGGAGCCGGCCGCCGGCTCCGAATAACCGACCGCGAATTCGACGTCGGCATGGAGGACCTTGGGC
>JANMTD010000083.1:0-6000 GCA_031390075.1 Deltaproteobacteria bacterium | reverse complement strand
CTGATCGGCCTGTACATCGGTCGCAGCAGTGTGACCTCCGCGTTCGGCGCCGCCGGATCACTGGCAGTCGTCCTGCTCTGGGTCTACTACTCGGCCCAGGTGTTCCTGCTGGGTGCCGAATTCACCTGGGTCTACTGCCACAGCTTCGGGTCGCGCGCGGGACAGCCGAGTGAAGAATCGGCTGTGCCGCAGCACTCGCGTTCCTGAGCGTCCACGCGTCGGCGCTGATCCAGCAAGTCGCGAAGTCCGCAATCGGGTCGAGCACATGAGTGATCTGACGGAAATAGTGAGCCGGTGGTCCGATTACCTGGGCTCGAGGCCTTACGCGCAGGCTGCGCTCGCCGTGCTGGCGTGTTTGGCGGCCGCCGGCCTCTCGGACTGGCTGGTCGGTCAGGTCCTCCGCCGATCGGTAGGCTACTGGCCGGAGTGGTCGATCGAGCGACTCGGAAAGATCGCCCGTCAGGCCGTGTTCCTGACGATCGTCTTGATCGGCGTGATGTGGATCATCGACGCGGTCGAGCTGGCAAGCCGTTCCGAGCGGATTGCTCTCTCCCTCATCCAGACTGCCGTCATCCTGGCGTGGCTCGTCTTTGGCGTTCGGATCGTCCGCATCGTGCTCGAGGCGTTGGGACGCCGCCCGGCGCCGCCCCCGATCGCGCAACCCACGACCGCTTCCCTCGTCCGCAACACCCTGGTCGTCGTCCTGGGACTCGCTTGCCTCTACGCGATTCTGATCGCGTGGGACGTGAACATCACCGGCCTGGTCGCTTCCGCAGGGATCGCGGGCCTCGCACTCTCTTTGGCCGCCCAGGACACACTCGGCGACCTCGTGGCGGGCATCGCCATCCTCACCGACAAGCCGTATCGCATCGGGGACTACATCGTTCTCGATACGGGCGAGCGGGGTGCCGTGACGGCGATTGGATTGCGGAGTACCCGATTGCTGACCCGCGATGACGTCCAGGTGAGCATCCCCAATGGCGTGATGGGTCGCGCCAAGATCGTGAACAAATCAGGCAGTCCGTTCCAGAAGTACCGGCTTCGGGTGCCGGTCCGCGTGGGCTACGGCTCGGACATCGACCACGTCATGGCCCTGATGCTCGCAGCCGCCGCCGAACATCCGCGAATCTGCGCGAATCCCCAGGCCCGCATGCGGCTGCGCGCCTTCGGCGACCATGGCCTCGAATTCGAAATGCTCTGCTGGATCGACGAGCCCGCCCACCGCGGTCTCGTACTCCACGACCTGAACTGCACGATCTACCGCGTGTTCGGAAAAGAAGGCATCGTGATGCCCATTCCCCAGCAGGAGGTGCACGTCACCGAAACGCAGGCCAGGGCGCCGCAGGCGGTCCCCCCGACGACAGCCATGGGAACAAACACGGGCTCGTGACACCGCGTCCTGCTCTACTTCTCCATTCACAAGGTGTTCCGAAGCAGCCATTCGAACCATGAGGGGTGGGCGCTCAGTCGATCGATCAGCATGCGCCGAAGCCGCGGTCGTCGTGCGAGCCAGAGCAGCGCTCCGGTGCGCCGCGAATATGCAGCGAACGCGCGAGCGACGCTGAGCTCGTAGGGCTGCAAACTGTCGGCCGTCGCGCCCGTGGCCAGCGCATTAGGCAGGACGGCAGCAAGGGCGGCTGCGGCAGCGAATCCGAGCGAGAGCCCCTCGCCGGTGATCGCGTCGACGTACCCGGCGGCGTCCCCGAGCAGCACGAAGCGATCCTTGACGCGCCGTGGCACGTCGTGGCGCAGCGGGCCGGCGCCGCGTGGCTCGGATTCGACGGGCGCATCCTTCAGCTGGGCGGCCAGGACCGGAAACCGCTCGAGCAGACTTCCAAAGCCGACCTTCTCCAGGCCTTTTCGCCCCTCCCAAAGGAATGCCACCCCGATCCGCCGTGTACCGGCTGGTGTCACGTACGCCTCGGCGCCGGCGGCGAAATGCACTTCGACGCGATGTCCCCACGGCGCCATCGCGAAGTGCTGCCGCACCCCGAACCGGATCGGCCCGGACTGCGGGCCCTCGAGTCGCTCTGCGCGACGCAGCGGCGAGTGGAGCCCGTCGGCCGCCACGAGAAGTCGTGCGCGCAGCTCGCGCCCGCCGGCCAGCAAGGTCACGCCGTCGTCGTCGATCGCATGCGCCCGAAGCTCGCAGTCGTCGATCAGATGGACGCCCAGCTCACGCGCCCGACCCGCCATCGCCCGCGCAAGCGCGACGCGCCGGATGCCCAGGCCACCGGGCGCAGGCAGACGCCCGTCGACGAACCGGCCGTTCTCCTGCACATAGCGGATCGTCGTGAACATCGCGCAGTCTGCGGCGGGGATGCGCGCTCGGATCCCGAGGCGCTCGAGGGCCGCGAGTCCCGCCGGCATCAAGCCTTCTCCGCACGCCTTGTCGACGGGGACACCGCGGCGCTCCAGCATCACGACCGAACAGCCGACCCCGCGCGCCTCGAGCGCGGCCGCCAGACCGGCGGGTCCGGCCCCGACGATCGCCACGTCCCAGATCAAGCGCGCAACATTCGGCGGGCGTGTGCGAGCGCAGACCTCGCCAGCTCGCTGCCCATTGCGAGCAGGTTCACCGGCTTCGGCGCGTGGAGTGTGCCCGCGAGATAGGAGCGCAGGGCCTCCGCGCGGCGGAGCTTCCCGCTCGAGGTCCGCGGCAGCGTGCCGGGGGCGAGCACGACGACGGTGTGGGGGCGAACGCCGCTTCGCGAGACGACCGCCGCGGAGATCTGCTGAGCGAGGTCGTCGGGCGGATCTTCGGCGTGTTCGGCGAGGATCAAGAGTGATTCATCCTGCGTGTCGGATGCGACGAAGCCGAGCGCCACCGCACAACCCGTGCGCACTCCGGCCAGCGACTCGAGACAGTCCTCGAACTCCTGCGGCGCGTGGTTCGCGCCGCGGATGATGACGATGTCCTTCTTCCGGCCGCAAACATACAGCTCGCCGGCGTCGACGAAGCCGAGATCCCCCGTGTCGAGCCAGCCCTCTTGAACGGCGCGGGCGCTGGCCTCGGGATTTCCGAAATACTCCTTCATGATGAACGGTCCTCGCACGACGATGCGGCCCACACGGCGTTCGGACTGCGGCGACCCGTCCTCGCCGCGCACCTCGATCTCACAACCGGGTACGGGCCGACCCACCGAAGCGAGCGGTCGCAGCCCGGGCACGACTTCGCCCTTCGTCGCCAGCGTGAGTGAGTCGACATGACGCACGGCCTTCTCGCCGTGCGCCGACGTGAAGCTGATTGCGAGCGCGGCCTCGGAGAGTCCATAGACCGGCATCAAAGCCTCGCGGCGCAAGCCGAAGCGCGCAAAGCGATCGGCGAAACGCTCCATCGTGTCGATGGAGACCGGCTCGGCGCCATTCAACGCGTACGTCCAGTCCGAAAGGTCGACACCCACGAGATCGTCGTCGCGGACGCGCTTCAGGCACAGGCCGTAGGCGAAGCTCGGAGCGGGCGAGATCGTTCCACGATGACGCGAGAGCGCACGCAGCCAGATCGCCGGTCGCGACAGGAACGCTTCCGGCGGCAACAAGACGAGATCGGCAGGAGCGTAGAGGGCGGCACCCAGGCAGCCGATCAGACCCATGTCGTGATAGAGCGGCAACCACGAGACGCCCTTCTCGTGCGTGCCCGGTCGCTCGACCAGGACCGACCGGAGGGCCGCGAGCTGCGAGAGCAAGTTCGAATGGGTGAGTGCCACAGGCTTCGGATCGACGGTCGAGCCCGACGAAAACTGGACCAGCGCCAGGGACTCGGACGAGACGTCGGTCTCGAGCTGCTCACTGTGGGACATCAGCTCGGAAACCGTGCGACAGCCAAGCGGTGGTGGCGCGAGCTCGAGGGCCTTGCCGAGCAGGAGTCGGATCCGGAGATCGGCGAGCGCCAGTCTCGGGCGAGTGGCGGCGAGCATGCCCCCGGTCGCGCGCGCGTACTCGTCCATTCGTCCGAGGCGCACAGGCGGGTAGAGCGGAACGGGGACCGCGCCAGCCAGCAAGGTGCCGAAGAAAGCGTCCATGAAGTCGAGGCCCGTGGGCAATACCAGGGCGACTCGGTCCCCCGGGTCGATCCCGAGCTTCACGAGCTGCGCGGCCATCCGCCGGGCGCGTTCATAGAGCTCCGACCACGAATGAACCGTCTCGCACTCGTGCGCGTCGACAAAGGTCAGCGCTTTCGCGCTCCTCGCGGCGTGGGCGAGGGCTTCGTTCAACGTTGCGAAGGCCGGCTTCGGCGATGCGATCCCGACGAGTCGTGTGTTCATCGCGTGCCCGCCTCGACGACGCGCCGAACGACCAGACTCACCAGGTCCCCGACGGTTCGGATCTCGTCGTCGTCTCCTTCCTCGAGCCGCACGTGGAAGCTGTTCTCGAGCGCGACCGCCATCACGATCATCGCCATCGAATCGAGGTTCAGGTCGACATCGAGCCGCGTCTCCGGCACGACGACGCCCGTGAACTCGAGCTCACTCCGGGCAACGCGCCGGATTTCTTCGAGGATGCGCAGGTGCAGGTCAGCCATGCCGGACTCCCGGAAGGAACCGAGCCCTGCCCACGAACGCCCGCCGCCACGATGCACCCAACGCTCTCTCTTCGGCGCGAATTCGCACGCGGAGCAGCACGGCGTTTCCGACCGAGAAGAGCAGCGCCGTGATCCAGCTGCCGTGGATCAGCGGAACGGCGACGAGCTCGATGACGACCGCCAGGTAGTTCGGATGCCGGATGAAACGATAAGGGCCGCTCATGACGGGCGCGGCACCGGGAAGCACGATCAAGCGCGTGTTCCAGCGCTCACCGAGGGCCGTGATCGACCAGTAGCGCAGCCCTTGAGCGACTCCCGCGAAGGCGAGCGCCACGAGTCCTGGCATTCCCGGAAACGCGCGATGCATGAGCCACGGCTCGGCCAGGCAGGAGATCAGGAATGCACCGTGAAAAAGGGTCATGAAGCGGTAGTGGAGCGTGCCCGTCTCGAACGCGCCCGCGGCCAGGGCTTTCGCGGCGTTGCGCCGTGACAACCGCAGCTCGTACAGTCGTTCGACGCCGAGCAGCGCGATCAAGCCGCTGTAGAGCCAGAGGGTCACCACCGGAGCAGCACCAGCTCGGCGCAGAAGCCCGGGCCCATCGCCATCAGCAGCCCGTACTGGCCTGGCTTCGCCTCTCGCGCTTCGAGCAGATCGGAGAGCACGTGCAGCACGGAGGCCGACGACAGGTTGCCGACCTCTCGCAGCGATTGCCACGATCGTGCCAGTGCGTGTTGCGGAAGCTCGAGCGCCGATTCGAACGCCTTCAGGACCTTGGGCCCGCCGGTATGGGCGATCCAGTGCGTGATGCACTTGCGATCGAGTTCGTGGGCTGCGAGGAAGTCGTCGACGTTTGCGCGGATGTGGGTTGTGACGAGGTCCGGAACCTTCGCGGACAAGACCAGCTTGAACCCACCGTCGACCATGTCCCAGCCCATCGTGCGTTCGGTACCGGGGTAGAAGACCGAGCGCGTCGCGAGCACGTCGGGCCCGATCTCCGAACGCGCAGCGCCGCACAGGACGACCGCTGCCGCGCCATCGCCGAAGAGTCCCGACGCGATGATGTTGGAAACCGAGACGTCTTCGCGCTGGAGCGTCAGCGAGCAGAGCTCGACCGAAAGGAGCAGGGCGCGATGGGTGGGGAAGGCGCGCAGATAGTCGGAGGCGCGCGCAATGCCGGCGGCCCCGGCGACACAGCCCAAGCCGAAGATCGGCGTGCGCTTCACGTCCGGCCTCATGCCGAGGCGATTGATCAAGCGTGCATCGATCGAGGGCGTCGCGAGACCCGTGACGGTCACGAAGAAGAAGTGATCGATGTCGGTCGGCTCTAGACGAGCGGTCGCGAGCGCAGCACGGACGGTTCGCTCTCCGAGCTCGACGGCCGCGCCGATCCAAGCGTCGTTGCGCGCTGCGAACGACGTGAGCCCGAGGTATTGGTCGAGGGGCAGGGCCAGGTGACGGCCTTCGACACCGACGGCGC
>JANMTD010000329.1:0-1740 GCA_031390075.1 Deltaproteobacteria bacterium | reverse complement strand
GGCCCCCGTCGAGGGTCAGCGCCGGGCCCGTCGTCCAGCTCGTTGCGTCACCGGCAAGGAACCGGATCGCCCGCGCGATGCCCCCGGGCTCGCCTTCGTGGCGCAGGGGCTGCTCCGCGAGAAACGACTCGATCAGCGGCCGCGCCTCGAACATGCCATCCGTCGCCCCGGTTCGCGTGAGCCCCGGCCGGACGGCATTGATGCGCACACCGTGCCGCCCGAGCTCGTCCGCCGCGACCTTCACGAGCTGATCGCAGGCCGCCTTCGCCGCACAGTAGGCCGCGAGAAACGGCGACGACATCACCGCCGCCGTCGACGACACCGCGACGATCGAGCCGCCGCCCTTGCGCACCATCGCGCGCCCCGCGTACTTGATCAGCAGGAAGATCGGCTTGACGTTCGCGTCGATCGTCTGGCTGAAATCGTCGTCGTCGTAGGCGAGCACGGGGGAGAAGTTGCCACCGCCGGGGACGCTGACGGCGATGTCGAGTCCCGCCGCACCGCCGGCGGCCGCGACCGCCGCCTGGACTTCGCTGCCGACGAGCCCGTCGACGACACGCGTCGAGATCCGGTCCTTCGCCTCGGGAAGCGCTGCGACGAGCTTCTTCGCCGCCGCCTCGAGCCGCTCCTTTCCGCGTGCACACATCAGGACGTGCGCGCCGTCGACCGCGAGGGCCTCCGCCGTCGCGAGGCCGATGCCGCTGCTCGCACCGATCACGATGGCGCGCTTGTTGGCGAGGCTTCCGGGGCCGCCGATGCGATTGCCGGGCTTGGTCTGGTTTTGGTTCGCCATGGGGATCTCCTCTGGTTTCAATCCGCTATCTCGACGACCGTCAGTCGCTTTGAAAACCTGGTCTCGCCGCGTCGTTGCCACAGTCTAGAGCTCGAATTCGAAGGCTTTCGAATGAATTGCCTTCGAAATCGTCGAGGACGACCAGGCCCTTCAGCGGCTCGAGCGCGAGAGCCGGGTCGGCCAGGCGTCCCAGGTCGAAAGGGTTTTCGAGATCGAAGGCGTGGGCCGCCCGCTTCCAGGCGCGTAGAACCTCTCACCTCGAAAATCCGAAGCCAGCCATCGAGATTTCAAGGTGATCTCGTTCGAGCTCGAACCCGCCGACCCCGCTCAATCCACGCGCCGAAGGCGCTCGAACGCGACGATCGGGCTCTCCACGCTCGCCGAGCCCTGTTGGCCGCCGCCCGCCCTCAGCCCGCCCATCCGCACTTCCGGCGCCCCGAGTCGCGCCGCGTCCGCCGTCTGGTCATCCGGCTGGATCTGACTCTCGCGCTCCGCCGCGACCCGCGCGTCGTAGTGCTCGATCTCGCGGGCCTCAGCGGCGGCATCCCAATCGAGGAGCCCCGCCATGATCTTCGCAGCCTCCCGTGCCGCGATGCAGCCGCGGTCGAAGGTCTCGATCGAGATACGGGTCCGGCGGGTCAGGACGTCGTCGAGATGGAGCGCGCCTTCGTGTGAGGCCGCGTAATGGATCTCGGCGGCGAGGTAGGTCGGCGCTCCGTCGACGGCGTGGCCCAGAGCGGGATCGGCCTCGATCAGGTCGAGGAGCTCCTGCGTCCGCGAGCCGTAGCGCGACAGGAGATGCTCGATCATGTGGACGTTGAGCCCGGATCGTTCCGCCAGCACTTCGCGGCGATTCCAGAAGGCGCGGTAGCCGCTGGCGCCGACGAGCGGGACCTGGTCGGTGCAGCAGGGGGAGATCTTGCGATCGAGGTCGCGGGCGGCGATGT
>JANMTD010000035.1:0-2606 GCA_031390075.1 Deltaproteobacteria bacterium | reverse complement strand
TCGGCCGCGCGATCCGGTCTCGGATCCCCGCGAGCGCGCTGGCCACCACGGCGCTCGCCGGGAGCGGTGGGCCGAACTCGGGATCGTCGGGGGCCTCGAGCTCGGAGCGGGCGTGGGCGGTCGTGTCCGCGAAACCTGGATCGACGGGCGAAGCGCTCGCAGGCAGGGAGTCGGTGTCGCCGGGATCGCGGATCGTCACGGGCGGGCTCGGCCGGTCACGCGCTGCGCAGCTCCCGCGGCAGCTTGAACTGCATGCCCTCGTCGACCTCGGGGAGGGAGTCGAGCTGGAAATCGTCGCCCGCGCGCGAGCGGAGCAGCGCGATCACGCCCTGGACCAGCACGTCCGGAGTCGACGCGCCCGCCGTGATCCCGATGCAGGCGGCTCCTTCGAGCCAGGCCGGATCGACGTCGTTCGCGTCCTGGATCAGGTAGGCCGGGACCCCGCGCCGCGAGGCGACCTCGACGAGGCGGTTGCTGTTCGAGGAGGCCGGCGCGCCGACGACGAGCACGAGGTCCGCCTGGGTGGCGAGCTCCTTGACCGCGTCTTGGCGATTCTGCGTCGCATAACAGATGTCGTCGCGCTTGGGCAGCACGATCGCGGGGAAGCGGGCGGCCAGCGCCTGCTTGATCTCCCGCGTATCGTCGACCGAGAGCGTCGTCTGCGTGACACATCCCAGGCGGGCGGGATTGCGGACCTCGAGCGTCGCGACGTCCTCGACGGCCTCGACGAGGTACATCGAATCCGGCGCCTGGCCCATCGTGCCCTCGACCTCGACGTGGCCGGCGTGGCCGATCATCACGATCTCGAAACCGAGGGAGACGAGCCTGCGGACCTCGTTGTGGACCTTGGTCACGAGCGGGCAGGTCGCGTCGATCGTCCGGAGCTGCTTCGCCTCGGCCCGGGCACGCACCGAGGGCGACACGCCGTGGGCCGAATAGATCAGGACGGCACCCTCGGGCGCGTCCTCGGGATCCTCGATGAAGGTCGCGCCCTGCTCACGCAGGCCCTCGACGACATGGCGGTTGTGGACGATCTCGTGGCGGACGTAGACCGGCTGCTCGCCCTGCGCGAGGGCCAGCTCGACGATCTCGATCGCGCGGTCGACACCGGCACAGAATCCGCGAGGGCTGGCGAGCAGGATGCGCATGGCGCGGCCGATACTAGCGCCTCGACTCGGAGTCCCGGTTGCGACCCGCCTCCGCGCTGGAAAAGGCGGGGTCGTGCTCTTAGACTGGCCGATGCGCGTGTTCGCGCCCGCGATCCGTATCCGCCGGAGGAGCCCACCGATGTCCGACCTCGAGACCTTCCGCCGTGAGACGCGCTCCTGGCTCGAGGCGAACGCGCCGGCGGGCCTGTTTGGCCAGGTCGGCACGGAGCTCGACGGGACCTGGGGCGGCCGCAAGGCGAGCTATCCCGATCCCGATGTGAAGCTCTGGCTCGATCGCATGGCGGCCCGCGGCTTCACGGCCCCGACCTGGCCGAAGGAATACGGGGGCGGCGGCCTCGACGGGGCGCAGGCGAAGGTGCTCTCGCAGCTCTTGCGGGAGCTCAAGCTGCCGCCGCCGCTGATCGGCTTCGGGCTGACGATGATCGGCCCGACCCTGCTGCGCTTCGGCAACGAGGAGCAGAAGAAGCTCCATCTTCCCCGCATCTGCCGCGGCGAGATCCGTTGGTGTCAGGGTTATTCCGAGCCGGGGGCCGGCTCCGACCTCGCCTCGCTCCAGACGAAGGCCGTCCGCGAAGGGGATGACTACATCATCAACGGGACCAAGGTCTGGACTTCCTATGCGGACAACGCGGATTGGATCTTCGCCCTCGTGCGGACGAATCCCGCGGCCAAGAAGCAGGAGGGCATCACATTCCTCCTGATCGACATGGATACGCCCGGCGTCAGCGTGTCGCCGATCCTCTTGATCTCGGGTAAATCGCCCTTCTGCGAGACGCATTTCCAGGATGTGCGCGTCCCGGTGGCGAACGTGGTCCACAAGATCGATGCGGGCTGGACCGTCGCGAAGGCGCTCCTCGGCCACGAGCGGACGATGATCGCCGATGCCTTCGGCGTCGCCGGCCCGCGCCCGACCAAGCTGGGCGGGCGGAGCTACCTCGCGGAGCTCGCCGTCTCGCGGATCGGGGAAGACCGCGGACGCCTCGCCGACCCGGCCTTCCGCGACGAGGTCGCGGCCTTCGAGATGGAGAGCCGCGCCTTCGCGCTGACCGTGCAGCGGACCAAGGACGCCGCCCGCGCGGGCCATCAGCCGGGCTCCGAGAGCTCGATGTTCAAGATCTACGGCACCGAGCTGAATCAGCGCCGCTACGAGCTCCTGGTCCGACTCCTCGGTCCCGACGCCCTCGGCTGGGAGGGGGCGGGATTCGACGACGCCGATCTCGAGATCACCCGCGAATGGCTCCGCTCCCGCGGCAACACGATCGAGGGCGGCACCTCCGAAGTCCAGCTCAACATCCTCGCCAAACACGTGCTGGGACTACCGGCCTGAAGAATCGGCCTGAGGAAGATCGACCCATGCATCTCGTTCTCAGTGAAGACGAGGAATTGATCGCGACCATCTTGCATGGGTTCCTATTCACGCCCGCGGCCGTGTTCTTG
>JANMTD010000649.1:0-5520 GCA_031390075.1 Deltaproteobacteria bacterium | reverse complement strand
CACGGCGACGGCGACCGTCGACCACACCCTGACGGAAGGACTCGTGGTTCGCGCGGAGCTCCGCTACGACCGCGAGCTCGAAAAAGACGCGCGCGCGTTCATCAGCAGCAGCGGGGACCGCGACAGCCTCGCTGGCATCGCGCAGATGTACTACGCCTTCTAGTCCGTCCGTCTTCGATAATTGATTTGAAGATGGGAATGGGGCGCGGCATCGCAGGATGCCGCGCCCTTTTTCGTTTCGGGTATCGTCGGGGCGAACCCAATCGGAGAACGCCCATGCCCACACGAGCCCAGGCCGAGAAGGCCCTGCGCACCCATTTCGAAGCCTGGAACGCCAAGGACCGTGCGGGCTGGATCGCGAACTGGCATCCCGACGTCGTGATGCAGGACCCCGTCGGTGGGCCCGAGAAGAAGGGCCTCTCGGCGGTCGAAGCGTCGTGGGATCGCTCCTTCCAATCCGGGCATGATTGGCGGCTCGAAGTGGTCTTCATGCAGATCTGTCTCGACCAGGCGGCCGTGCACGTGCGCAATCACGGCGTGGTCGACGGCGAGCAGATCGTGCTGGATTCGATCGAGCTCTACTGGATCGCGGACGACGGGCTCGTCAAGCGGGTGCAGACCTATTTCAGCCCGCCGGAGGGCCAACAGCTCGATCCGTATTTCATGCAGAAGGCTTGATCGGAGAGAAGGTGGCGAACGAATCGAACGGCGCCTTGCGCTACCAGCCGCGTCCGCGACCCGAATGGGTGCGCGGTGCCAACGCGATGGGGCGCGCGATCGATGCGCGCGGCGTCATCCTGCTCGACGAGCGCTCGCTGCTCGAGGCCGCGATGGCGAATACCGGCCTCTCGGATTTCGGCGACGACGCCTGGCGCGAGCCCTTCCGCATCCTGCTCGACGATCTCGAGCGCCACGCGGACCTCCATCTCGTCGGCCGCCTGATGACGCGCTCCGATCTGCTCGTCCATCTCGAGGGCCGGCTGCGCGTGATCGACTGGTACAAGCGCCACCCGGAGATCGAGAAGCAGAAAGTCGAAGCGCCGGTCTTCGTCGTCGGACTGCCGCGCTCGGGAACGACCATCATGGAAGAGATCCTGGGCGCCGACCCGAATGCGCGCTCGGTGCACATGTGGGAGGCGAAGTTTCCCTGCCCTCCACCGCATCCCGGAGACCCGAAGCCCGATCCGCGGATCGCGCGAGCCGATGCCCTCGTCGGGCTCCAGGACGCGATCACGCCCGAATGGGCCAGCATGCACAAGGTCGGTGGCGACCTGCCCGTCGAGTGCATCGAGTTCACCTACTCGTCCTTCGTCTCGTACGCGTTCTCGGCCTCCTTCGCCGTCCCGAACTACACGCGCTATGTCGCGGCCAACGATCACCGCTCCGCCTTCGAATGGCACGAGAAGATCCTGAAGCTCCTGCAATCGACGGGGCGGCCGAAGCACTGGCTGCTCAAGGGTCCGACGCATCTTCCGGTCCTGCCGGCGCTCTTCGAGCGCTATCCGGACGCGCGCCTCGTCCTGATGCTTCGCGATCCCGTGAAGGCGACGGCCTCCGTCGTCGACGTCTCCGGCACGCTCTACTACATGCGGAGCGACAACACGGGCCTCAACAAGCCCCATGGCCAGTTCATCGACGGCCATCCTGCCGTCCACGCGCTGCAGCGCGTGATCGACTGGGTCGAGGCCGGCACGATTCCGCGGGATCGCATCCAGGCGGTTCCCTACCTCGACTTCTTCGCCGACCCCACGCGCGGCCTCGAGAAGCTCTACGCGGGACTCGGGCTCCCGCTCGACGACACGAGTCGAAAGGCGATGCTCGGCTACATCGCGAACAAGCCGAAGGACAAATTCGGCCACCACGAATACGCCGTGGGCAGCAGCGACCTGATCGCGGGCGAGCGCGCGAAATGGCAGGCGGTCCAGGCCTATTTCGGGGTCAAGAGCGAGGTCTGAAGGGCCTGAGCCCTCAGCCCATGACGAGCCCTCAGCCCCTAAAGAGGTCGCCGAGGCGTCAGTCGCCCGTCGGCCCCTCGAAGGACTGCAGCAGGTGGGCGGAGAGGTTCCCGACCTGGGCGACGAGCTCGCGGCGTTCGGTGAAGACCCATTGGCTCGCTCGCTTCTCGAGCCGGTCGATATAGGTGCCCGTGATGATCGCTTGCAGCGGCAATCCCTCGGCGGCCTGGAAGACGACGAAGTAGGTCTGGCAGCGGGCGTGGGTCGCGTCGTCGAAATCGAGGATCGGGTTGACGCAGAGGTGTCGGGTCTTGGGATTGCCGGTGTCGGGATAGACTCTCGTCCACTTGCCGAGATGCTTGGCGAAGTCCCCCGTGCCCTTGCGGATCGAAGGCTTCTCCTCGCCCGGGAAATAGACGTCGGCCTCCCGAAACATCTCGCCCACCGCCCCGAAGTCGCCGCGATCGACGGCGTCCGAATAACGATTCAGCATGTTCTGGATCAGGAAATAATCGATTGCCTCGGCCATCACGAACCTCCTTCTTCAGCAACTTGCGAACGGCGCTTCCACGGTGTATTCGCCCGATTGGAGGGCGAAAGCCATGGACGGGTCGCCGACTCGCCGCCGCACGACGCAGATCCCGACCGCACGCTACACCCTCCCCGCCTGGAAGGCCCTCGAAGACGAGAGGCTCTGGCCCCGCGTCTGGCAGATCGCCTGTACGATCGACTGCCTGCCCGCGCCGGGGGATTACTGGGAATACGAGATCGCCGGCCTCTCGATCCTCGTCGTTCGGGGCGACGATGGCGACCTGCGCGCCTTCCAGAACGCCTGCCCCCATCGCGGCAATACCCTGCTTCGCGGAAGCGGGTCAGGCCTCGACCAGATCCGCTGCACCTATCATCACTGGTGCTTCGACCTGCGCGGCCGCCTGAAATCGATCTCGCCCGAGGACGGCAGGATCGCCGAGGCGCCGACGTCGAATGCGCGCGGCAGCCGCCTCGGCCTCGTTCCCGCCCAGGTCGCCAGCTGGGGCGGATTCGTCTTCGTGAACCCCGATCCCGAGGCCGAGCCGCTCGCGGCGTATCTCGAGGAACTTCCGGCCGAGCTCGCCTGGGTCGGCATGGAGCGCTTCTCCTGCGACGCCTTCATGACGGTGCCCGTGGCCTGCAATTGGAAGGTCGTCGTCGACGCCTTCGTCGAGACCTATCACCTCCACGCCGTCCACCCGCAGATGCTCGCCATCGCCGACGACGTGAACACGCCCATCACGCTCTACGACAAGCACACGAAGTTCGTCCAGCCCTACGGCGTCTCGAGCCCGAGGCGGCAGGGCGGCGTCTCGAGCCAGGAGCTCTGGGAATCCTTCGTGGAGAACCTCGGCCACCGCATGGGGATCCCCTTCGCCGACGCGGGCGAGCCCGGGCCACATCCCGAGGTCCCGGAAGGCCAGACGCTGCGCGACGTCCTGGTCGGCCGGATCAGGAACCATCTCGCGGGCCTGGGCGAGATCTACGCGGACCTCGACGACCATCACGTGATCGACGATTTCCACTACCACATCTTTCCGAACGCGGTGCTGAACGTCTTCGCCGGCTGGTTCGGCCTGATCCGCGCGCGCCCCGGCGCGACGCCGGACGAATGCCTGCTCGACATGTGGAACTTCGACCTGCGGCCCGAGGGCCAGGCGGACGCGCATCCACGGCCCGTCGCCCGCGAGCTATCCGACGCGGAGATCCGGGCGCTCGGCCCCGTGCTGCTGCAGGACCTCGACCTGTTGCCCCGGGTCCAGCGGGGACTCCGGCAACCGGGCCTTCGGCATTTCCAGCTGACCCGCCCCGAGGAGCGCATCGGGCGTATGCACGAGATCCTCGATCGCTACCTCGATCCGCCGGACGCGCTGCGCCTCGACCCGGCTCTTCATGGGCTGAGGCTTTTCATGGGCTGAGGGCTCAGTAAGCCGACATGCCGCCTTCGGCGGCGATCGTCGCACCGTGGATCATGCGCGACTCGTCCGAGGCGAGGAAGAGCGCGATGTTCGCGATGTCCTCGGGCTCGCCGATCGAGAAGGGATGGGACTCGATCGAGTGCCCCATCGCGGCCGCCTGCTCGAGCATCCCCGACTGCATGCGCGCCTTGATGCGCTCGGACAGGACGATTCCCGGACAGATCGCATTGACCCGCACGTTCTGCTTGCCGTAGCTCGCTGCGAGGGCGCGGGTCAACGCGAGGACACCGCCCTTCGCCGCCGAGTAGACGTGGATCGGCTGCCCCTGTAGCGCGACGACCGACGAGCTGTTGACGACCGCGCCGCCCCCGGCCGCGATGATCTGCGGGATCACGTGGCGACAGCAGAGGAACGTGCCCTTCAGGTCGAGGCCGATGCTGTGGTCCCAGACCGCGAGATCGACCTCCGTCACGGGCCCGTCCTGCGGAATCGATCCCCCTGCACAATTGAAGAGCACATGGATCGCCCCGAAGCGCTCGACCGCCGCCGCCACCGCGCGCGCGATCGAGCTCTCGACCGTCACGTCCGTCTCGACGGCAAGGGCGCGACCCCCTGCCTGCTCGATCTCCGCCGCGACGCGAGCGCCGGCTTCGGCGCTCTTCTCGGCGATCACGACCGCTGCGCCTTCGACGGCGAAGAGCCGGGCCGATGCCCGGCCGATCCCCGAGCCCGCCCCCGTGATGAATGCAACCTTGCCCTCGAGCCTGCCCCGCTTCGCCATGGGTCGAATCCTCGCAGTACGTTCGCTTCGGTGATCTCCAGCGCATCGGCCGCGCTCGCGGCCCCGATCGTCGTTCGCCCATGATAACGGCCCATTCCCATCCTTCGCCGGCTCTCGTATCGTGGCCGGGGTCCGAGAGTCCGTTCGCCTCCTCGTCTCGGAGAAGGAGCGCCCGCCATGCCTTGCGTGTCCGATCGTCTTCGCCTGTCCACGCCCGACACACGAATGCGGCACGTGGGCAGGAACCGCGCGTTCGCATGGCTGCTCGGACTCGCCTTGGCGGGATGCAGCGCGCTGCCCTCCGGCGAATCCTCGCAGGCGACGCTCGCGGCCGATGCCGGCTCCCGTTCGGCGCCCCGTGCCGTCGACGCAGCGCGCATCATCGCCGCCGATCCGACGGAATGGGTTTCGCACGGCCGCAACTACGCCGAGCAGCGCTACAGCCCGCTCGCCCAGATCGACGAATCCAACGTCGCGAAGCTCGGCCTCGCCTGGAGCTTCGACCTCGCGAGCGACCACGGCGTCGAGGCGACGCCGCTCGTCGCCGACGGCGTGATGTACGTGAGCGCGCCCTGGAGCATCGTCTACGCCCTCGACGCCGCGACCGGTGAGCGACTCTGGACCTTCGACCCGGAGGTTCCGCGTTCGTACGCACGCAAGATCTGCTGCGGGTTCGTGAACCGCGGCGTCGCGCTCTGGAATGATCGTGTCTTCATCGGGACCCTCGACGGCCGCCTGATTGCCGTCGATCGCACGACGGGCAAACCCGTCTGGTCGACCTCGACCATCGAGGCGCCCTGGAGCTACTCGATCACCGGCGCGCCGCGGGTCGTCG
>JANMTD010000613.1:0-9196 GCA_031390075.1 Deltaproteobacteria bacterium | reverse complement strand
CGGCCGTGTCCCCTTCGACTCCGGCGAGGTCGCCTATCACCATCGCCACACCCCCGCGCCCGATCCGCGCTCCCTGCGCCCCGACCTCCCCGAGGCTCTCGCGCGCCTGATCGCGAAGCTGCTTGCGAAGGATCCGAGCGAGCGGCATCAGAGCGCGGCCGACGTGCTCGACGCGCTGATGGACATCGAGACCGAGTAGGGCCGCGCGTGCTCGCGACTCTTCTCGATCGGATCTCGATCGGATCTCGATCGGATGAATTCTCCAGAATTCATCTGACGGATGATCAATGTCATCTGTTGTGTGTCGGGTCACTTCAGCCATTTCGTGATTCCGTCAAGCTGCGCCGCGATGAACCCGCCCGAATCACTCGAGCACCGAGTCGAAGCCTGCGCCGATCCCGAGCTCGACCTGCTCGTCGACCGCTTCGCCCACCGCGTTCGCTACTTCGCGCAGCGGATCGAACGCCGCTTCGGTCTCGATCCCGCCTGGCGAGACGATCTGATCTCGGCGGGCTACTTCGGTCTCTTGAAGGCGCTTCGCAATCGCCGGGCGGAGGCCCATGCGCACGAGCTCTCGGCCTACGTGTCGAAACGCGTCGAAGGCGCGGTCCTCGACGAGGCGCGGCAGGTCCTCGGCCGCTCCTCGGCGCGCGCGGACCTCGATCCCGACGACATCGAGGACGGGCTCAATGGCGATCTCGGCTCCGTCGACTGGCTCGGCCGGGTTGCGAGCGATCCCGAGGATCTCGCGGATGGGCGCGATCGCTGGCGCCAGATCGAGGATTCCTTCGAGCATCTCGAGGAGTCGCAGCGCGGTTGGCTCTTCGCCCTCGCCTCGGGCCATACCCTCGCCGAGATCGCACGGGGCGAAGATGCGAGCCCCGCTCGGATCCAGAACCAGATGTCCCGGATCACGCGCTCGGTCCGCGCGAATGCGCCGGAGCTCCGGCGCCTGCTCCGGCACGAGATCTGAGGCCCCGGGGCGGGTCCTGAGCCCGTCCGGGCTCGTTTTGGGCGTCATTGCGCTTGACGCGTTGGCCCGTGGCATGAGAGTCTGACCCGATGGGACTTTCGGACGGATCGCTCCCCGGGCGAGGGGGCATACCGGTCCGGGTCCGATGGGAGCAGGTCATGCGTTACCCCGGCCTCGGGAATTCGATTCGGTCCATCCTGGCGACGGTGTTCGTCGTCGCGGGGAGCCAGGCTGCCTCCGCCCAGCTCACGATCACGGGTCAATTCGATCCGTCGGCGTCGTCGGACAATTGTGGACTCGGATTCGATTCCTCGGCGGGCGAGGTCTGGGTCTATGGCTGTAGCGGTGCGACCGTCCAGCGTTATTCGACTGCCGGGGTTCCGCTCTCCTCGGTCCCGCGTGGGGGCGAGTCCGCCAACGACGTGGACGTCGAGCTGTCGACCAAGCCGTTCACGCTCGGCGCGACGGTCCTGCCGCCCAACGCCCTGCTCTTCATCAATGGCGAGACGGGGCCCGCCGACATCTACGCCCTCGACAAGACGACGGGCGCAGTGCTCTCGACCTTGAACACGAGCTTCGGCGTCAGCCATGTCGTGGGCGGCGCCTATCATCGGGCGCGCCAGACGCTCTTTCTCGTCCAGGATCTCGTGCCGGCGGCGGCGGACGAGAATCGGATCGCCGAGATCAACACGACGACGGGAGCCATCGTCAGCACCTTCCAGATCACCTCGACCTTCACGGTCAACTTCGGCGATCTCGAGGTGTGCAACTCGACGGGCAACCTGATCGTCGTCAGCAGCGACGAGACGGACATCGCCGAATACACGCCGACCGGAACCCTGGTCCAGTACTACCCGCTGCCGGTCGGTGTCAGCTCGCTCGGCGGCATCGGGATCGACGAGTCGACGGGGGATCTCTGGGTGGCGAGCTCGGCGGGGGGTGGCGACGTCTTTCGGCTCTCCGGGGGACCCTGCACAGTGACGCCCGTTCCGGCGCTCTCGGGCCATGCGCCTCTCGTGCTCGTCGGGCTCCTCGTGGCGGCTGGCCTGGCGTCACCGCTCCTCCATCGTCGGATCATGGCGGAGAAGAAGCGCCTCGTGTCCTGATCGGTTCGTCCCCCACCCCGTCTTCTTACTCCCCATGAGGCCCCATGACTCCCAATGAGGGGTCGATTGAATCTGCCCGGGGCCTTACCATGCGGTCGGTCTTGGATCGATCGCGTGTCGGGTCGGGGAGGATGGGCGTGTCGGAGTCTTCGAACGGGCGGTCGATCATCATCGCCGCGGTGCTGGTCAGTCTGTCGGTGATCGGCGGCAGCTTCTTCGTCGCCGATTCCCTCGAGCGTGCGACGGCGCAAATCGAGCGGGCCACCGACGCCCTCGAGAACCTGCCCGTCGCGGCCGCGCCCGGCGGGCGCCCGAGCCGGCCGCCCGGTCCCGATCCGTCGCGCGAGTACAAGATCGAGCTGGGCGACGCGCCGGTTCGCGGCCAGGGCAACGCCAAGATCACGATCGTCGAGTGGTCGGATTTCCAATGTCCGTTCTGCAACCGGGTGGAGCCGACGCTTGCGCAGATCGAGAAGGAGTACGGCGACTCGGTTCGGATCGTCTTCAAGCACCTGCCGCTCGAGATCCATCCCGAGGCCCGGGCGGCCCACTCCGCCGCCGAAGCCGCCCATCGCCAGGGCAAGTTCTGGGCGATGCACGATCGCATCTTCGCGAACCAGCGCGATCTCCGCGTCGAGACCCTCGAGGGCTATGCCAAGGCGATCGGACTCGACGTCGATCGCTATCGCAAGGACGTCGCGTCGGCAGACGTGCGCAAGGCGATCGACGCGGATCTCGAGCAGGCGCAGAAGCTCGGAGTGACGGGTACGCCGTCGTTCTTCATCAATGGGCGCAATCTGTCGGGTGCACAGCCCTTTTCGAACTTCAAGCGCGTCATCGACGAAGCGCTCCAGGCGAAGGGCTAGCGAGTAGCCGCCCCTTGATCCGGGGAATCGTCTTCGATCTCTTCGACACACTCGTCGATCAGAACCATCGCCGCCTCGCGCCGATCGAAGTCGGGGGGCGGCGCGTCTCGGCGACCCTGCCCGATCTCCACGCATTCGCCCGGGAGCGCGCGGGCATCGCGCAAACGATTCCCGAGTTCGCCGACTTGCTCGACAGCGTCGACGAGGCGCTTCGCCCGACGACGCTCGACGTCGGCGTCGAGCTCCCGACCGTCGACCGCTTCGCCGCGCTCGCGCGGCGCCTCGGCTTCGGGGGAGCGGAGATCGAGTCGCTCGCCGCGGGGTTGACTCGGGTCCATATGGGCACCCTCCGCTCCGCCGTCACGATCCCGACCCACCACGAGGCCGTATTGATGACCCTCGCCTCTCGCTTCCGCCTGGGGCTCTGCTCGAACTTCTCCGATGCCGAGACCGCGCGCACCGTCGTCGCCGAAGCCGGGTTCCTGCCGCATCTGCGCTCGCTCGTGATCTCCGAGGAGATCGGGATCCGCAAGCCGCGGCGGGAGATATTCGAGGCCGCGGCAGCGGGACTCGAGCTCGAGCCGCGGGAGATCCTTCATGTGGGGGACAGCCTGAAGGCCGACATCGCCGGTGCCGCTGCCGTGGGCATGGGCACCGTCTGGCTGACGCGTCGCATCCGCGAGCCCGAAGAGGAGCTCGCCCGTTATGCGGGGCCGCGGCCGGATTTCGCCCTCGATGACCTGCGCGATCTTCCGGTCCTGATGGCGCGCCTCGCGGTCTGATCTCGGTTGGATCTCGTATTGATGGAGGACCTAATGAATCGAGCCGGGGCGGATCAGCTGGAAGAGCGCGACCTCGGCCTCGAACTGCGTGCCGTCGCGGCGCAGCATCTCGAAGGTTCCGGCCATCGAGCCGAACGGGGTCGGCAGGGGGCACCCCGAGGTGTACTCGAAGCTCTGGCCCGGTTCGAGCACGGGCTGCTCGCCGACGACGCCGGGGCCGTGGACCTCTTCGGTATGGCCGGTGCCGTCGATGATCGTCCAGTGGCGATTGATGAGCTGGACCGTCGCATCGCCCTGGTTCGCGATCGAGATCGTGTAGAGGAAGAACCAGCGGCTCTGGGGCGGACTGCTGTGCTCGGCCGAATAGCGTGCCCGGACCTGGACGCGAACACCGCGGGTCGTCGCTTCCGAGCTCGTTTCGAAGAGGTCGAGGTCGCTCACCCGTCGGACTCTAGCAGCGAATCGCCCGCGGCCGGGAGGGCGCGGGCGTGAACTGTCTGCTCGTCGAGCCGGAGGAGTGGGACCGTGAGAGCGGTCGGGCGACGATCGGCGGGCGGCGTCGGCGTCATGCGGAGGAGATCCTGCGCGCGTCGGCCGGGGACGAATTGCGGGTCGGCATCGTCGGGGGACGGATCGGCCGCGGACACGTCCTCGCCCTCGATGCCGAGACGCTCGAGCTCGAGATCCGCCTCGACGCGGATCCGCCGCCGAAACGCCCGCTCGAGCTCGTGCTCGCGCTGCCGCGGCCTCCGGTCTTTCGGCGCCTCGTCGCGACCGCCGCGAGCCTCGGCGTCGAGCGACTCCTCGTCGTCGGCACGGCGAGGACCGAGAAGAGCTTCTGGCAGAGCCACGACGTGAAGCCGGACGCGATCCGCGAGCGTCTGCTCCTCGGCCTCGAGCAGGCGCGGGACACGGTGCTGCCCTCGGTCGAGCTGCTGCGTTATTTCGAGCCGCTCGTCGACGAGGTGCTGCGCCCCGGGCTCGTCGGCCGCCGGGGACTGCTCGCCCATCCGGGCGCGCCGCATCCGTGTCCCCACCAGGTCGCAGGGCCGATCACGCTCTTCGTGGGGCCGGAGGGCGGGCTGCTCGATCACGAGGTCGAGCGACTCGCGTCGATCGGCTTCGAGCCGGTCCATCTCGGCACGCGCATCCTGCGCGTCGAGCCGGTCATTCCGCTGCTGATCGGTCGCCTGTTCGATTGAGCGGGCGGGATCCTTCGTGGATCGCGAAGGCCTGCATCTTGGGCATCAAAGACGGAAGATCGGCGCGGCCGGGAACCGCGAGCGAGCGATATTGCGTCGCCGCGGGCTCGAGCCCGGCAGCGCCCGTGTCTCGCGGCGGCGGCTCGATGCCGAGGGCGACGATGCCGAAGTGGGCGATCAAGAGGAGCGCGTAGACCGCGAGCGAGGCGTAGAGACCGACCTTCGCGAAGCGGAAATTCTTGTGGACGAGGAGCAGGATCAGCCAGAATCCGACGATCAGGCATTTTTGCGCGAGGAAGGCGACGGGTCCGATGTCGAGGAAGAACGCCATGATCGGATTGGCCTCGCGGCCTCCCCGATCGAGCCAGAGCATCGTCATGTACGCGTCGGCGATGTTGAGCGTGAAGATCGCGAAGAGCAGTGCAACGTCGCGCTTCGAATAGCGGTCGACGTAGCCCTTCTGGTCGGATACGCGCCGACCGCTCGCCCGCCGCAGCGGCGACAGGAGATCCTTCCAGGGGGCGGTCGGTCGGTTTCGCCGATCGGTGTTGCGCCGCTCGCCGTCGCCCCAAGCGGGCGCTTCGGGATCACGGCCGGACGGATCCATCGCACCGCGGTGTGTGCCGGGGGACTTGCGGCTGCGTTGCACGCGGAATGCTCCTGCGCTCGGAAGGACACGGACGACTCGGGTCGCTATCGGCGAGGGCCGCGGCTGATTTGAGCGTTAGAACGTAAACGCGCGCTCGAGCAGCCAGAAACAGCCCAGGCCGCAGAGGCCCGCCGTGGCGAGGTCGCGCGCCCAATGCTGCCATCGGGGGGCCGTCGCCCGGCACGCGAGGGCGAGCAGCGGCCAGGCGATCAGCACGATCCCGATCTGGCCGATCTCGACCCCGAGATTGAAGCCGGCCAGCGCCGGGACGAGGCGCTCCGTCGGGAGCTCGAGCCCCTGCAGGACTCCGGCGAAGCCGAAGCCGTGGACCAGGCCGAAGGCGAAGGTGAGCGCGATCCGGAGGCGGTCGTCCTGCGTGCGGTCGGCGACCGCGAAATAACAGGCGCTGAAGAGGATGAGTCCGAGCACGCTCACGGTCGGAAGCGAAGCCGCAGAGAAGGCCGAGGCGAGGGCGAGCAGCGCGAGTCCCGCGAGCAGGCAGGCGGGAATCAGACGCGGCCGCCCGGCGACGAGCCAGCCCTTCTCGATCGCGACGAGGGCGACGGAGAATGCGATCACCGCTTCGACGGCGGCCGCCCGGGGATGGACGACGTCGAGTACGCCGAGGGCGAGGGTCAGGCTGTGGGCGAGGGTGAAGCCTGTGACGAGGCGGGCGATCGTCCCGATGCGGTCGGAGAGCAGGATCAAGCCGAAGAGGAACGCGAGGTGGTCCCAGCCGGACAGGATGTGGCGGACGCCGAGCGCGAGATAGTCGACGAAGCGACTCCCGATCTCGTCGTCTGCGTCCTCGTAGGCGGCGCCGCCGGTGGAATCGTCGTTCGGAGCGCGCGCCGTGTCGTCGCGCAGCACGAACCGCGGGGCTGCCTCGGTCAGCACCTGCTCGCGCACGCGCTCGGGTGTCGCCTCGAAGCGCATGCGCGCGAAGTGCAGATGCGAGGGCGCGACATCGAGCAGGACCCGGCTCCGGATTTCGAGGGCGCCCGTTCCGGTCGGACACTCGACGCGCCAGCGATAGCGGATCCAACCCGCGGCATCGGGGGCTCGCCGCACGCGGGTACTCGGCGGGCAGATCTCCGCGTTCGACACGAGCACGAGCGCCTCGGCGAAACGCTCGGCGGCTTCCCCGGCAGACGAGCCCGCGAGCGAGTCGGCTGCGCTCTCCTCATCCGACGCATCCGACGCAGCGGGCGGGACTTCGCCGAAGACATCGGACGGGAGCGCCGCCGGTCCGAGCCGGCTCAGCTCGAGGAGGGGCATGCGCAGCGAGATGTCCGCCCCGTCGGCGCCGACGAGAAAGCTCGAGTACGAGATGCTGCGCGTATGGGCCCAGGCGTCGGTCGCACGAAGCAGCGGGCTCAGGGCAAGGCACGCGAGGGCCAGCGCGGCGACGCGATCGGCGCGACCGAATCTCGGCCACGCGATCGGGAGAGAGGGCCCCATGCGGCGCGACGGTAGCGTGACGGGCCCGGCCCCGATCGCCGGTGGTCCGTCCCGATCGGTAGCCCCGCGGGACTCAGGTTGTCAGCCCGACCGGGCAGGTGTTGATCCGCCCGGTGACTTTCGTTAAAACGAGGCTCCACCAAAGATTGAAAAGCGTTTTCATTTTCGATCTAGGCAGCCTTGCGGGCCCACGGGCCCGATTCGAGCCCGGAACCGGGTCCCGAGAGATGCGAAGGAATGAGCGATGCAACGGACGAGGGGGCTCCTCGGAGCCGCGCTCGCATGGGTCGGCGTGATCGCGCTCGCACCCGCTGGCTGGGCCCAGAACGAAACGCCGACCACAGAATCTCAAACCCCCTCCGACGCCGCCCCGGCGCAGACGCCGGTCGATGACGGCGAGCGCATCGAGACCCTCGAGGAGAAGGTCGACATCCTCACCGAGGAGGTCGGGCGCCTCGAATCGATCTTCGCCGTGCCGGAGGAGGTCGCGCTCGACTCCTTCCACGGCCTCGGGCCGGCGGCGTCGAAGGTCTACAAGAAGGACGGCGGTCTCTCGATCGGCGGCTACGGCGAAGTCCGGCTGCGCACGTTCCACAACACCGACGACGACGATCGCGACAACATCTACGACGCGCTCCGCGCGGTGCTCTACGTCGGCTACAAGTTCAACGACAACTGGGTCATGAACTCCGAGCTCGAGTTCGAGCACGCGGGCACGTCGGGATCGGGCGGCTCGGTGGCAACCGAGTTTCTCACGATCGACTACATCTGGAAGGACGAGCTGAACGCGCGCGCGGGGCTTCTGCTTGTCCCGATGGGCTTCGTGAACGAGATCCACGAGCCGAACTTCTTCTTCGGCGCCGAGCGGCCCGAGGTCGAGCGCGTGATCCTGCCCTCGACTTGGCGCGAGAACGGCGCCGGCATCTGGGGACGCATCGCGGATCGCGTCGAGTACCGCGCCTACGTGATCAATGGCTTCGACGGCAAGGATTTCAGCTCGAGCGGGCTGCGCGGCGGTCGCCAGAGCGGAAGCGAGGCCCTGTCGAACGACTTCGCGTTCGTCGGCCGTGTCGACGTCGACGTCGTCACGGGCCTGTCGGTCGGCGGTTCGGTCTACACGGGACAATCGGGGCAGGAGCAGGAGTCGAGTCTGAGCGGGAGCGAGCGCGACGTCCCCGATGCCCAGACGACGATCTACGAGCTCCACGCCGAGTACAAGGCCTACGGCGCGAGCCTGCGCGGGCTCTGGACCGAGGCCTTCATCGACGAGGCCGGGCACCTCTCGCGCGTGCTCGCGAAGTCCGCGATGTCGTCGATCGCCCAGCAGATGCGCGGCTGGTATCTCGAGGCGGGGTACGACATCCTGCCCTTCTTCATGGAGTCGTCGCGAGCGACGGTCGAGCCTTTCTTCCGGTTCGAGAGCTACGACACACAGCGCGACGTCGCCGATCTCGGCTTCGCCCGGGATCGGACGAAGGAGGTGGATCTCTACGTGGCGGGGCTCCAGGTGAAGCCGATTCCGCAGGTCGTATTGAAGGTCGACTTCCGTCATTTCGAGCTCGCGCGCACGAGCAGCTCGGGGGCGAGGCAGCGTGCGGACGAGGTCCAGGCAATGGTCGGTTACGTCTTCTGAGCGCGATCGGATCGCGACAGGGACGGAATCGCCTCGCGTTCTTCTCCGCGACGCTCCTGGCCGTGCTCCTCGCCCCGGGGCTGGCTCGCATCGCGGAGGCCAAGGTCTTCGCGAGCCAGAAGCAGGCCCTCGCCGACGCCTTCCCGGACGCCTCGCGGATCGAGCGGCGAACGCTGCTGGTGCGCGCGGCGGACGTCGCGAAGATCGAGGCCATCACGGGGCGGGAGATCGACGCGAAAGTCGTGGTGATCCACGTGGCCTATCAGGGCGAGCAGATCCTGGGCTATGCAGAGATCGCGGTCCACACGGTGCGTACCCAGCCCGAGGCCATCCTGATCGTGCTCTCGCCCGACGGCCGCGTCCGGAGCGTCCGCGTGATCGCGTTCCACGAGCCCCTCGATTATCTCCCAACAGACCGCTGGTACAGCCAGTTCGTCGGAAAGGGCAAGGGCGACAGTCTCCGGATCGGGCGGGATGTCCACGGTGTCGTCGGGGCGACGCTCTCGGCCCAGGCCGCCGCCGAC
>JANMTD010000604.1:0-9785 GCA_031390075.1 Deltaproteobacteria bacterium | reverse complement strand
GTGGTGGCGCCCGACGGCACAATGTAGAAATCGTCTGCGCGATTCGCCTTCGAGTTACTTGCTCGCCGTCTGGCGCGAGCTCGCTAAGCGATACCGCCACAGGGAATAAGTCGAAAATCCCACCAGGATCGTCCCTCCGCTGACGATCGCCGTCCGGTCGAGCTGGGTCGCCACGGCGATCGTCGACATCAATCCGATCGCCGGCAGGATCGGGAATCGACCGATCGCACCGGGAACCCGGAAGGGACGCCGCTCGTCCGGTTCGCGATACCGGAGCAGGATGAGGGCCACGTTCACGCTCGCGAAGGCGAGCAGGGACGCGAACGACGAAACACTCGCGACGACACCGACTTCGCCGAGCGGAGCGAGGGCCGCTGCGACCAGGGCGACGATGATCGTCGCGAGCCACGGGCTCTTTCGATGGGGCAACACGGCCGCCATGGACTTGGGGAGACCGTCGCTGCGGGCAATCCCGAACACGACCCGACTTGCGACCAAAACGGAGATCAGTGCCGTATTGGCGGTCGCGAACAGGGCGATTCCACCGAGGATCCCAGCCGCTCTAGGCGACCATGTCGCGGCGGCGTCGGCCAGCGGTGCGTCGGACTGGCTGAGCTGCTCCACCGGAAGCAGCGCGACCGCCGCGACCGCGACCAGCACATACAACAGCGTCGCGATCCCGAGACTCGCGAAAATGGCCCTCGGCAGGTCGCGCTTCGGCTCTTTCGCCTCCTCCGCGAGGTTGGCGATGTTCTCGAAGCCGAGGAACGAGAAGAATACGAGCGAGGCCCCCGACACGACCCCGAAGCTCGGAGCCGCCAGCAGGCCCTCGCCGAACCGCTCCGTCGTCGCACCCAGTCCGATGAAGAAAACGAGTCCGCCGACTTCGAGGAGCGTGAAAGCGACATTCACCCAGCCCGACGCCTTGATGCCGACGACATTGACGAGGGTCACGGCCAGAAGTAGGCCCCATGCGACCAGCGCGGGAGGAACGTCCACGAACGTCCGCAGGTAGCCCGCGAAGGCGATGGCGACCGTCGCTCCCGTCGCAGCGCCCGACAATGCGACGAGGAGCCCGGTCACCAGAGCGAGCTCCGGCAAGCCCGGCAGCGCACGGCGCAAGTAGGTGAACTCCGCGCTCGCATGCGGATAGGTGGTCGACAGCTCGGCGTACGACAACGCGGTGACGAGCGCGACGAGGCTGCTGATCGCGAAGCTCTGCCAGAGAGCTTCTCCGGCCAGACCCGCCGCGGCTCCGAGAACCGAATAGATGCCGGCGCCGAGGATCGTCCCGACCCCGTAGAACGTGAGGCCAGGCAGGCCGAGAGTGCGCTCGAGTGCCATCGCTTCTCGTCACCTCGGGACCTGTCAAGGTTGCAACAGGATCTTAACGGCGTCTTCTTCTTTTTTCTGGAACATTTCGTACGCGCGGAGGCGGTCCCGAGGACTTCCCACGCCCGTCAGAAGCGGAATAGCAGTCCGAACGTGGGACCGGAGAGGTCGACGTCGAGATCGGACTCGCCGTCGACGACCTCCTCGTAGTCCCACCAGCGCCAGCCGCCGAAGACCGAGAAGGTCTGGGTCAAATGGACGTTGGCGCCGACCTCGGACGTGTTCATGAACACGGATTCGCGGTTCGAGCTCAGCCCCGCGAGCAGGTGCAGCTGCCACTGGCCGTACAGGTCGAGGACCGGATGGGGCGTGAGGACGGCGCGCCAGCCCCAATGGGCTCCGAGGCTGACGCCCGTGTCGCCCGCGCGTTCCCCGGGCGCGTCGACCTCGAGCTGGAGGGCGCTCGTCGACAGACCCCCGAGCATGTAGAGGCCGACGACGTCGAGGAAGCGAGCCCCGCCCCGGGCGCTGACGGAGCCGACATGCAGGGTGTAGTCGTAGTCGAGTTGCTCCGGGCCGAGGAATCGCTGTCCGTCGTAGTCGAGGTATTCCTCGTCGTCCATGGAGCGGGCATCACTCCCCGCGACGCCCGCGCGATAGTCGAAATCGATCGACAGGCTGGGCTGGAACCAGGAGCGCTCGTGTGCTTCCGGAGCCGTGGGCTTCGGCGCGGCGGGATCACCGGCGGCGCCGTCGACTTCAGTGGCGTCCCGGCCCGGTGTCGTGCGGTTCGACGCATCGGCTGGACTCGACGGGGTGGACTGCTGCACGTCCTCCCCCATTCGGAAGAGACCTTGTCGCGGCTCTTGCGAACGCGGAAGGACCTGCCAGGTCGCTGAGACGCCAGGGTTGAGACCCTGTTTGTCGCCGGCTTTGACGTCGATCCGATCCTCGAAGAAATTGAAATTGATGCAGCCGAAGGATCCGAGCACGCTCGCCAGGGCGAGCGCTCGCGCGATTTCACGATTCAAACTACGCCTCCGCGGTGGACAGCCGCCGGGCGCCGTCTCGGATTGAGCCGTGTTCGATGATAGTTGTTCTGGGCGTGCGAACGGTAGGGGGGAACTACGGTCCTCCGAGAAGGAGGACACCTCAGATTCTCCGCGCCTTCCCCTCCCAATACCGCGACCGGATCGACCGCCGGGCCAGCTTCCCCGTCTCCGTCCGCGGCAGTGCCTCGTCGAAGTCGACGCTGCGCGGCACCTCCGGTCCCGAGAGTTTCTCGCGACACGCCGCGCGGATCGCTTCAGCGGCCTTCGCACGCTCCCGGTCGCTCGCCGGGTTGCTCGCGTGCGCGCTCGGATCGCAGAGCTGCACCACGGCGCGCACTTCTTCCCCCCATTCCTCGTTCGGCACGCCCACGACACAGCAATCCGCCACGAAGGGCAGACCCAGGATCACCGACTCGATCTTCGCAGGGTAGAGATTGACGCCGCCGGAGATGATCACGTCCGAGCGCCGATCGCAGAGAAAGAGGTAGCCGTCCTCGTCGACGTATCCGATGTCGCCGAGGCTGAAATAGCCATCGCCGTGGCGGCTCTCGCGGGTCTTCTCCGGATCGCCCTTGTACTCGAAGGGCGTGGCATCGAGCTTGAAGCAGACGCGGCCCTCGCTGCGCGGAGCGACGGCGTTTCCGGCTTCGTCGAGGATCGCGAGCTCGAGGCCCGGGCGCGGCCTTCCGACCGAGCCGGGCTTCGCGAGCCACTCCTTCGGTCCGATCTGGACGCCGCCGCCTTCGGTGCCCCCGTAGAACTCGTAGAGGATGGGGCCCCACCAATCGAGCATCGCGTGCTTGACCTCGATCGAGACGGGCGCGGAGCCGTGGCAGACGAGCGAGAGGGACGAGAGGTCGTAGCGGCTCCGGACCTCGGGCGGCAGCCGCAGCAGGCGTACGAAATGGGTCGGCACGAGGAAGGTCGAGGTCGCGCGATGGCGCTCGACGGTGGCGAGGAACTGCTCCGGGTCGAAGTGCTCCATCAAGACGAGATCGGCGCCCAACAGGAGGGCGCCGTCGCAGTAGGTGTTGGGCCCGGCGTGGTAGAGCGGGGCCGCAGCGAGATGGATGCCGGCGCGGGCGCCCTCGGTCATGAAGGCGCTCAGCATGGCGGCGCCCGCCTGCGCCGTGATCGTGGGCGGCGGGCCCTGCGGCGTGTTCTGGCGCAGGACGCCTTTCGGGCGGCCCGTCGTGCCGGACGTGTAGAGCATCGTCTCGCCGCAGAGGGGCCGGTCGTAGGGCGCGCCCGAGAGGGCCTCGATCTCGGACCAGGGGCGGAAGCCGGCGAGGGCGCCGCCTTCGGCGCTGCCGACGAGAAAGCGCCGCGAGGGATCGACGCGCTGCGCGCCCTCGAGCGCGATCGACGCATAGCGCGCATCGACGACGAAGGCGTCGGCCTCGCAGTTCTCGACGACGTAGGCGACGTCTTCGCTCGTCCAGCGGCCGGACATCGGTGTGAATCGCCGGCCCGACCAGGTCGAGCCGCGATAGCTCGCGATGTACTCGGGCGTGTTCGAGAGCAGGCAGGCGACCGCACCGCGCGGCGGGACACCCGCCGCGTCGAGGGCACGGGCGAAGCGGGCAGCGGATGAGATGGCGTCGGCGTTTCGGAGGAAGTGGATCGGGGACTGCATCGGGACCCAAAATAGGCTTCTCTTGCGCGGCGAGGAGGTCAAATGGCGCTCGAGATCCAGAAATTCTCCCACGTGGTCATGCAGGTCTCGGATCTCGCCCGCTCAGTCGACTTCTATTGCGGCCTGCTCGGCCTCGAGAAGCTCTTCGAGCGCTCCTTCACCGACCCGCGCACCGGCAGGACCCAGCAGGTCGTCGGCTGCCTCGTCGGGGGGAGCGTCGTCCTCGAGATGGGCGCCGACCCCGAGCGGCCGCGCAAGGTCGACGGGTCGAGCTCGCCGATCCTGGCGCTCTCGGTGGCGGACATCGAGGCGGCCCACCGCGAGCTTCTCGCCGCGGGTGTGACGCCGCTGATGCCGCCGACGGAGATGGTCCCCGGCCTCTTCATGATCTTCCTGCGCGACCCGGACGGCCGGACGATCGAGCTGGCGCAGTTCTCGGGCGGCGCGACCTCCAGCGTCGAGTACGCACGGCAGCGCGGCTGATCGCGGAAGCTAGGCGCGGCGGCGGAGGGTCGCGAGGCCGATCAAGCCGAGTCCCAGCAAGAGAGCCGGCCCGGGCTCGGGGATGACGGTGAGCGTGAACGCTGCGTTCGTCGCCTGGTCGAGCGCGCCGCCGGTGTTGGCGAAGACGACGCCCAGGCCTGCGTTGATCTCCGTGGTCGTGCCGACGGTGAGCGTCGTCGATCCGAGGGCCAGCATCCGGAACGTCACGCGGAACTGCGCGTCCGTGACGCTGCCGTCGAGGCCGAAATCGAGGGCGCCCGTGGCGGCACGTTCAGTAATGCTGACCCCGTTGGCGAACGTGACGCTTCGACCAATGGACGACGGGGAATTCGTTTCGCTGAGCGCGCCGGCGAGGAGGTTGTCGATTCCAGCGAAGCACCCGAGCGTCGGAACGCAGAAATCGTAGAGAAAGCCGGACACCGCATTGCCCGACTGGAATCCAGCGACATCGGGGTCGTAGCCGAAGACGCCGGCCGCGACGGCGACGACCGCGGGTGCGCCGGTGCTCGAGATCCGGATATCGAGAGTGACCTCGTCCCCGACGAGGAGCGAATCGAGGGGCCGGTCGCCGGTCGTGTGGGCCACGGCGGTGAAGGTGACCGAGGCCCCGGCCGTCGATGCGCCGAGGCAGATCAGGACCAGGGCAAGATGGACAAGGCCTCGAGCGGGGGCGGTCGGTCGCAGCATATCTGGATCTCTCCCTGTCGGATGATCGGAATAGCCCGATTCCAGAATACCCGACGCGCGGACGGTTCATCCCGCTTTTTTGAGGCCTTCCGGGCTATTTCCGCCGCCGCGAGCCCGCCCGCAAGGCCACGAATCCTGTGAAGATTTTGCTTGCCCGAGCCCGCGGGAGTCGCTAATCACACGCCCGGGCGCCGCCATTCCCGCACGCCGGGAGGGGGGCCGTCCCCGGCCTGACTGTCCCAAGCTTCGACGCGTAAGCGATGCTCGAACGGTCGGTGTTCGCAGGGACGCGACGCGCTCGGCCCCTCTCGACGCCTCTCGACTCGTAAGGATGAAATCGACGATGACGGACCTGATTGCACAGCTGACCCAGGTATCGCTGGGCGCGAGCGTTCTCGGCCTCGCGCTGGCCGCCTTCTTCTATTTCCGGGTCAAGGCCCTGCCCGAGGGCACGGACACGATGAACATGATCGCCCGGTACATCCGCGAGGGCGCCATGGCGTTCCTGATGCGGGAGTACAAGGTGCTGGCGGTCTACGCGATCGTCGTCTTCCTCGTCCTCTACTTTGCGTTCAGCAGCGAAGGGACCGGCCTGCTCGCCGGATCCTGCTTCCTGCTCGGTGCCTTCCTGTCGCTCTTCTCGGGCTTCATCGGCATGAAGGCCGCGACCTTCGCCAATGTCCGCACGACCCAGGCGGCCCGCGAGGGCTCGAAGCCGCGGGCTCTGTTGACCGCCCTCGACGGCGGCGCCGTCATGGGCCTGTCTGTCGCGGCGACGGCGATCATGGGCCTCGGCGGCCTCTACTACTACTACGCCGGCGATGCGCGCCTCGCGACCGTGATCCACAGCTTCGCCGTCGGCGCCTCGTCGATCGCGCTCTTCGCCCGCATCGGCGGCGGCATCTACACCAAGGCCGCCGACGTCGGCTCCGACATCGCGGGCAAGGTCGTCGAAGGCATTCCCGAGGACGATCCGCGCAACCCGGGCGGCATCGCCGACAACGTGGGCGACAACGTCGGCGACGTGGCGGGCATGGGCGCCGACATCTACGAGTCCCTCGTCGCGGCGATCGTCGCCGCGATGGCGATCGCGCTGACCGCGAAGCCCGAATACGTGTCCAGCATCTTCACCAACATGCCCACCGAATCCGAGGCCAAGTTCCTGGCGGTCACGCTGCCGGTCTTCCTGTCGGGCGTGGGGCTCCTCGTTTCGATCGTCTGCATCTTCATCGCCCGCGCACTGCGCGGGAACTCGCCGGCGATGGTGCTTCGTCTCGCCCTCGTGATTCCGTCGCTGGTCATCTGTGTCGTCGCCTGGATCCTGATGCCGATGCTGCACGTCAGCCAGGCCGTCACCGGAGCGAACGCCGCCGGCGCCAACGGCGGCGCCCTGATCGGGCTCGTGACCGAGAACAACACGGCCTGGGGACCGATCGAACGCGTGGCCGAAGCCTCGAAGACGGGCGCCGGGACAGGAGTCATCTCGGGCCTCGCGGTCGGCATGGAGAGCACGGTCGTCTCGCTGCTCATCATCGCGGTCGTCGGCTACATCGCCAACGCCGTGATGCCCGGCGGCATGGGCCTCTACGGCATCGCGATGAGCGCCGTCGGCATGCTCGCGGGCACCGCGATCGTGATGACCGTCGACGCCTACGGCCCGATCTCGGACAACGCGGGCGGCATCAGCGAGATGAGCGGCCTCGGCCCGGAGGTTCGCGCCATCACCGACGAGCTCGACGCCGTCGGCAACACGACCGCCGCGATCGGCAAGGGCTTTGCGATCGGGTCGGCGACGCTGACCGTGCTCTCGCTGTTCTCGGCCTTCATCCTCGAGGTGAACCATGTCCGCGTGGACTCGGGCATGGGCGCGCTGATCCTCAAGCTCGACGATGCACCGATCCTGATCGGGCTCTTGATCGGAGCCTGTCTGCCCTACGCGGTGGGCGCTTCGACGATGATCGCGGTCGGCAAGGCCGCCCAGGCGATCATCCAGGAGATCATCCGCCAGTTCAACGAGATCCCGGGTCTGCGCGAAGGCAAGGCCGAGCCGCAGGGCACGGTGATCGTCGACATCGCGACGAAGGCGGCGCTGCGGCAGATGGTGCTGCCGGGCTGCGTCGCGATTCTCGCACCGGTCGGTGTCGGCTTCGTGCTCGGGCCGGCAGCGCTGGCGGGCATGCTCGCTGGATCTGTCGCCGTGGGCGCCTCGCTCTCGCTCTTCATGGCGAACGCGGGCGGGGCCTGGGACAACGCCAAGAAGTACATCGAGGCCGGCCGCCTCGAGGGTCACAAGAAGGGCTCGGATGCGCACAAGGCCGCCGTCATCGGCGACACCGTCGGCGATCCCTTCAAGGACACCTCGGGCCCCGGCGTCGCGATCCTGATCAAGGTGATGAGCGTCGTGTCGCTGCTCATCGCGCCCTTGATCGCGAAGCTCTGAACCGGAGTCGGCGATGGACCTGAACGGAACCTCGTCGATCATCACCGGCGGTGCGTCGGGGATCGGGCTCGCCTGCGGCAAGCGCCTCGCGGCGCACGGCGTGCGGGTCCTGGTTCTCGACATGAACGAGGAGAAGGGCAACGCTGTCGCCAAGGAGCTCGGCGGCGCCTTCGCCAAGGCGGACGTCGCCGACGAGGCGCAGGTCCAGGCGGCGGTCGAGGCCGCAGTCCGCCTCGGCCCGCTCCGCAGTCTCGTCAACGCCGCGGGCGTCGGCCACGCCATGCGCACCGTCGACCGCGAGGGCAAGCCCTTCGACCTCGCGGCCTTCGAGCGCGTGCTCCGGATCAATCTCGTCGGGACCTTCAACTGCATCCGGCTCGCGGCATCCGCGATGGCGAAGACCGCGCCGGTCGACGCCGACGGCCAGCGCGGAGCGATCGTCAACATCGCCTCGGTTGCGGCCTTCGACGGCCAGATCGGACAGGCCGCCTACTCCGCCTCGAAGGGCGGCGTCGTGGGACTGACGCTGCCCGTCGCGCGGGACCTCGCGGCGATCGGTGTGCGCGTCAACGCGATCGCCCCCGGCCTCGTCGACACGCCGATCTACGGCACGGGCGAGGGCTCGGAGAAGTTCAAGGCGAATCTCGGCCAGAACGTGCTCTTCCCAAAGCGGCTCGGCGAAGGCGACGAGATCGCCAGCATGGTGCTCGAGCTGATCACGAATCCGTACATGAACGCCGAGGTCATCCGGGTCGACGGCGGCATCCGGATGCCGCCGAAGTAGTCCCGGGTTGCGCGTCCGGCGGCGGAACCTGCGCAATGGGCTCGTCGCCGTCGGTTGCCTCGTGGCGTCGGTCGAGCCGGTCGGACTTGCGAGCGGCATAGCCCTCCTGGCCGCCGGCTCGGCGCTCCACTTCTGGTCGAAGGGCTGTCTCGAGCAGAACCAGAAGCTCGTCACGTCCGGGCCCTATCGCTTCAGCCGAAACCCGTTCTACCTCGCCAATCTCCTGATCGACCTCGGGCTCTGCTGCGTGATCGGGCGGATCTGGATCGCCGTTCCCTACGTCGTCCTCTGGTGGCTCGCCTATCGGGAGACGATCCGGCTCGAGGAGGCGCGGCTGGAAGCTCTCTTTCCCGGTGTCTTCGAGCGCTATGTCGCGGCGGTGCCGCGGCTGATTCCGACGGGCTGCAGCTGGCCCCGCAGCGCGGCGGCCGGCGGCTTCGCCCTCGCCAATCCCGCCCTCGCACAGGGGAGCGAGTACGCGCGCATCGTCGGCGTCTGGGTGGCGGCGGCGACGATCATCGCGTGGGACTGGATTCGCGCGCGGGGGCTCGAGGTCTTCGCGGCGGAGAATACGGCCGGTCTCGGGTTGGTGGCGCTCGTGCCGGTGGCGTGGGTCTTGAAGCTCGCACTGGCCGAGATGTTTCGGAATCCGGAGACGGCGCTGCTGCCGATGTCGGATGCGCCTGCGCGCCGGCGACTCGTGACGGTTGCGCTCGTGACGCTGCTCTACCTCACGGCGCGATCCATCGATCCATCGCCTCGCTCGCTTTCCGGCTCGATCGCGTTCGCACTCATGTTCGCCGCGATCGTCGTCCTGCCGTACGCGCAGGAACGCCTCTGGCTCCGCGGCCTCCTGCAAACGACTCTCGCTCTCTCGATCGCGGTCTTTGCCGCGAGTCACGGCGTGCTCTGGTGCGCGAGCTTGCCGCTGCTCTGGGTCGGGCTCGAGTCTCTCGACGATCTGGCGGAGGGGCGACATCGCCGCCGAATCCCGAGCGAGCCCGGGCAGGTCGTCGAACGCAAGCTCTGGCCCGCGTTCCGCCCCGTCGCAATCGGGGGGTCGGCTGTGCTCCTGCTGGTCGTGCTGATGCGAGCCGTCGCCTAGCAGGTCTCACGCATGAAGACTCCCCGCTCGGGGTAGAGCCGGTTACCCGCCGTCGACCGCGGCCTACCGAGAATGCGTCGGATAAATACCCACTTCGTGGTAGTCGGACCGACAGACCGCCACAGCCGATTCTGGAAATGCCGAGACGGGCGGGGCCACCCTAGTCGGCTCGGACTTCAGCTTCGACTTCAATCCCACGATCGACTGCACCCGGAACTCGAAGCGCTGTACCCGAGTCGCCATCG
>JANMTD010000601.1:0-3218 GCA_031390075.1 Deltaproteobacteria bacterium | reverse complement strand
CACGGCCGGTCGCGAGCTCGAAAAGGGTGACCCCGAGCGAATACAGATCCGCGCGGTGGTCGACGTCCTGGCCGAGGACCTGCTCGGGCGACATGTAATAGGGCGTCCCGGAGACGAGGGTCGTGGCGCCGCGGACCTCTTCGAGGACCTTCGCGAGGCCGAAATCCATGATCTTGATGACGCGGTCGGTCGTCGCGAAGAGGTTCGCGGTCTTGATGTCGCGATGGACGATGCCCTGGCCGTGGGCGTAGTCGAGGCCGCGGCAGGCCTGGCGAGCGATGCCGATCACGTTCAGGGGAGAGAGCTGGCCGCGCTCGCGCAGGATCGTATGGAGCGGCTGTCCCTCGAGCAGCTCCATCGTGATGAAGAACTGGCCATCCTGCTGGTCGGCGTCGAAGACGGTCACGATGTTCGGATGGTTCAGGCGCGCGGCCGACTGGGCCTCGCGCAAGAAAAACTGCAGCGCCCGCGGATGATGGCGGCGCAGGCCCTCCGGTAGACGCTTGAGGGCGACGATGCGACCGAGCCGCGTGTCGCGCGCCTTGTAGACGACGCCCATCCCGCCGCGTCCGATCTCCTCGAGCAGCTCGTAGCGGACCTCTCCGACGAAGGCCGTCGACGCCCCGTCCTGGGTCCGATCGCTGATGCGCTGGGCGGGCGACGCGAAGACATGGCCCGAGGCGCTCCGCTGCTTGCGCAGCGCCTCGATCCGGGAGGCGATGTTCGCGTAGGTCGGCTCGCGTCGTCGCAGATCCTCGAGGATACCGAGAGCGCGCTCGGAATGGCCCGCCTGCTCCCAGCATCCGGCGAGGCGCGCGTAGGTGTCGGCGGGCGCGTAGCCCGGGCGGAAGGTCGCGATGTGCTCGTCGAGCTTCGCGGCGGCGAGGTCGTAGTGGGCCTCGGTCTCGAAGGCGTCGGCGAGCAGGAGACAGGCCTCGCGGAAGTCCGGGGCCGTGGCCTCGACCAGCTGGAGCAGCCGGATCGCGCGGGGCCGCTGGCCGTGCTCGATCGCGTGCTGGGCCGCCTCGAAGACGCGGCCGTAGCGCTCGAGGGCGGTGAGCCAGCGGTCGATGGCACCGCACTCGCTGTAGCAGCGAATCGCCCGCTCGTAATCGAGTGCGCGCTCGTAGCATTCGCCGGCGGGCAGGAGCTGCTCGTCGCGCAGATGGGCCTCCGCCGCCTCGAGCCAGGCCTCGGCCGTCTCGAAGAGCGACGCCGCGCGGCTGACGTCGCCGTGCGCGAGGCGAAGTCGCGCGGCAGCGAGCGGATCGCCTGCGGACTCGAGGAAATCCGCGGCCCGGGCAAAGTCGCCCTCCTGCTCGAACTTCGTTCCGAGCAGGCGGTAGCCGAGGGTCGCCTGCCCATCGCGCTCGAGGGCACGGGCGACGGTCGGCAGGTCGCCCGTCAAATACGGCAGGACCGCCGGCGGACAGCCCTTGAAGACGGCGTCGGCCGCGAGCACGTCGATCACGACCGGCATCGGGCGGAAGGACGAGACGACGAGCGAGTGGTCGAAGACGCGATCGCCACAGCCGACGAGGAGGTGGTGCGTGCCCTTCGGCAGCAGGATCCGGATCGAGCCCGCCGTCGCGGCGCGGGGCCTGTTGATCAGGCCGGGGACCACGACCTGCGCCTCGTGGGCCGGCCGATCGCCCCAGACGACCGACAGGTCGACCGGGCAGGTCGACGGGTGGACGTCGAACTCGATCCGCATCGTACGGCGATGGCGCACGCGGACGAGCTTCTCTTCATGGATTTTGCCGAGGACCTCGTCGCTCTCGGGGTCGACCAGGAGACCGTCGACGATGAACGTGTAGCGGCCGGTGAAGAGGCGGCGGAACTGGGTCTCGCGGGAGACCATGTGGTGCTGGCGACGGGTCGAGGCGCCGCCCTTGCGGATCTGCTCTTCGGTCGACGCATCGGGCAGGTGCGCGCGGCTGCGCCGCCAGCGCACGCGAAAGATCCCGCGCAGCTCCTCCGGATACACGATCGCGACGGCGATGTCCCCGCGCTGTCGGAGCAGCAGCAGCAGCGCGACGAGGGCGACCACGGCCGCGCCGAGATAGGCGGCATTTCGCAGGCTCGCGAGCTTGGAGACGACCTGGCCGAAGGACAATTCACCGCGGCGAATCGGCTCGGGAATCCAGGCCAGCACCCGGGCCAGGCGCGGGTCGAGCCCTTCGAAGCTCGGATCGGCCGGGGGCTCGGGCCACGCGGGCGAGCTGCCGCGGGGCAGTGCCACTGCCGTCAGCTCGATCGACGAGGCCAGGGCGGCTCGCGCCGAAGCGATCTCGCTCGAAGCGGGTGCGTGGACCTGGAGTGCATCGATGATCGCGATCGCCTCGAGAAGGCGACCCTGGGAGCGATAGAAGCCGGCCAGGTCGTACCGGAAACGGATCTGATCTTCGACCGTGCCCGCGGCGTCGAGACCGTTGAGAAAGGCGCGCTCGGCGCCGGCGCCATCGCCGGCGCGCGCGAGGTTGACGGCGAGGCCGTGCCACACGTCGACCGGGATTTCCTCGCCCTCGGACTCCGCAGACGCGATCACGCCTGCGTAGGCTTCGGCGGCGGCCGCTGATTCGCCCGCCGCCTCGAGCAGGCGCGCGGAATCGAGCGCCGCCTGGCGAAGGATCGGCGCGCGCGCAGGCTGGTCCTCTTCGACGGGCTCGACCGCGGGCGGTGTCCCGGGCGACAGCACCGCGGGCGGGGTGGACGCGATCTTTGAGTTCGGCGAGGTCGGCGATGTGATCGGCGGCGCGATCGGAATTTCCAGGCGGCGCTGGGCATCGAGACGGCGTTCCGGATCGAGTGTGATCGCGCGCTCGAGCCAGGGACCGTCGCTGAGCGCAGTCGCCTGGGTCGTCGCGGCCAGCTCGGGATCGAGCCAGCGCCACGGGCCGTCGAGGGCCTGGTCGAGGCGGGTAGGCGTGACTTCCTCTACCTGGACCTGGGCGAATACGAGCCCCGGCCCCGCCCACCACACGAGCGTGATGAGTATGAAGAAGAGCCACCCGTTCGAATCGAGGGTCGGCCGCACGCCGCCTCCCGGAAAGTCCCCCCGCCGCCGACCGGTCGTCCCGGGCGGAGCTGCCTCGATCACAAAAATGGGGGGTCGGAACAGTCCAGTTGCAGCATAGCGCGCGAGAAATCCACGTCGGTCAGGCCTCTTCCCGATGCACACAGCCCGCCGCCGCCTCAATCTCGACGGTGCGGCCGGC
>JANMTD010000595.1:0-3111 GCA_031390075.1 Deltaproteobacteria bacterium | reverse complement strand
CGACGACCTCGACCTCGACCCGATCCACACCCGCCGCTACGAGACGCGGGTCTACGCGGTCTCCGACGAGGAGCTCCTCGTGCGGTCGGCCGTCTCCGACACGAAGCCCCCGGGCCTCTACATCCAGGGCGACCCGGACGCTCTCGAGATCCATCAGATGCAGATCGAGCTCCGCGTCGCCTACCCGGCCCTCCTGATCACGGCCGCCCGCGTCGTCTTCGAGACCCATCCCCATACGGGCTGTCCGCTGATCGCCGACGCCTACTCGAAGCTCGTCGGTCTCTCGATCACGCGGGGTTTCAGCGCCCGGGTTCGGGAGCTCTTCGGGGGGAATCGGGGCTGCACGCATACCAACGCGCTGCTCCAGGCGATGGCGCCCGCCGTCGTGCAGTCGATCTGGTCGCTCTCGGTTCGCCGCGGCACGACGATGGGCGGGCAGGGAAGCCAGATCACGGCGGCCGAGCGCGAGCAGCGCATCGCGGGCAACTTGAATACCTGCCACGTCTGGGCCGAGGACGGGGACCACGTCGAGAAGCTCCGCCGCGGCGACACCTCCGAGTTTCCGCCGCTGCCCGTCAAGCATCGCCTCCTCGCGCTCGGTCGCGACGACGACGCCTGGTAGGCCGCCGGGAGGTCGGCGGCGGGATCGCCGGACGCGAGGCCGATCTCAGCAGGTCTGCCCGCCGTCGATGCGATAGGCCGAGCCCGTCACGTAGGCCGCCTCTTCGGACGCGAGGAAAGCGACGACACCGGCGATCTCCTCGGGCATGCCGACGCGGGGGACCAGCGGTGCGATCCGGGCCATCAGGGACATGTCGATCCCGCCCTCGACGTTGAATCCCGCCTGCGTCATCGGTGTCATCACACCGCCCGGACAGACACAGTTCACGCGCACGCCCCGCTTCGCATACTCCGCCGCCAACGCCTGGGTCAGCCCGACCACCCCCGCCTTCGACGCACCGTAGGCGGCGTTGTAGGGAACGCCCTGGACCGCAGCGACCGAGGCGATGTTCACGATCGCCCCGCCGCCGTCGAGCAGTAGCGGCAACGCGGAGCGGCACATGTAGTAGGTGCCCGAGAGATTGATCGCGATCGTCTGATCGAAGAGGCTCGGGTCCTGCTTGTCCGTGTGCCCCGGGCGCAGGATGCCCGCGACGTTGGCCAGGATATCGAGGCCGCCGAGGGCGCGGCGCGCGGACTCGACGACGGCCTCGCAGGAGGCGAGCTGGGAGACGTCGACGGCGCCGCTCGAAGCGTTTCCGCCCGCTCCCGCAATCATCTTCGCGGTCTCCTCGGCGCCGGCCGCGGCGATGTCGCAGCAGAAGACGTTCGCGCCCTCGGCGGCGAGGCGAAGCGACGTCGCCCGCCCGATGCCCGAGGCCGCACCGGTCACGAGGGCCCGCTTCCCCTTCAATCGATCCTTGTCCATGCTTCTCGAGTCTCCCGTGGATTGGGCGCCGAGCATACCCTGCGAACGCGCCCGGCTACACTCGCGGCCCGATCGAAACTGGAGTCGTCCCCGTGAGCGAAGGCACATCGACCACAGGTCCGCGCTACGGCGAAGGCGACACCTCCTACCGCGCCGCCGGCGAGCGCGCGGGCATCACGCGTCTGGTCGACGCCTTCTACCGCATCATGGACGAGCTCCCCGAGGCGCAGGTCATCCGGCGCATGCACGCGCGGGACCTGACCCTCTCGCGGGACAAGCTGAGCCTCTTCCTGTGTGGCTGGATGAACGGCCCGAGCCTCTACACCGAAAAATACGGCCCGATCCGGATCCCCTCCGCCCACGAGCACCTGCGCATCGGGCCCCGCGAGCGCGACGCCTGGCTGCGCTGCATGGCGCTCGCGATCGCCGAGCAGGGCTACGCGGTGGAGTTCGCGGGCTACCTCCTGCGGGAGCTCAGCGTGCCCGCCGAGCGCGTGCTGCAGACGAGCCGTGATCCGATCGAGTCCGGCGAGGCCTAGCGTGGAGCCGGGGTTCGCCGCGTGGATCGTTGCGCCGCTTCTGACCTGGCTGTCGGCATGGCTCGTGCTGTTGCGACAGGCGCTGGTCCCGCTCGGCGCTGCACTCGCCTTCGTTGCCCTGTGTACTGCGATCGAGTGGCTGGCTCCGGCGGAGCCGGGGCAGGGCCTGCGCGGTCGGCTTCGAAATCTCGTGTACCTCGCGTTCTTCCAGCTCTTCGGACTCGCTGCCCTGGCAATCTGGCTGCTGATCGGCCCCGCGCTCGGCCGGCACGCGCATGCGCCGACCGCTCTCGAAGCGACGCTGCTCGTCGCAGCGAATCTCTTCACGATCGACCTCGTCTATTACTGGTACCACCGCGCGCAGCACCGCTTCCCCGCCCTCTGGGCGATCCACGAGCTGCATCACGCCGACGCGCAGCTGAACGCCACCTCGAGCTTCCGGACCTTCTGGCTCGAGCTTCCGGTGCAGGCAATCGCCGTGATCTCGCCGTCCCTGATTCTCTTCGGAGACCAGGGCGCGGTCCACGCCCTCGGCCTGCTGGTCGGGTCGTACCTGTTCCTGATCTTCTCCCACTGCAACTTCCGCCTCGCCCTCGGCCCTTTCTCGCTCGTCGTCTGCGGCCCCCAGGTCCACCGCATCCACCACTCGCGCCTGCCGCAGCACCGCGATCGCAACTTCGCCCAGTACTTTCCCGTGATCGATCGCCTCTTCGGGACCTACTATCGACCTGCCCGCGACGAGTTCCCGCCGACCGGGGCCGACGGGCTCGCGTCGGACGCGCCCATCGCGGCGGCCCTGACTCGGCCCTTCCGGATCTGGCGCTCGGGGATGGGGCTGGCCCCGGACGGCCCGCGTGCGCGATCATCGCGACCCGCGCGAAGGAGAAGACATGGCTGACCTCGACATCCGGATTCGCGGCGCGCGCATCGTCGATGGGGCCGGTCGACCCTCGTACCAGGGGGACGTCGGAATCCGCGACGGACGCATCGCGGCGATCCGCGTCGATGGGCATTCTGCGGATTCGGGATCGGCGCGCGAGACGATCGACGCCGACGGCCTCGTGCTCGCCCCCGGCTTCGTCGATCCCCACACGCATTACGACGCCCAGCTCTACTGGGATCCCGCTGCCTCGCCCTCGAATC
>JANMTD010000098.1:0-4861 GCA_031390075.1 Deltaproteobacteria bacterium | reverse complement strand
CTTCCGGCGCGGCGCACCATCCGACCGGCAGCCGCATCGCCTATGGAACCTGCAAGGCCGCCGTCGAGACCTTTTCCGCCTACACCGCGGCCATGTACGGCGACCAGGGCATCCGCAGCAACGTCGTGTCCCCCGGTTTCGTGCTGACGCCGGCGACGCGTACGTTATTCGATGCGGCCCAGCTCGAAGCCTTTGCGGCTGTGGCGGCGGCCGGCCGCGTCGCGACGCCGGAAGATGTGGCGCAGGTCGTCGCCTATCTCGCCTCGGACGCCGCCGCGTACGTCAGCGGGCAGGTCGTCACGGTGAACGGCGGCGGAAACAAAGGCATGCGCTGGTAGCGAAGGAGGCGATGTGAAGGTCAAGGGTTTCAATCGGGTCGAGCTGATCGTGCGCGAGGACCAGATCCAGGATGCCGTGAAGCAGTTCAACGAGCTGCTCGGGACGAAGCTCCCGAAGCCGATCTCGATCGAAGGGCATCCCGTCTGGTCGTCGACCGATTTCGACGGCGGGCTCGAGTTCGTGGCGCCCGTCGACGGGCAAGGGCCGTTCGCGCACCGGCTCGCGGAGCACGGGGCCGGCCAGATCGGTCCGCTCGTCTGGGAGATCGAGGACGCGAACGCGGCGCGCGAATGGCTCATCGCCCGCGGCTACCGGATCTTCTTCGAGTACGACAGCACGAAGGGGAACGCGGCGGAGGCGCATACACCGGTGCATCAGCTCGTGCTCGATCCGGAGCAGTGGTTCGGGTTTCATGTGACGTTGATGGAGCGAAAGAAGCGTTAGGTCGGACTGGATCTCTTTTCCCGACCTCGCGCCGGGACCTCCCGCCGAAACCTCTTCACCACCCCCAACGCCTCGAGCCAGGGCGACGCATCCGCCTTGTTGTCGTCGTCCTTGCACGGCTTCCCCGCATAGCCTTTCGGAATCTGGCTGTACAGCGCCGGCGGATCCTGCTCGTGGTCGACGTAGTGGTACTCGTAGCCGGGGATGAAGAGATCCTCGTCGGCGACGACGTCGATCGTGCGCAGGCCGAAGCTCGAGAGCTCCGTCGTGAGGGCCTGGGGCGGGATGATCCAGATCTGCTTCGGGCCCGCTATGAAGAGATACTGGATCTGGCGGTTCTTCGAGAGGATGCGGAAGCGGCGGAGCACGCCGTGGTAGAGATGGCTCTTCGTGCGGTTCGCCTCGACGAGGCCGCGGGTGAAATCGGGCTCGAAGCCCTTCTCGACTTCGAGGGAGTCGGGATCGCCGGGGCGGCGGAAGCGCGCGACCGAGCGGCCGCCGTTGATGCGCCGCTTCGGATCGGCGGCGGCGCGGGCGCGGGGTGCCGTGAACTCGGCGAAGGGCTCGACGCGGCTGGCGGGGGCCTGGCGCAGGACCTGGGGCAGGATCTTCTTGTCGGCCCGCGTGTGCTTCGTCCGGCGCGAGCAGTCCTCGAGGGCGGTCTGGATCTCGAGGGGCAGGTCGGTCGTCGACTCGATCGATTCGAGGTAGCTGAAGCCCTTCGCTCGGATCTCGCGGACCGCGCCCTTTCCGATCCAGAACGAGCCGTCCCAGTCGTAGATGATGTGCGACGCGGCCCGCCAGACGAGGGAAAGGTCCTTGTAGTAGATGCGCGCGAAGGCCTCGAGGCCGCGGCCGCTGCGCTTGGGTTGGACGACGTACGCGACGCAGAAGCGCAGCTCCGGATTCTGCCGGATCGTCGAGATGAAGAACTGCGTTCCGAAGAGCTCGAAGCGGAAACGCGGCGCATAGCCCTGCGTGAAGAGGCGCTCGGGATGCTTGTTTGCTTCGCCGGCGACCCGGAGCGGCATGCCGGCCGCGAGCAGCGACCGAAACGCTCGGGCGACCTGGGCGGGGGTTTCGTCGGTCAGCTCGCGGCTCAGGGTCGGTTGGACGGCGACGGCTTTCTCGCGCACTCTCACAGGCTTTCTCGCAGGCACTCGGGATTCCTTTCGGGCTCTCAGGTTGTCAGGCGCTCGGGTCGTCACGTCGTCCGGCTCATCGCGCGGCGTCCGCGGACAGCTCGGTCGCCGCGCTCGCGTCGACGAAGATCGGACTCGACCAGGCCACACCGCCGTCGGTCTGGACGATGCGGACGTAGTGGAACTCGCCGGGTGAAAGCGGCGGGATGCGGCGTTCGAGATCGAGGGAGAGGCTCGCGGGCTTCGGCGCGGGGATCGAGGCGACGTGGCCCGATCGCACGAGATCGATGCTTTCGACGGGGGCGGTCGCTTCGAAGCGGATGCGGAGCAGGTGGTCACCGCCGCCCGCGGTAAGCGTCCCGCCCATCCCGACGCCGTCGAGCGAGACGTCGAGCCAGGCGCGAATGCCGTTGGTCGCGAAAGTGCGGCGCTGCTTGAGGGACGTGAGGAGACTCGCGCGGTCGAGGCGTTCGACGAAGATCCCGGCGAGGCCGCCCTGGCCGGAGGCGATCTCGGCGAGGCCGGGATGGCCGTCGTGGGAGTCGCCGCTGCCGATGAACCCCAGGCGCGCGCCGTGCAGGAGAACGTCGCGGACGAAGTTGCCCGCGATGGCGCCGCCGATGGGCGAGGGCGCGTCCGCCGCTTCGCTCATGCCGTGGACCGAGGCGATCTCGGTCACGGGCTCGAGCTCGGGGTCGGGGGCGAAATTCCAGTTCGTGGCGATCGGGTCGCCGGCCGAGTGGTGGGCGAACGTGAGGGCGGGCTTTCCGCGGAGCGCTGCCCAGAGCTCGTCGGGGCGGTCCGTCGCCGGGTCGATCGACGAGAACATCTCGAGCTCGTCGTCGAAGGAGAGGACGTGGCGGTGGCCGTGGAGCCAGCTCGTCCATTCGTAGCCCGGGAGTGTCACGAAGCGGTCGGGGGCGTGGTGGGTCTTCGCGAGGCCGAGGATCTCGGCCTGGCGCTCGGGACTTTCGTCGAGGGCCTCGATGCCCCAGTGGTCGTGGTCTGTGAGCGCCACGGCGTCGAGGCGCGCCACGTCCCGCGCATAACGAAAGTAGTCCTCGGGGGTTCCGCTGCCGTCCGAATAACGGGTATGGCCGTGGAGATCCGCCCAGACGAGGTGCGTCGACGCCTTGCGCACGACGATGGGCGGCAGATCGGCCTCGAGCTCGGCGAGGGGGCCCTGGCCGCGGATGTGCAGACGCAGGGTGCCTTCCTGCCGCGGCGCGACGAGCTGTGCACGCTGGGGCGCGTCGCCGGGGGCGATGCTCTCGCGTGAGCCCATTGCCGTCGCGGGGACGAGGGTCGCGGCGGGCAGGGACTCGATCTCGAATCCGACCCGGGATCGGCCCTGCTCGCCCTCGCTGTCGGCGGCGGCGGGCCAGGGCGCGTGGTTGCCGGCGGCGTCGACCAGGGCGAGGTTGATTTCGAAGCTCGCCCCGGGCGCGATCTCGGCCGGGCCGAAGGCGACGAGCTCGGCCGGCTCGCCGGCGACGATGTCGACGGCGACCGCCGCCGGGAGCCAGGCGCGCTGTCCGTCGCCGTTTGCGTCGAGGCCGATCCGGACCTCGGCCCCGCGCTCGGCATAACGGTCGACGACGGCGCCGGCGGCCCCCGCGCCGTAGACGATCTCGATCCGCTCCCCGGCCTCGAGCCCGCGACCTTCGACCCGAAATGCGCCGGGCGCCTCCGCGGGTACGAGGCGGGCCGCGGACGAAGCGGGCGTCGAGGTCGGTGCGGCCGATGGCGATTCGGCCAGGGTTGCCGTCGTGTAGCCCGGCGCGTCCGGGTCCCCGGTCTGTGCCTCGGACCAGAACCAGAACGGATCGGCCAGCACGAAGAGCGAGCCGCCCTCCGCGATCCCCGGACGACCGACCTCGAAGCGAATCACGAAGCGATGGCGACTCGCCGCGATGAGTCTCGGTCTTTTCCCCGAGCCGATTTGCGCCGCGACATCCGACCCATCGCTCGAGGCCGCGCCGCCGCCCGCCACGGGCGTCACGGACACGAGCAGGGTCCCCCCCGCCGAATCCGCCGGATCTGCCCGCAGCTGGCGCTCGGCGAGGGCGCGCGCGTGGACGTCGACGCGGGCGTTGGGCGAGAGGGTCGGGTGCTGCGTGGCCCAGTCTTCGGGGAGCTCGAACCAGGGCGCTTCGGGCAGGATCGGCGCGTCCTTCGCTTGATCCGTCGCGCTGGGGGGATCGTCATCCCGAGCGGCGGGCTCGCAGCCCAGGGCCAGTGCGCAACCGAGGAGCAGCAGCGCAACGAGCGGCGCGAGCCCGGAGATGTTCCCGAAGGGGATGAGGTGACCTGCCTCTCTTATTACTAAGGCGAGCTCCGGATCCGTCCGTTGAGTCGGGCGACGCCTCACGGTCTGCTTCACGATTGGGCAAGGGAGCTCGGCGCATTGGGTTGGCTGAAGACGACGCCGATCTTGAGTCTGTTGCTCGCCGTGGGCTTCGCGGCGGCGCCGTTCGCGATCGACCCGGCGCGCCACTGGGGCGACCGCTACGACCGCGCAATCGCCGACGCCCGCGAGCTCCTCGTCCGCAATCCCCGACTCGCGATCGACGCCGAGGGCGAGCGCATCCTCGATCCCGAATGGTTCGCCGAGCTGCGGGAGCGGACCGACGAAACGCAGGCGGGCGCCGAGGTCGACCTGCCGGCGCGGATGGTGGCTCGCTCGCAGGGTCAGCTCGACGGGCTGCTCGCCCAGGCCTACGAAGCGCGTCGCCTCGCCGAGCCCGCGTGGCGCCTCGGTGTCCTCGATGGCGAGACGCCGATGCGCAACTACTGGGCCCACGCCTTCGTGCAGCAGAGCCAGCCCGGACTATTGCTGATGCTCGCGCTGCTGCTCGTCGACGCCGCGCCGCTCGACCGCAGATGTGGAACGCTGAACTTCGGCGCGTTAGTATTGAAATCGATCCCGGTGAGCG
>JANMTD010000563.1:0-6760 GCA_031390075.1 Deltaproteobacteria bacterium | reverse complement strand
CACGGTCTCGAAGGCAATCCCTGCTCGCTGCGCGAGCAGTTCCTCTCGGCGCGACTCGACCCAGCGAGCAGCTTCGAGGACAGCGGTCGGTGAGTTCCAATCACCGAATCGGTCTCGGGCCACATCGTCCGGATTGAGATACTCCACCCCCTCGCTCCAGTGATCGATGCGCAATCGGGTCGTCACCGTCGTCTTGCCCGCGCCATTCGCACCGGCGATCACCAGCAACGCAGGATTCATCGGCCGCGCGATGCTTTCGCTCTCGCTTCGAACTGCTCGCGAGCCACCGCCTGCATGGCGAGGATGCGCGCCCGCATCTCGCGCAAGCTCTGCTCTCGGGCATCACGCAGCCCGGCGAAGCAAGTCCGCATGAGTCGGGCAAAGTCTTCGTCCGACGGCTCGCAAGCAGGGTCCGCGAGGTTGATGTGGTCGGCCACATCGGCAGCGTAGCGATGGCATCGCCCTGCGGCCATCGCCCTGGCTCGATGCGGCTCGGCTCGGCTCGGTGACGTCGACCGTCGTGACCGCGGCGATGGACAGCCCGCGCGAGCCTGCCGATACTGCCGTGGCCCGCCGTCGTCTCATCCATGCGCCCCACACTCGACACCCTCTTGATCTTCCCGCGCTTTCCATCACCGCCCCGAAGGCTCTCGGGGCCGTGTCTTGATCGAGCGCAAGCGGTCGTCGTCGCGTTCCGCGATCGAGATCCGAAGGCCTGGCCGCCTTTGTCTTGGGAGCGATGGGCCGGGCCTTCGCGCACATGGGGCTCGGCCGTCCGCCCGGGCGATCGTCTCTTCAAGATGCGCGTTACTCGTCGACCCCTCCTGCAACGTCACCCCATCGCGGGCGATGATGTCCCGAAACGACTGCGCTGTCGTCGCCCAATCGACGATGTCTACCTTGAACGGAAGGCTCGACTCATCGAAGTCCTCCGCGAGCGCCGCAAGGATCGCAGACGGCACCTCGACCTCGCCCTGGATGGCCAGGTCGAGGTCGGAGAACGGCTTGCTGCGTCCCGTCGCTCGGGAGCCGAACACGATCACTCGCCGGGTCGGCACATGCTTCCGCAAGATGTCACGGACCGTCTTCAATTCATGCGGGTGCGCGTCAATCCGCGACACGATTGCGGCGCTCCAATTCGTCGAACAGAAAACGAACGTCGAACAGAAATCCGTCGAGGATTCCGACGACCTCTTCCGCCTTCGCGGGATTGTAGGTGTGGCTCGTAATGTTTCGCTTGTCGCGGTAGTCCTTGAATCGGGACACATCGGCAATCAGTCCGGATTCCGCGGCGGAGCGAATCAGCTGCATGTACGTCATCGCATCCACCAGAGCGGGGCTTGCGGCGATTTGCTCGAGCTGTCGCTTGATCATCTTGTAGGCGACCTCGTACGTGAACTCGAAGCCCAGGATCGAGGCCGCACGAAACTGGTCGCGCAGCGCGCGACCTCGTGCGAGGTCGGACCGGAGGTAGGCCACGCTTTTTTCGAGAGCGCCGATCGTGTCTCGAAAGGCCGTCACATCGAGCTTCATTAGCAAGACCTGCGCATGAGCGGATCGTAGACTTGGCACCTCGCAGCGCAATTCGACCGGGGGCTCGAAAGGCGCGTCGCGCCGGCGATCCCGGTGGGCACGCGGTTCGCGATCGTCGCGCTGTATCCGGCTCCGACGTGCCGCCGGACGGGCCACAGGCGACGTAATGGTCTCTGGCGGCGGTGCAGCACCGAAAATGAGCGGTGCGCCGAAGATGAGCGGTGCGCCGAAGATGAGAGGGGCCCGCCGCTTGCGCGACGAGCCCCTCCGAAATCCCAGGCCGCCAGGCGGCCGGGTCGGACGGATCCGGCCTAGCCCTTGGCCGCCTTCACTGCCGCCGTCAACGCCGGCACGATCTCGAAGAGGTCCGCGACGACACCGATGTTCGCGACCTCGAAGATCGGGGCATCGGGATCCTTGTTGATCGCGATGATGAAGTTCGAGGCCTTCATTCCGACGAGATGCTGGATCGCGCCCGAGATGCCCGCGGCGATGTACAGCTTCGGCGCCACGACCTGTCCCGACGAGCCGACCTGGTAGGGATGGTCGAGCCAGCCCGCATCGACGACCGGTCGCGAAGCGCCCATCGCGCCGCCGAGCGCGTCGGCCAGCGGCTGGATGACCTCGGGGAACTTCTCCGGCGAGCCGACACCGCGGCCGCCCGACACGATCACGTCGGCCTTGGTCAGATCGACGCCCGTCGTCCCCCGAACCCCCGAACGGGGGCCAGTTTACGTAATTGAACTTACCGGCGTTGTGAAAAATCCCGCTCTAAATTCCTATCCGCCACCGCCGCTAAGTTCCAGTTACATCAACTTGCCGTCGGCGGGCGCCGGATCCTCGAGTGTCCGGCAGAGCAGTCCCGTCGAAGGCTCCGGGATCGGCAGCCCGCCCGGCTGCAGACGCCCGGATCGAAGGATCTGGGGCGAACGGGGTGGTGGCAATCGCTCGGGCGGCCGTGATCGGGGAGGCGCATCAGGGCGGCGGGTCGAACGCTTTTCGGTTAGCTTCTGCGAGATGACGGTGTCTCGACGCAATAACTTGACCGCCTCCGGGACCGGGCCCGCGACGATGTTATGCATGGGTTCGGCTGCGATCAGAACAGGTGGCGACTGCTCGCGCTGGTCCAGCAACATGGCACCCTCGATCATGGGCGCGTCTGCACAGTCGGAGCTAGCCGTCGAGCTCACCAACAGCTTCTGCCGGACCGATCCCGAGATCGCGAAGTCGGCCGCGAGAGTCACGTTTCTGACCGATCTGCGCTTCGCGCTACCCAAGCTGCGGAGCCCGTCGCTGATCGTGCAGTGCGACGATGACCTCATCGCGCCGGTGGCGGTCGGCGAATACATGCTCCGCGTGATCCCGCGCAGCACGTTGAGCGTGATCGCGAACATCGGGCACTGCCGACATCTCAGTTCGCCGAGCGCGTGCAGCGCCACCATCGACGCGTTCTTGGTGAAGTAAGGACTCTGCGCCATGCCTTCAGGCGGCGACGACCGTGCATCGAGCGAGGAGCAGGCACTGCTCGACTCCGCGGCTTGCGCGCTCTTGCGCACGAACGCGGACGGCTTGCTGCTGCGCGTCAACCGGACGTTCTGCGATTGGATCGGCCGCACCTCCGACGAGCTCGTCGGGCAGCGGCGGATTCAAGATCTCTTGACCGCGGGCGGCCGGATCTTCCATCAGACGCACTGGGCGCCACTCATGCAGATGCAAGGATCGGTCTCGGAAGTGAGGCTCGAGGTCCTGCACGTCGACGGCTCGACCGTACCGATGGTGCTGAATGCGTGCAGGCGCGTCATCGACGGCGTGGTCACGCATGAGGTCGCGGCATTCGTCGCGCGCGATCGCGACAAGTACGAGCGCGAGCTGGTGCTCGCGCGCAAGCGCGTCGAGGAAGCCGCGGTCGAAGCGAAACGCTTGCAAGAGCTCGCCAGCGATCCTGCGCTGTTTGCCGAGCAGATGATCGGCACCGTCAGCCATGACCTGCGCAACACACTGTCGAGCATCTCGCTGAGCGCAGCGCTGCTGGAGCACTCCGATCTGTCGGACGATCAGCAGCGCAACGTGACGCGCGTCGTCCGCGCAACCCAGCAAGCGGCCGAGCTGATCAATACCTTGCTCGATTTCACGCAGGCTCGTCTCGGTTCGTCGTCCACGAAATCGCGAAGGCGCACGGCGGCAAGGCGAGCATGAGCTCCACGGCCGCGGCGGGCACGACGTTCAGCGTCTCGATTCCGCGCGGCCGCCCGTAGACGCGTAGGCCTCCATGTCGTGATGGATCGGAATCGGGCAAAGAAATCCCCACGGTGCTCGTCGCGAACGTTGCATCAGACGGCACGACCGCAGTCGCGCACGAGTGTGAGCAACTTCTGCGGATCGACCGGCTTCACCAGATGCACATCAAAGCCTGAAATCTTCGTGCGGCGCCGATCGCTCTCTTGGCCCCACCCCGTCACGGCCGCAATGACCACGTCGGCGCCCCAGGTCTCCTGACGGAGGCGCGCGCAGACGGCGGCGCCGTCCATCCCAGGCAACCCAAGGTCCAGCAAGACCAGCTCGGGGTGGAACGTCGCGGCTTCGCGCAGAGCGGTCTCACCGTCGTAGACGGTCCGCGTGTCGCAGCCCACCGCGTTCAGCAGCAGCGTCAGCGTGTCTGCCGCGTCGACATTGTCATCGACGACGAGCACCCGCCGGGCTGCCGACACAGGAAGCGCCGCCTGTTTCGACCGGCCGGCCTCGTCGCCTGGACCCGCGCCGGCGTGCATCGGCAGCGTCACCGTGAACGTCGTCCCCTCGCCTCGCCCCGCGCTCTCGGCCGCGATCGTGCCGCCGTGCATCTCGACGAGACGTCGTGTCAATCCCAATCCGATCCCCAAGCCCCCGTCGGACCGGTGGCGCACGTCGTCGACCTGGGTGAACAAGTCGAAGATTCGCTCCCGCATGGCCGGCTCGAGCCCGATGCCCGTGTCCCGCACGCGGAGGAATACCTGTTCGCCCCCCACCTCGGCAGTCACCGTAATCCTGCCGCCAGGATCGGTGTACTTCGCCGCATTCTGGAGCAGGTTGGTCAGGATCTGCGTCAGACGCGCGGGATCGGCATCGAGTACGACGGCTGGATCGATGGGCTCGATCACCAACGTGTGCGCGCGCTCGTCAATGGCCGGTCGGACCGTTTCAGCGGCGAGCGCAACGATGTCTGGCAACCGCACGACGCGGCGCTGGAGGGTGAGGAGGCCACGCGAAAGCCGGGAGACATCCAGGAGGTCATCGAGCAACCTGGCCATCTGGGTCACCTGGCGGTCGATGATGTCCCGGCATCGGATGAGCGTAGGGTCGGGCGGGCCCGACGCCCGCAGGACGGCGACCGCGGTGCGGATCGGCGCCAGCGGATTGCGCAGCTCGTGTGCGAGTACGGCGATGAACTCATCTTTCTGCCGCGCCGCCTCGCGTTCCCGCTCAGAGGCGCGTCGTTGCTCCGTGACATCTGGACTGATGCCAATCATCCCGACGAACGTTCCATCCGGCGCGATACGCGGATGTGCCTGCGAGGCGATCCATCGCCACTCGCCGTCCGCTCGGCGCACACGGGACGAGCCGTGGAACGGCTGTCGCGCGGACACGGCCGCTAGGAAGGCCGGCGCGTACTTCAAGTCCTCCGGCTGCACCAACGATCGCCAGTTTGGCCCGCGCACCTGGTCGAACGAGACGCCAAAGAACTCACAATAGGCCTTATTGACGAACTCGAGGTCGCCCGCGGCGTCGGTCACCCACATGCTGAGCGGCGTCTGATCCGCCATGGTGCGAAAGCGCTCCTCGCTGGCCCGCATCTCTTCTTGGAAGCGGACGCGCTCGAGCGCGAGGGCCATCTGGTCGCACACGCTCAGGATGGTTTGTATCTCGCCCTCCCGTAAGTGCGTGCGCCGTCGCGAGACGAAGGCCAGCGTGCCGAACAGGACGCCGTTGGCGACGAGGGGGAAGCCGGCGTAGCTGGTCGCCCCGTCGCGCCGTAGGACGTCGCTCGCCGGATACGATGCGTTTTGCAGGTCTTCGATCACGAGTGGCTGCTGCGTCTCGGCCACGATCCCACACAGGGACTCGCCAAAGTGAACGGTGGCGAAGACGCGCTCTTCTTCAGCCGTGATGCCGCCGTGCGCCGCCAACCGAAGTACCCGCGGCGCCTCGGCAGGTCGGTAGTGGTAAAAGGACTCCATGTCGATCAGCGCGGCGATGTCCGCGCTGATCGACTGCACGAAGGCGGCATCCACATCTGCCGTCTGCAGCAGCCGCCGGGACGTCTGAGCCAGCAGGTCCAGCTGCCGATTCCGCGCGCGGAGGGCGTCTTGCGCGCGTCCGGCGTCCATCGCGTCCCAGAGCCGATAGCTGACCTCCCGGACCAACGCGACATCCTGCTCGGCCCACTCCCTCGGACGCGCATCGCTGACGCACAGCGCCCCCACCAACTGCCCGTTCTTGAGGAGTGGTGCGCCGCAGCACGCGATGATGCGGAGCGTGGCCGACGCGAGCCGGTCCGCCGGCGGCACGAGCGCGGACGTCTGGGTGTCCGCCGCGACGAGACACTCGCCTGGGCGGAGAATCGCGACCGCCCAGCCAAAATCGGCGATCCTGTGTTCTCCCGCGAGTGAGGGCGCGTCTCCTCGCACGACATCCCGCGCCACGCGCGCCACGCCCGCTGCTTCGTCGACCTCGGCGAAAAAGGCACGGTCCACGTCGAGGAACTCGGCCAGCAACCGGCAGGCCGTCTCCTGGACTGCGACCGGGTCGGCGAGCGAGCGGATGCCATCACTCAGCGTCAGGAGAAACTTCTGCCGGGCCTCACTCGCACGGAGCGCGTCGGCCGAGCGCCGTTGATCCGTGATGTCCCAAACGAGACCCCCAACGCGGGTCTGATCGCCCTCGCCACTTCTGTCGCCCTGGGCCGTCATCCAGCGGACCGACCCATCGTCCCGCGGTATGCGGAGGTCCTGCCGGAACGGTTCGCCCGTTTCGATCGTGAACCGCACTGCCTCCTGGATCGCGGCACGGTCGTCGGCATGCATCCACGTGACCGCATGCTCGAAGGTGATCGGCGTCCCCCGCGACCCTTTCCGTGCCGCGCCCTGAGCCGAGACCGTGAACGCGCCGGTCGCCGGGATGACGGTCCAACGGCTCGCCTGGGCCGCGGCCATCGCCTGGCGCAGCTGGTTCTCGCTCTCGCGCAGCAGCT
>JANMTD010000510.1:0-17657 GCA_031390075.1 Deltaproteobacteria bacterium | reverse complement strand
TTGCGCATCTTGAAGGCGCGGCGGCGCTCGCGCGGGATCAGCTCGATCAGCGACTCTTCGCGCCGGCTGCGCAGATCGCCGACGTCGAAGAAGGGCGGCGCCTCGCCGGCGTGGCTCGGGAGATAGGAGAGGAACTGCTGGGCCTGGCGCAGGGCGTCGACTTCGTCGGTCGCGACGTTGTCGACCATGCCGTTGCGGCCGTGGACCTGGGCCGAGCCGAGCTCTTCCTTCGTGAGCTCCTCCTTCATCGCGTGCGCGACGACGGCGGGGCCACCGGTCAGGACCTGCGAGGTGTGCTGGGTCATGATCGAAAGGTGTGATGCGATCAGGCGGCCGGCGGGAAAGCCTGCGACGGGGCCGAGCGCGATACAGACGACCGGCACGGCGGCCATCGTCTGCATCGAGAGCACGTTCATCACCGGCGGCGCCGTCCAGTCGTAGCCCGAGCGACCGCGTGTGCCGGTCGCGCCGGCGACGGAGGCACCGCCCGCTTCGAGCAGCCGCACGAGGGGAACCTTGCGGTCGATCGCGAGCTCTTCCGCGTAGAGGCCCTTCTTCAGGCTCGCAGGGGAGTAGGCGCCGCCGCGGATCGTGAAGTCGTCGCCGCACACGACGATCGGGCGGCCGCCGATCTGGGCCGTCCCGAGAATGACGCCGGTCGGTGTGAAGTCCTTGCCGTCCGGGTCGCTGCTCGAGCCCGAGAGCTGGCCGCGCTCGCGGAAGGAGTCGCGGTCGACGAGGCGTGTGATCCGCTCGCGGACGTTCAAGAGGCCGCGTTCGCGGCGTTTGTCGACGGCCTCGGGGCCGCCCATCTCGAGGGCGCGGGCACGTCGGCGTTCGATCTCGTCGACTTCGGGCTTCCAACTCATGGCGCCGGACGCTAACACACGATCTGACGGCCGCGGTGATACGCTCGGGCCAACGCGGGGACTCCGCGCGAGGGGATCAGCATGGATCTTTCGGGCGCGAACATTGTCGTCACGGGCGGGGCCAACGGGATTGGGCGCGCGCTCTGTGAAGCGTTCGCGCGAGAGGGTGCTCGGCGAGTCTCGGTCGTCGATCTCGATCTCGAGCGCGCGAACGAGGTCGCCCGTTCCGTGGACGGCCGGGCGTTCGCGGTCGACGTGGCGTCGCGGGTCGCCGTCGAGTCGCTCGTGCGAGAGGTCGAAGGCGATGCCGGTCCGATCGATCTCTTCGTCTCGAATGCGGGGATCCTCACCGTGGGCGGACCCGAGGTCGCCGTCGACGCCTGGCAGCGGATCTGGGACGTCAACGTGATGGCCCATGTGCATGCGGCCCACGCCGTCCTTCCCTCGATGCTCGCCCGCGGCCACGGCTACCTCCTCAACACCTGCTCGGCGGCGGGGCTCCTCACCCAGATCGGCTCCGCCCCGTATGCCGTGACGAAGCACGCCGCGGTCGCCTTCAGCGAGTGGCTCTCGATCACATACGGCGACCGCGGAATCCGGGTCTCGGCGCTCTGTCCCCAGGCGGTGCGCACCAACATGAGCGCGATCGTCGAGGGCGGTGGCGTCGCGGGCGTCGACGGCATGATCGAGCCCGAGGAGCTGGCGCGGGTCACGGTCGCCGGGCTGCGCGAGGAGAAGTTCCTGATCCTGCCCCACGAGGTCGTGCGGACGTACTACCAGCGCAAGGGCCAGGACATCGATCGCTGGCTCGCGGGGATGCGCCGCCTGCATGCGCAATTCGGCGGGCAGATCGGGTAGCTCGGGGGCCTCCTCGGGGTCTGGATAAATTTCAAGACGGGGCGTATCGTAATGCCCGCCCGGCCCGGCCCGGCCGGGCTCCAAGCGAGGTTCCGGTCCATGGATTTCGAGCTGTCCCCCGACGTGCTGGCGTTCGAGCGCGAGGTCGTGGCCTTTCTCGAGGCCAATCGCTCGGACGACGTGATGGACCGCAATCCCGAGCACCTCTCGCAGACCGTCGAGACGCCGGCGAAGCGCGCCTTCATGGGCAAGCTCGCCGAGCAGGGCTGGCTCGGCATGTCCTGGCCGAAGCAGTACGGCGGTCAGGAGCGCTCGGGCATCTACGACTTCGTGCTGACCGAGGCGCTCTCTCGATTCGGCGCGCCTCAGCCGGGCAAGGGTGTCGGCATCGTCGGTAAGACGATTATCCGCCACGGCAACGAGGAGCTGAAATCCTATTTTCTGCCGCGCATCATCCGCGGCGAGATCGAGTTCGCGATCGGTTATTCGGAGCCGCAGTCGGGTAGCGATGCCGCCTCGATGCAGCTCAAGGCGACGCGCGACGAGGTCCGCGGCGGCTATGTCCTCAACGGTCACAAGATCTGGACGACTTCTGCCCATTTTGCCGACTGGTACTGGGTCGGCGCGCGCACCGGGGAGCACAAGCACAAGGGCATCACGCTGTTCCTCGTCCCGATGAACCACACGGGCTTCGAGATCCATGCGACCTACACGATCGGCGATGAGCGCAGCAACGAGGTCTTCTTCAATTCGGTCTTCGTCCCCGATTCCCACGTCGTGGGCAAGGTTGGCGAGGGCTGGACTTATATCTGCGAGGCCCTCGACCTCGAGCGTTTCGCGATGCTGCCGGTCGGTCCCGTCGAGATGAAGCTGAAGGGCCTGATCGAGTACGTCACGACGGCGACACTCGACGGCGAGCTGCTCGCGTCGGATCCCGTCGTCCGCCAGACGATCGCGAAGCTCGCGGCCGACCTCGAAGTGGCGCGCAAGCTCCAGCGGAAGGTCATCAGCGAGGCGCTCAAGCAGCGTGTCCCGACCGTCGAGGCCGCGATGTACAAGATGTGGCAATCGCAGCTCGGTCAGCGAATCGCAAATTTTGCCCTCGATCTGATCGGTCCCGATGCGGCGCTCAAGCCCGAAGAGGCGGAAGCGCCGGTCGGCGGTCGCTACGAGCGCTCGTACCGCTACACGGTCGTCGACACGATCGGCGGCGGCACCAGCGAGATCCAGCGCAACATCATCGCGCAGCGGGGGCTCGGCCTCCCGAAGTGCTTCTAGCCCCAGCTTTTTTCGGAGCCCCTCGCGTGTCGACCCCCCGGTCCCAATCGCCGCATCTGCTCGACGGTATTCGCGTGCTGAACCTCGGCGCCGTCGGCCCCGCGGCCCGCGCAGGCCGGATGCTCGCCGACTACGGGGCCGAGGTCGTCGTGATCGCGCCGGTCGCAAAGCAGGGCGCGCTCCAGACCAGGCCGGTCTACCACACCTACGGCGCCAGCCGCGATTTCAAGCGCATGCGCATCGATCTCAAGGCCGACGCCGGGCGCGAGGCGCTGCTCAAGCTGGCCGAGAAATCCGACGTCGTGATCGAGTCGTTTCGCCCGGGCGTCGTCGATCGTCTCGGCATCGGTCCTGCCGCAATGCGCGCGCGCAATCCGCGCCTCGTCTACTGCTCGACGTCGGGCTATGGCCAGGACGGCCCGGCCTCGGGCTGGGCGGGCCACGACATCAACTATCTCGCGATGTCCGGTTACCTCGCCTGCAGCGAGCCGCGCGCGGACGCTGGGCCGCCGATTCCCGGTGCGACGATCGCCGACAGCGCTGGCGGCGGCATGCACGCGGTCGTCTCCATCCTCGCGGCGCTGGTCAAACGCGGCGTCACGGGGGAGGGCGCCTTTCTCGACTGTGCGGCGGCCGAGGGCATGCTGTCGCTGATGTCGCTGTCGGTCGACCAGTACCTCGCCGAGGGCGAGGTCGCGGGCTCGCGCCAGGTCCTGCTCACGGGTCGTTATGCGTTCTACGACCTCTATCCGACGAAGGATGGGAAGTGGGTCTCGGTGGGCGCCATCGAGCCGCATTTCTACAAGAATCTCTGCGACCGCCTTGGGCTCCCGCAGTATCGGGACAAGCAGTACGCCGAGGGAATCCAGGACGAGATCCGCGCGGCCTTCCGAAAGGCCTTCGAGACACGGACCCGGGACGAGTGGACAATGGAGCTCGCGCCGAACGACACCTGCGTCGCTCCGGTGCTCACGATTCCCGAGGTCACGGCGGAGCCCCATTGGCGCGCGCGCGGCCTCTTCATGACGGCCAAGCACGATGAGCGCGGCGTCTTCGAGCAGCTCTCGCCGGTCCTGGCCGGAGCCGTTCGCGAGCATCCGCAACACACCGTGCGCAGCGGCGACGAGACCGACAGCGAGGTGCTGCTCGGGCTCGCCGGCCTGCGCCCCGACGAGATCGCCAAGCTCTTGTCCGAGGGTGCGGTCGAATGACCCGCTCCCGGCGCGAGCTCACGAAGAACTAACACTTATACAGAGGGAGAGAGAGATGGCTGCCGAGTCCGCTGCGGACCTGCCCGAGGAAGTGCGCTCCTGGATCGAGAAGGAACGCTATACGGAGAAGACGACCTTCCCGGTCGAGATGGGCTACGTGCTGACGACCCTGTCGGCGACCCAAAACGGGAACCCGCTCTACTGGGACGAGAAGGTCGCGCAGGAGCTGACGGGCGGGCCGATCACGCTGCCGACGATGGTCTCCGTCTGGTTCCGCCCGCACGATTGGTCGCCGGGCCGGACGGAGCCGGCCGTGCCGCTCCAGCTGCATTTCGACCTGAAAGCGAAGCTCGGCCTCCCCGAGGCCGTCATGAGCGACAACACGATCATCTTCGGCGAGCCGATCCGCCCGGGCGACGTGCTCACGACGACCCAGATCCTGTACTCCGTCTCGCCGCTCAAGACGACGAAGCTCGGCACCGGCCGCTTCTGGGATTTCGGCGTGCGGACCGTGAACCAGAGGGGCGAGCTGTGCGCGGAAGAGCGCTACACGGGCTTCGGCTACAACCGCAACTAACGGAATGGAAATCAACGGACGGGCTCGCACGAGCCGTCTGGCCGCCACGCGGCTTTAGGGAGTGAATCATCATGGCAGCAAACCTGATGCTCAGCGATGTGAAGGAAGGCATGGACCTGCCGGTCCTCGAGAAGGCCGTGAAGCCGGTGACGGTGGTGCTCGGCGCGGTGGCGAGCCGCGACTGGCGCCCGCAGCACCACGACTACAAGTTCGCGACCGGCAACAACGGCCTCGACGACATCATCATGAACACGCCGAACCTCGCCGCCTGGTTCGAGCGCTACCTGACCGACTGGACCGGGCCGAAGGGCCGCCTCGGCCGGATCAAGTTCCGTATGAAGGACTCGATCTACCCGGGCGACACGATGCATTTCGCGGGCAAGGTCACGAAAGTGACCCGCGCCGCGAAGGGCACGGCCTGGGTCGACGTCTCGATCAATCTGACGGCGGGCGCGAAACAGTGCGTCGGGTGTGAGGCGCGGATCGCCGTGCCCGAGTCGCCGGACGCGAATCCCTGGAAGCTCAAGGGCGACGACTGGAAGCCCTGAGCGAAAACGAACGAGAAAGCGAGCTGGACCCATGGATCTCGACTTCACCGAAGAGCACGGCATTCTCCGCGACATGGTGCGCGCACTCTGTGCGGAGCACGCGACCGTCGAGGTCGTGCGGGCGTTCGAGGACGACGCTCGCGGCTATCCCGACGGCCTCTGGAAGCAGCTCTCCGAGCAGGGCCTGGTCGGGATCCTGATCCCCGAGTCCCACGGCGGCGGCGGCCAGACGCTGCTCGAGGCGGCGATCCTGCACGAAGAGCTCGGCCGGGCGCTCGCGCCGACGCCGCATCTCGAGTCTGCCGTGCTCGCGGCCGGCGCGATCATTCGGGCCGGGAGCACGGAGCAGAAGAACGCCTGGCTCCCGCGCATCGCCTCGGGCGAGGCGATCCTGACGCCGGCGTGGCTCGAGCCGAAGGGCTCGTTCGCGGCGAAGGGTGTTCAGCTGCGCGCGGCGAAGGACGGCGACGGCTTCGTTCTCTCGGGCAGCAAGATGCACGTCACCTTCGCCCGCGCCGCCGACCGGCTGATCGTCCTCGCAAGGGTGGGCGACGGCGAGACCGACATCGACCTCTTCTTCGTCGATCCGCAGGCCGCGGGCGTCACGCTGTCGCAGCGGCATAACCTGGGCTCGCAGTCTGTCTACCGGGTCGATTTCGAGAAGGTGCGCGTTTCGGCGAAGGATCGCATCGGTTCCGCCGGATCGGGTTGGGCGACGTGGCAGGAGGTCATGCTCGACGGCTGCGTTCTCGCGGCGGCGCAGGCCGCGGGGGGCGCGCAACGTGCGCTCGAGATCACGGTCGAGTACGCGAAGACGCGGCAGCAGTTCGGAAAGGTGCTCGGCGCCTTCCAGGCGATCTCGCACTACCTGGCGGACGGGGCGACCCAGATCGCGGGCGGCTCGACGCTGGTCTACGAGGCTGCGTGGACGCGATCTGTCGGCAAGGACGTCTCGCGGCTCGCGCCGCTTGCGAAGCTCTTCATGTGCCATGCGTTCCGGGACGTGACGGCGATGTGTCAGCAGGTCTGGGGCGGCGTCGGGTTCACGATCGAATACGACATCCAGCTCTATTTCCGCCGGGCGAAGCAGCTGCAGATGTCGTGGTGGGACGAGCGGGAGCTTTCGGAGTTGGTCGCGATCGAGGTGCTGGATCGGCAGGCGGCGGGCGCTCGCGGCTGATCGAGGTCCGCAGACGGGTGAAGGGCCTTAGTCCCGCGTGCCGACGAGGCGTCGAGCGAACTCGCGATATCGCTCCTCCCCGTGTGGTCGCTCGTTTCTCGCCCACCTTTCGATGCGTGCCAGGTCGACGGGATGCAGGGTCGCGACCCGCACGGCCTGCTCCAGGCACTGCCGGTCGGCCGCATGAAAGAACCAGGTCAACCGGTCCATCACGCATTCGGTCGGACGGAGTAGGCGCAGGACTCCGGTCGGCGTCTCGCGCTCCGCGAATTCGTGGATCGTCTCCTCACCGATCGCAACGGGACCGACGGGGAACTCGACCCAATACCGACTTCTCGGGTGGACCCAGTGTCGCTGCCGGGATTCGAAGCCGAGCGATTTCATCGCTCGATCGACCCTTCGAAACAGACCGATCGGGATGAAGTCGAGGTCGTACGAGACGAATTCAGCGTTCGAATAGATCGAGACGACGGACCCGCCCGACAGGACGACCTCGATCCCGTCCCGTTCGAGGGTCGTGCAGACGAGCGCGGCGATCTCCTCGAGGGACATTTGCTCGTCAATCTCGGGGGCCACGCTCACAGCGGTTTGCCCGCCCGACGCGGGCGTCTCCGTTCGGCCAGATAACGCTTCCGGTCGGATGCCGGCAGTTCGTCGAGCGCCTTTCGGAGAAGGGCTCGGAGCTCGCGTCGAAACGGGTACCGGGGATTCCACGTATAGAGACGAGTCTTGCCCTTCAGTGCGCTGACGAGGGCGCCCGCTCGTTCGAGGCGCTCGAGCTGGCGCTGCGCCATGTTGAGCGACAGGCCGTCGAAGGTGCGGGCGATTGCGGTCGCGTAGCCCTCTTCGTACTGCTCCAGATAGAGCAGGACCTTCTCGGCGCTGGCGTTTCCGAAGATGCCTTCGAGCACTGGGTGACCCCTTCTTGGCGATCCGCTTATCGGCCGAGGATAACCTATAAAATAGGTTATAAAACCTAGATAATGGGTGGGATAGAGGAGAGTACGAAAGGACGCGGCTCACGACCGTCGATGAAGCTGGTCGACCACAGGCGTCTTCGCGGGCTGACCTCATTCCGTGCTCTCACACATCGATGTCGGGGAGAGCGGAAAGCCGGGCGGCTGGGAATAGGATCCCGTCGAAATGGGAGCCCGATCTTCGGTCCGCAAGATCCAGATGCGGCCGTCCTCTTCGAACTGCACCTTCGCCAAGAGGTTCGGACTTCCGCGCTCGAGATACTCCAAGGGTGGACGGATCGGCAGCGAGTACGAATCGGTGCAGCCCCCTCGCCGAACCTCGAAATGGTTCCCGATGATTTTCAGGACTTCTCGTGTCGGGACGATCTTCGTGCGAATACCGATTCGAGTCGTATGCGTGACAGCCAGCTCCTTTTGTGAGTTGTTGTAGAGATCGACATCAAGACCAAACGTGCAGGCGAGCTCGACGATGACGCAGGTAAACGCGAAAAAGAAGCCCATCCCACAACAGAAGCGAGGTGAGGCTTTCCGATCAGCCAACGTGAGATCCTTTCCACACGGGCGTCGTGCCGTCGAGCGCCGCCGTAACCAGAGCGTCTGGAAAGCGCGGCTCCGACGATTGCAGGGTGCGAAGGCCAGCGGGTCGTCGACTCGGACGGGAGCAGATGGCTTGAGAAATAACTGCCGCCAGACGGTCATGCAGACCCTCCCGATCGGAGTCAAGCAGGGATGAACAGGATCCGATCGACCGCGAGTGATTCGACCTCCGATGCGGATAGCCCTGCCTCCCGCGCAATCTCCCGCCCATGCTCCCCATGCCGCGGCGCCCCGCGCCGGACCGAGACCGGCGTCTTCTCGAATTCTCCGAGCGGCTTGGGCTGTCGCATCCTCCCCGCCGCCGGATGATCCATCTCGAAGACGAGCTCGTTCGCCACGACCTGGGGATCGAGATGGATCGTCGCCGGATCCCCGACCGTCGCGTGCGGCACGTCCGCCTCGGCGAGCAGCCGCAAGAGCTCCGCCGTCGTGAACCGCCGCAGCGTTTCGTCGAGCAGCCCCTGCAGCTCGCGCCCGTGTCGCGCCCGTGGATCCGCCTTCTCGAAGCGCTCGTCCCGCGCGAGGTCGTCTCGCCCTAACGCCTGGCAGAGTGCCGCGAACTCCCGGTCCTGGATGTAGCTGATCGCGACGTGGCCATCGGCGGTCGGTCGGATCATGGGCAGCGCCGATTTCTTGAGGGGCGCCGAAACGCCGTCGCCGAGCAGGGTGTAGTTCTGCATGCCGTCGGGCCAGAGGAAGGCGAGGCTCGCGTGGAGCATCGAGATCTTGAGGTGCTGGCCGCCGGCGCCGCGGGCGCGGGCGAGGAGTGCCGCGGTGACGAGCTGGGAGGACTGGATCGCGGTGCCCTTGTCGCAGACGACGCTGCGGACGAACTGGGGCTCGCCGGTCTCGAGATCGGCCTGGTGCACCGCGACGCCGACGTAGGCCTGCATCAGCGAGTCGTAGACGCCGCGTTTCACCATCGGGCCGCGCTCGCCGAAGCCGCTGATCGAGACGTAGATGAGCTCGGGGTGGAGCGCGCGGTAGCGATCGGCGCCGACCCCCATGCGGTCGACGGCGCCCGGGCGGAAGTTCTGGATGAAGACGTCGGCCCGGGCGACCAGGCGGTCGAGCAGGGCGACGCCGCGGGGCGTGTGGAGATCGATCGCGATCGAGCGCTTGTTGCGGTTCAGGCTCGTGAAGAGGGCGGAGAGGCCGCCGCGGCTCGGGCCGATCGTGCGGAGCGCATCGCCCCGGTCGGGGGCTTCGACCTTGATCACGTCGGCGCCCTGGTCGGCGAGGATCGAGGTCGCCAGCGGCCCCGACGCCATCGTCGTCAGGTCGACGATGCGGATGCCGTCGAGGGGGCCGGGCATGGGATTCCCTTCTTTCGACGCGTCTCTTTCGGCGCGCCGCGGAGGACGCAGCCGCGAGGCCACGGGTTGCGCACTGCATTCGGACTGGGCGAGGCTAGCCGATGACGTGGGGGCCGCCGAGCACGGAGAAGTCCGGGGCCAGCCGCGTTGCGCAACCGGGCCACGCGGTGGGATCCGGCCAGGCGAGGAGAAGCGCGGGTGTCACGTGATGCGTCGGATCAGGCTCTCTACGAACGAATCGCCGCGCTCGAGACCCGTCTCGCTCGGGCCGAGGCCCACGCTGAGATTCTCGCCCTGAAGAGCCGCTACGGTGCGCTCGCCGACGCACGTTATTCGCGCAAGGGTCCGCGTTCCCCGGCGGAGATCGACGCGGTCGCCGATCAGCTCGCCGAGCTCTTCACGAAGGACGCCGTCTGGGAAGGGAGAGGCGCACTCGGGCGCTGCGAGGGCCGCGCTGCGATCCGCGATCGCTTCCGCGAGCCGACGCTGCAGTACGCCTGGCACTTCTTCGTGAAGCCCGAGATCCGCGTCGACGGCGACTCCGCCAAGGGGACCTGGGACGTTCTCGCGATGATGACGACCCAGGAAGGCCGCGCGATGTGGATGGTCGGCGTCGAGCACGACGAGTATGCCCGCGTCGATGGCCGCTGGCTGCATACGCGGATGCAGCTCGAATCCCAGCTGATGGCCCCGCACGATCGGGGCTGGGCCGCTCCGAAGCCCTAACTCCGCCCGTTGACCGGCGCGATCAGCTTCTCCCCGAGCTCGCGGATCTTGTCCTTCTTCTGCTGCAGCGTCGCGCCCAGCGCCATCTGGAAGGACAGGGGCCACGAGACGGTTCCCGTCATGCCGAGGTCGATCAGCTGCTTCATCTTGTCCGGCGGGAGCTGCTCGGTCAGCGGGATCAGGCAGTCGAAGGGCTCCCGGTCCCGTCCGAACTCCTTCCGCTTTCGTTGCAGCTCCGTCAGGATCGCGACCGTCTGCTCGAAGGACGTGCCGGCTCCCGTCCAGCCGTTGCCGTACTGCGCCGCGCGCCGGAGCGCCGCTGCGTTCATGCCGCCGATCCAGAAGGGAACCTTCTTCGTCGGGATCGGGTTCATGCGCAGCGGGGCGAACTTGTAGAACTCGCCGCTGGCCTCGACGACTTCGCCGGAGAGCAGCTTCTGGACGATCGGAATCTGCTCGTCCATCCGGCGGCCGCGGGCGTCGAAGGGCTGGTCGAGGCCTTCGAATTCCTCCTTGAGCCAACCGGCACCGATCCCGAAGACGACGCGGTTCTTCGAGAAGACGGCCGCGGTGCTGAGGCCCTTGGCCACTTCGATCGGGTGGCGCATCGGGAGCACGTAGACGTTGGGCATGAAGCGCAGCCGCGTCGTCACCATCGACAGCGCGCAGATCGTCGCGAAGACCTCGGGAAAGGGCGTCCGCTCGTTGAAGGGCGGCTCGCCCGAGGCGTCGTAGGGGTAGCGCGAGTCGTAGGATTCGGGCGCGAAGACGTGGTCCGCGAGCAGGATCCCCTCGAAGCCCGCCTCCTCGACCACCGGGACCAGCTCGAGCATCTCGTCGGGGTGGGTGAAGGGGACGGCCTGCCAGAACTGCATCTCGGGCTCCTCGCGGGTTGTGGCGATGGCCGAGTCTCGCAGACGAGAGGGGGGCCGGCCAGATCGCGAAAGCGCCAGATTCTCTATGCTCGGCCGCCCGCGCGGGTCGCGCGCGGACAGGCGGAGGAAGGGTCGGGATGGTTCAGCACATCGCCATCGTGGGCGCGGCGCTCGCCGGGCTGCGCCTGCTCGAGGCGCTGCGGCGCGAGGGTTATGCGGGGCGGGTCACGATGATCGGTGCCGAGGCCGAGCTCCCCTACGATCGGCCCCCGCTGTCGAAGCAGTTCCTGGTCGAGGGCTGGCCCGAGGAGAAGCTCGCGCTCTCGCGCACGGGCGTGGCGCCGCTCGAGGCCGAGTGGCGGCTCGGGCAGAAGGCGATGTCGCTCGATCCGAAGGCGCCTGCCATCACGCTCGGCGACGGCAGTCGGATCGAGGCCGATGCGATCGTGCTCGCGACCGGCGCCGAAGCGCGGCGGCTGCCCTTCGAACGGGGACTCCGCGGTCTGCTCGCGCTTCGGACTCTCGCGGACGCGCGACTTCTTCGCGACGCGATCGCGACGACGCCTCGGGTCGTCGTGATCGGCGCGGGCTTCATCGGAATGGAGGTGGCGGCGAGCTGTCGGACGAAGGGCTGTCCGGTCACCGTCGTCGAGCCTCTCCCGGCGCCCTTGATTCGCGGCCTCGGTCCAATTCTCGGCGAGCGTGTCGCGAAGCGTCATCGCGAGGCGGGCATCGAGTTCCATCTCGGGGTCGGTGTCGCGGCCTTCGAAGGCGAGGAGAAGGTCACGGGCGTCCGGCTCGCAGACGGGCGCGTGATTCCCGCGGACCTGGTCATCGTCGGTGTCGGCGCGGCGCCTGCGGTCGCGTGGTTGGCGGATTCAGGGCTCGCGATAGAGAACGGGATCCTCTGTGATGCGACGGGGGCGACCTCGCTTCCGGGGGTCTATGCGCTCGGCGACTGCGCGCGCTGGGAGAATCCGCGCTACCCGGAGCGGCCGCGCTTCGAGCACTGGACGAGCGCCGTCGAGCAGGCCGAGGTCCTGGCGCGGCGAATCGTGCAGGGAAAAAGCGAGCCCCACGCGGCCGTGCCCTACGTCTGGACGGATCAATTCGATCTCCGGCTCGGGATCACGGGGGAGTTCAAGGAAGGCGATGCGATGCACGTCTGCCTCGGCCGCCTCGAGCAGGACAAGTTCCTCGTCCTCTTCGGCCGCGGCGGGAAGCTCGTCGGTGCCGTCGGATGCAAGCGTCCGCGCCAGCTCAACGCGGCGCGGCGCTGGATCGCCGAGGATCTGTCGTTCGCGGAGGCGATCGCGCAGGCGCGTTAGGCAATCGGGTTCGGGGCTCCCCGATCGATCGACGGAGGACGCGCGGTGGCCCCGCTGATGGGCGCTCGTCGCGCACGAGCAGCAACGCTGCGACCGAGATCAAATTCATCACTGCGAAGATTGTGAAGGCCAGCCGGTAGTCGCCGAGGGCATCTCGCATCGCCGCGGCCATCAGCGGGCCCAGCGCCGCCCCCGGCAACAGCGTCAATGTCATCGTTCCGTAGATCGACGCGAGATGCCGCGCCCCGAAGCAGCGCTCGATCACCAGCGGATAGACGACGTCCCGGGCCGCCTGGCTGAAACCGTAGGTGAGGACAAAGACCGGCAGCAGGATCGGGTGCGGCAAGAGCAGGAGCACGCCGGAGCTCACGGCGAGCAGCGCATAGTCGTAGAGGATCGCCTTCTCCTGCGGAATCCGGTCGGCGAGGAAGCCGCCCGCGATCTTCGAGACGATGCCGAGGCCGATCGCCTGGCTGAGGTACGAGCGCGCCTCCTGATTCGAGAGGCCGGTATCGGTCAGGAACAGGACGAAATGGTCGAGGATGCCCGTGAAGTAGAAGAAGAAGCTGAAGAGCGTGGCCGTCAGGATCCAGAAGGTTCGGGTCCGGAGGGCGGCGCGCAGGTCGAGGCTCGTCGCGGCGTCTTCGGCGAGCTGCGCGAGCCGGCTGTCGTTGTCGGGTTGACCGCTGGAGAGCGGCTCGTGGTCCCGGTCGCGGACCATGAAGATCGAAGCGGGCAGCAGCACGACGAGCGAGAACGCGACGACGGAGAGCAGCCCGCCGCGGAACCCGAAGTGTTCGGCGACGGACCCGGTCAGGATCACCATCGCCGAGCCCCCGAGATTCGAGCCGGCGTAGGCGATGCCGAGGGCCAGGCCGCGATTCTTCCGGATCCACTGCGTGACGACGTGGCCGACCGTGATGTCGCCCATTCCCGCCGCGCCGAGCCCGACGCCTGCGACGGCGAGATAGAAGCCCGCGACGGAATCGACCCGGGAGAATCCGAAGAAGACGAACGCGAACAAGAGCGCCGAGCCGGCCAGCACGCGCGAGGCGCCGTAACGGACGGTCAAGAAGCCAGCGAGGGGACTCGCGAGGGCTTGCAGCGCGAGCTGCGGCGTATTCGCGCCCGAGAACTGGGCGCGGGAGAGACCCAACGCTTCGATCAGGTCCGTCGAAAGCCCGCTCTTCACGTACGTGAGGCCGAGCCCCATCTGGCAGACGAGGCAGCCGAGGACGACCCAGAGCGCGCGGCCGCGGAGCTCCGAGCGGGCCTCCGAACGAGAAGCGCGGGCGCGCAGGGACGCGAGGAGTTCGCGCACGCTCAGTCGCCGGTGCGATCGGCGGCGCGCGAGCGGGCCTGGAGATCCTCGTCGGCGTGGTCGCCGAAGCGCTGTCTCGCGTCTTCGCGCAGCGCACCCTTCGCGAGCTTGCCGCCGACGCCTCTCGGGAGCGACGGCATCACGACGAGGGCCTCCGGCCAGAGCTCCCGCGCGATGCCCTGCGATTGGAGATGCACGCGCAGGCCCTCGAGATCGAGCGAGGTTCCGGCGCGGAGCTCGACATAGGCGGCGGCGCGCTCGCCGAAGATCCGGTCGGGCATGCCGATCGCCGCGGCGAGGGCGACACTCGGGTGGAGCGCGACGCCTTCTTCGATCGCGGCAGCGGAGAGATTCTTTCCGCCGCGGATGATGATGTCGTCGGTGCGACCGATGACGCGCAGGTAGCCCTCGGCGTCGAGCTCGACGAGATCCCCGAGCATCACCCAGCCGTCCGCCGTGATGAGCTGCGCATTCGCCTCGGGCGCTCCGAGGTAGCCCTTCGAGACGACGGGTCCCTTCACGGCGGGTTGTCCACGTCCGCTCGCGGTGACGTCCTTGCCGCTCGGGTCGAAGAGGCGGAGCTGCATCTCGGGGAGGGGCTTGCCCGCCGTCGTGAGGCGCTTGTGCGGCGGATCTTCGGGGCGCGTCGCACTGACGGCGCCGGTCTCGTTCGAGCCGTAGAACTGCAGCACGCTCGCGCCCGTGCGGATCTCGAAGTGGCGCGCCTGGCGTTCGGGTACGGCCTCGCCGCCGGTGAAGAGCGCCCGCAGCGCGAGCTTTCGCCCGCCGTCGAAGCCGCCGGATTCGAGCAGCATGATGAACTGGGTCGAGACGGCCGCGAGGACGGTCACCTGATGGCGTTCGAGGGCATCGATCGTCGCCCGCGCCTCGAATTTGCGCGTGAGCACCGTCGGCGCGCCGAGCAGCGTCGGTGTGAAATGGGCCGTCCAGAGACCGAAGCCGACGGGGGCGGGCAGCGAGCTCATGAAGACGTCGCGCTCGTCGAGATGGCCGACGTCGGTCGCGAGGTCGTGGTAGTGGAACCAGCGCAGCTGGTCGTGGATCACGATCTTCGGGAGACCGGTCGTGCCGGAGGTGGTGTTGAGGAGCGAGACGTCGCTGGCCGCGAACGCGCGAGACTCGAGGTGGCGGGCGAGGGCGTCGGCGTTTCGGGCAACGCTATTCGCGCCGCGGATGACGTCGGTCCCGATTGCTGCATCGCTCCACTCCGGCGCCGCGCGGCCGTCGAGCTCGATCGCGTCGTCGACGAAGCCGTCGCCGGCGAGGGTCAGATGGTGCTCGATCCGGATGCCGCGCTCGCGCAGGCGGGCAACCCGTGTCGCGGCAGGGCCGTCGGACATCTCGGGGGCGGAGACGAGGGTCCGCGCGGAAGCGAGGGTCAGCAGATGCGCGAGCTCGCGCTCGCCGCAGCGGGGCGCGAGGCCGAGGCAGACGAGGCCGCAGCGCTCAGCGGCTTGATAGGCGATGTGAAACGGGGTCCCGTCGGGCACCCAGACGGCGACCCGCTCGCCCGGCTCGAGGCCGAGCGCGAGGAAGACGCGCGCGAGTCGATCGGCGGCGGCGGCGTAGCCCGCCCAGTCGAGCACCCGCCCGTCGACGATGAAGGCGGGATCGCGAGGACGGTCCCGGGCGAGCTGGCGGACCTTCTCCGCGAGGGAGACCGGAAAGTCCATGCTAGGCCCTGAACGTGATGGGGAGCTTCCAGTAGCCCTGGACGAACTCCGTCAGCAGGCGCTCGGCCCCGGCGTCGTCGACCTCGTAGTCGGGGACGCGCGCGAGCAGCTCCTCGAGACAGATGCGGCCCTCGAGGCGCGCGACATTGACGCCGAGGCATGAATGCGGCCCGTAGCCGAAGGAGAGGATCCGCGGCGGACGCCGCCGGATGTCGAAGCGGTCGGGATCCGGGAACTCGCGCTCGTCGTGATTGCCCGAGTGGTAGAGGAACATGATCCCCTGGCCTTCCTTCATGCTGGCGCCCGCGAGCTCGACGGGCCGCTTGACCTGGCGCATCAGGAACTGGGTCGGCATGTCGAAGCGGAGGCCCTCGTTGTAGGCGTCGGGAATCAGCGCGGGATCGGCGATGCACTGCTGCCGCTGATCCGGATGCTGCGCGAGCCGGCGCACGATCGTGGCGAGCGTCTTCGGAAAGGTCTCGGAGCCGCCGATGATCAGCATCGAGAGATGGGAGGCGAGCGCGTCGTCGTCGAGGGGCTTCCCGTCCTGCTCGAACGCGAGCAGCTTCTGCAGGACGTCGTCCTTCGCCCCTTTGCGCCGTCGCAGCGCGATCTGCTCGTGGAAGTAGGCGAACATTTCGGTCAGGGCAGCGAGCCCGGCCTCGGTCTGACCGCGGACGCCTTCCTCGCGTTGGAAGAAGCGCCAGACCAGCGTGTTGAGGAACGCTCCGTCTTCGGGCGGAAGACCGCTGATCGTGCAGGCGACCGTGACCGCGACGTGGGCCGAGAAGTCGTGGATCACGTCCATCCGGCCTGTCGCGAGGGAGGCAGAAAGGCGCTCCTTCGCGATGCGGCGGATCATCGGTTCGAGCTGGGCGACCTCCGGTGCGGAGAAGGCCTTGCGGAACTCGGCGCGCAGGCGCGTGTGATCCGGGGCGTCCATGTTGTTGATCATCGGCGTCACGGGCTGGACCTTCGTCAACAGGTGGGCCGAGGTCGTGCCGTTCGCCGCCGTCAGGTTCTTCATGTCCGCCGAGGCCTTCCAGATGTCCTCGAAGCGGGAGAGCGCCCAGCTGTCGAACTCGTCGAGATAGTAGGCGGGTGCCTCGTCGCGCAGGCGCTTGTAGATCGGCAGCGGGTCGCCGTAGACGACGGCATCGGAGAACGGGTTGTACTCGACCATCGCCTCGCTTCCTGCTCCTGGTCCGGACTTGGGTGATTGATTACGGAACGTACTGTATCGTAATTGCGCTGGTGTCGACGCCCTGGCCGTGCGTCGCGGGTCTTGGGTCGAGAGCCGAGAGGTCGAATGCGCGGGGTCAAGGAATCGGAAGCGATGGCACCGGCCGAGCGGGAGAAAGCGGAACGACGCCGCATGACGAGCAGCACGGGCCGCCCGCGCAGCGAAGAGGCGCATCAGGCGATCCTCGACGCGACGCTCGCTCTGCTCGGCGAGGTCGGTTATTCGGCGCTCACCGTCGAAGGCGTCGCCCAGCGCGCCGGCGTCGGCAAGGCCACGATCTACCGCCGCTGGTCCTCGAAGCTCCCGCTCGTGGTCGAGGCCTTCGGCGCACTGCCGGGCTTCGAGGACGTCGACGCAGGCAGCCTCGAGCGGGACCTCAAGGAGACGCTCAAGAAATACCTCGAGGCCTTCAACACGACGGCGCTCGGCACGGTCTTCTCGAGTCTCGCCGGCGAGCGAGCGCACAACCCCGAGCTCTCGAAGCTGATCGAGCCGGTGGCGCGCGCGCGACGCGAGCCCTTCGTGCGGATCTTCCAGCGCGCACGCGCGCGGGGTGAGATCTCGAGCGATGTCGACATCGATCTCGCGGCGGATCTCGTGGTGGGCCCGATCTCGGTGACCCTCTTTTTCCGGGGCGGGAATCCGTCGCCGCGGATGGTCGATCCGATCGTGGACCTCGCGCTGTCGGGGATCTTGAAGCGGGGCTGAGGCGGCAGGTCGGCTTCGGCGGCGGCCCGGGTCGGACCGATCGAGGCTCCGGGGATGGAACCGGGGTCCGCCGGGCGTTGCCAGCGGGACGCATCGTATCGTAATGTCCAAAGGCTCCCGACTGACCAGAGAGGCCCCCCGATGGATGCGCGCTTCAGCCCGCAGGACGAAGTCTTCCGCAGCGAATTCGCCGGCTGGCTCGAGCAGAACCTGCGCGGCGATTTCGAGGTCGTGAAGGGGCGCGGCGGGCCCGGCGACGAGCACGCGCTCTTCGAGGAGCGCCACGCCTGGGAGCGCCTGATGGGGCGCAGCGGCTGGATCGGGGTCGGCTGGGCGAAGAGCGTCGGCGGC
>JANMTD010000488.1:0-6294 GCA_031390075.1 Deltaproteobacteria bacterium | reverse complement strand
CCCGGCCGGAAGCGCTCTGCGTCGGTCGTGAGCCAGAGATGCACGATCTGCGTCGGCGTCTGGCCGTGGGCGACGAGCTCCTTGATGAGGGCGTCGTAGCCGGCGCGTCCGAGCTCGGGGGCGAGCGTGTACTCGTCGGCCCCGCGTTTGTGATAGGCGTCGCCCCCGAAGACGCAGACGACCTTTTCACCCCGTGCCAGTAAACGGTCGCGCAGGCGTCGCCCGATCCCCGCTTCGTCCATGAAGAGCAGCCAGGTCTCGTCCGTTCGCCCGGCCGAGCGTTCGAAGGCCGCGGGCAGCCAGACCGGCCGGCGGCCCCAATCCTCGACGTTCTCGAGCCGCTCGAGGGAGGTCTCGACTCCGGACGAAGGGGTGAGGGGCGTCGGTTCGATGAAATAGGGCTGGTGATTCCAGGCGTAGGTCGGGAGCGGGATCCGCCGCCGTTTCTCGCCCGCGCGCAGGCGAGCCAGGTCGAGCTCGAAGCCCGAGGCCCAGACGCGGCCCAAGCTGGCCATGAAGTAGGCGCCGTCGGGGGTCTTGTCTTCGCGATGGCGCAGCGAGGGCATGATGTTGGCGCCCTGGCGCGCCGCGGGGCTCTGGCGCGCGAAGGAGCAGAGCGACTGACCCGGGCCGACCTCGATCAGCAGTCGCCCCGGCGTCGAGAGGATCGTGTCGATCCCCTCCGCGAAGCGCACCGTATGGCGGAGATGCGAGACCCAGTATTCAGCGCTCGTGGCCTCCTCGTCGCGGATCGGCTGACCGGTGCGATTGGAGATGAACGGGATCTTCGGCCGCTCGAGCACGAGCTTCGAAAGGAATGCCCGGAACTCCGCCAGGATGGGATCGAATAGACGCGAGTGGCCCGCGCGCGAGATGGAGAGCCTTCGGAACTCGACTTCGCGATCGGCGAGGCGCTTCTCGAGGGCCTCGATCGCCGACGGCGTTCCCGCCGCGACACACAGCTCCGGCGCGTTCACGAGGGCGAGATCGCACTCGCCCTCGAGCAGCGGCTCGAGCTCGGCCGCCGACAGGTTCACACTCGTCATCGCCCCTTCGCAGGCGCTCTGGGTCAGCTTGCCGCGCAGGATCAGGAGGTCGAGGGCGTCTTCGAACTTCAGCACACCGGCGATGCAGGCCGCCGTGTTCTCGCCGAGGCTGTGGCCGATCATCAGGTCGGGCTTGACGCCCCACGACATCCAGAGCTGCGCCAACGCAAACTCGACGAGGAAGATGATGGGCAGCTGGATGCTCACCTGCTTCATCGCCTCGTCGGCGGCATCGAGCTGATCGGGGGTCGGCAGGAGAATCGAGCGGAAGCTCTGGCCGGTCCGCTTCTCGAGCAGTGCGAGGCCGCGATCGATGTGCTGCCGGAAGACCGGCTCGCTGGCGTGGAGATCGACGGCCATGCCCGGGTAATGACTCGCTGCCCCCGAGAACATGAAGACGACGGAGACGTTCGCGTCCGGGACGCTGTGGCCGAAAACGCGCAGCGGATCGCCGCTCTCGAGCAGCTCGATCGCCTCGGCGGCGTCCCGCGCGACGAGCACGCGCCGGCGGCTCACCTCGGCGCGGCCGACCTCGAGGGTGTACGCGACGTCGGCGAGATCGGCGTCCGGATGCGCCCGCAGATGGGCTGCCAGCGCGCGGGCGTTGCCGTCGAGGGACTTGTTGTTTCGCGCCGAGAGGCGAATGAGCTGATGCGAGCGGCGCGAGGGCGTCGAGGCCGCGGCGACCGGCGCCTCCTCGAGCACGACGTGGGCGTTGGTCCCGCCGACGCCGAGGGAGTTCACGGCGGCGCGCCGCGGTGCGCGCCCCCGCGGCCATTCGCGCAGTGCGTCGTTGACAACGAAGGGTGTCCGCTCGAAGCCGATCTCGGGGTTCGGCTTCTCGTAGCCGAGCGACGGCGGGATCTGCTCGTTCTGGAGGGCCAGCGACGCCTTGATCAGGCTCGCGACCCCCGCCGCCGTATCGAGGTGGCCGATATTGGTCTTGACCGAGCCGATGCGACAGAAGCCATTCGCCTGGGTCGAGCGGCGGAAGGCCTGGGTCAGGGCCGAGATCTCGATCGGGTCGCCCATGTAGGTGCCCGTGCCGTGACACTCGACATAACCGATCGTCGCTGGATCGACGCCCGACACCGAGTAGGCCTCGGCCATCGCCGCCGCCTGCCCGTCGACGCTCGGCGCGAGGAAACCGACCTTCTGCCCGCCGTCGTTGTTGATCGCCGAGCCCTTGATCACCGCATAGATGAGATCGCCGTCTTCGAGGGCGTCCTCGAGACGCCGCAGCGCGACCACACCGGCGCCGCTCGAGAGCACCGTGCCCTGGGCGCGGTGATCGAAGGCGTGGCAATGGCCGTCGGGCGACAGCACTTCGCCCTCGGCGTAGAGGTAGCCGCGATTTGGCGGGAACAGGATCGTCGAGCCGCCGGCCAGCGCGAGATCACATTCGCCGGCGAGCAGGCTCTGGCAGGCGAGATGGGTCGCGACGAGAGAGGTCGAGCAGGCCGTCTGGACGTTCACCGCCGGCCCGCGCAGGTCGAGCACGTACGCGACGCGGGTCGACAGGAAATCCTTGTCGTTGCCCGTGTGGCGCAGCAGGAAGAGCCCCACGGATTCGACCAGCTCGCGGTTCGTGCAGACGTTGAAGTAGAAATAGCTGCCCATGCCGCAGCCCGCGAAGACCCCGATCTGACCGTCGAATTTCTCCGGCGGATGGCCGGCCGACTCGAGGGCCTCCCAGCACAGCTCGGTGAAGTGGCGGTGCTGCGGGTCGAGGATCGCCGACTCCTTCGGACTGAAGCCGAAGAACTCGCCGTCGAACATCTTGAGATCCGCGAGCGGGCCGTGGGCGGGGACGTAGGCCGGATTTCGGATCAGCTCGGGCGATTCGCCCGCCTCGAGCAACGCCTTCTCGTCGAGGCGCTCGATCGACTCACGTCCGTCGCGCAGGTTCGCCCAGTATTCGCTCGGCGTCTGCGCCCCGGGCACGCGAAGCGCAAGCCCGACGATCGCGATGTCGTTGTCCCTCGCGTCGTCCTTCGCGATGTCCTGCGCGTTGTCCTGCGCGTTGTCCCTCGAATCCGAGTCGCCCATCCCTCCGCGTACTCCCCTACTTCCCGCGTCCGCGCCGGCGGCGACTCATGGCCTCGCGGCGCCGCTCGCCCCGCGCCTCGCTTCGCTCGACCTGCTCGTCCCCACTGCCGTCGGAGAGGAGATGACCCGCGAGTCCGCGGATCGTCGGAAAGCGATAGAGATCGGTCAGGCTGAGCGGCTTCGGACAGAGATCGCGGAGCTTGCGATGCGCCTGCACGACGAGCAACGAGTGTCCGCCGAGATCGAAGAAATTGTCGTCGACACCGACCTGCTCGAGATACAGCACTTCCTTCCAGACGCCGGCGATCGTGTGCTCGAGCTCGCCATCGGGGGCCTCGAAGGTCTCCGAGGTCGCCGACCGAAGCTCGCTCGGCGCGGGCAGCGCCTTGCGGTCGATCTTGCCGTTCGGCGTCTGCGGGTAGTGGTCGAGGAAGACAAAGACCGAAGGCACCATGAACTCGGGCAGCGATTCGCCGAGCGACGCCCGCAGCGCCGCGTCGGCGACGGGCCCGCTCGTCCCGATCAGGTACGCCACGAGCCGCAGGTCCCCCGGCGTATCCTCGCGCGCGATCACGACCGCTTCACGGATCCCCGCGATCGTCGCGAGCCGGGTCTCGATCTCGCCGAGCTCGATGCGGTAGCCGCGGATCTTGACCTGGTGGTCGAGGCGGCCCAGGAAATCGATCGTCCCATCGGGCTGCCAGCGCGCGAGATCCCCCGTTCGATAGAGCCGCGCGCCCGGCGTGAACGGGTCGGGAATGAAGCGCTCCGCCGTCAGATCGGGGCGCTCGTGGTAGCCGCGAACGACGCCCTCGCCGCCGATCAGGAGCTCGCCGGGCACACCGACCGGCAGCGGCTCATCGCCGTTGCCGAGGATGTAGAGCCGGGTATTCGCGATCGGACGCCCGATCGAGATCGATGCGGGGTGCCCCGCCACCTCGCCCGTCGTCGACCAGATCGTCGTCTCCGTCGGCCCGTACATGTTGGTCACCTGGCGCACACCGGCGGCCTCGAGCTCCGCCGCGAGCGAAGCGGGAAAGGCCTCGCCCCCGATCATCCAGTGATCGATGCGCGACAGCACGCCCCGGGTATCGGGATCCGTCAGCAGCATGCGCGCGTGAGAAGGCGTGCACTGGAGGTGGCTGATCCCGTGCGCGACCACCTGCGCGGGCAGCGAGTAGTCGGCGCTCTCCTGCGCCACGTCCGAGACTTCCCGCAGCGACTCGACCGCGGAGGCGGGCCGCTCGTTGGCCGCTCGGCGCACCTCGTCGAGGAGCGGCAGCGCGCCGAGCGCGAGCTCGTTCGAGAGACCGAAATCGATCAGGCTCGCGATCTCGTCGATGTCCGCCGCCTTGCAGCGGTCGATCATGTCGGCGCAGATCTCGGGGGTGCCGAAGAGACCGCTCGTCTCGAAATAGCGTTCGAAGGCGAACTCGAGGATCGCGTCGGTCTCGTCCTCGGAGAGGCCCGCGAGGTCGACGTCCTCGGGCTTCGAGTCGGGCCCGCCGGGCCGGGAGAAGGCCGGAAAGGACCAGGCGAAGCCGACGACGAGGGCCATGGCGCTCGCGAGGTAGTCCTTCATCGGCTGGCGCACGGTCTCGCGGACCGCGTCGAGATCCTCGCCGACGAAGGTGTGGAGCATGCAGGTCACGACGCCCTTCGCGGGATCGAAGCCCGCCTCGCGCCGTGCCTGGCGATAGGCCTTCACCTTCTCGGCCAATTCCTCGAGGGTCTGGCCGAGCAGATGGGTCAGGACGTTGAAGCCCCCTGCTCCCGCTGCGCGAAAAGTCTCGAGATTGCCCGCCGTCGTCATCCACGAGGGCAGCTCCGCCTGGACCGGACGCGGCAGGGTCGTCGTCGCGACGCGAACGCCCTTGGGATTCGTGAACTCGACGGCTTCGCCGCGCCAGAGCCGCTGCACGATCCGCGCGTTCTCGAACATGTCGCTCTTCGCGCGTGCGAAGGCCTCGGGGCGGATCACGAAGTCGTTGGGCTGCCAGCCCGACGCGAAGGAGATCCCGACGCGGCCGCCGGAGAGGTTGTCGACGACGGCCCACTCCTCCGCCACGCGGATCGGATTGTGGAGCGGGAGCACACAGCTGCTGGCGCGGATCTCGATCCGCGACGTGACGGCGGCGATCGCGGCGCTCGTGACAGAGGGATTCGGGAACGGTCCGCCGAAGGCGCCGAAATGGCGCTCGGGGGTGTGGACCGAGCGGAAGCCGTGGCGGTCGCCGAACTTCGCGGCCTCGAGCATCAGCTCGTACTTGCGCGGCCCGGGCCCCGAATCACTGCCCCAGAGCGCCAACCCGAAATCGATCGGCCGCCAGGGACCGGCGTTCGCCTTGCCCGCGGCAATCGGTACGCCTGTCTTCGCGCTGTCGGAGACGACGAGCTTGAACCCGCGCGTCAGCGTCCAGAGCAGCTCGAGTACCGAGATGTCGAACGAGAGACTCGTCACCGCCAGCCAGGCCGACCCTCGATCGTGCGCGATCCGCTCGTCCATGCCGCTGAAGAAGTTCACGACGTTGCGGTGCTCGACCATCACGCCCTTGGGCTTGCCGGTCGAGCCCGAGGTGTAGATGACGTAGGCGAGATGGTGGGGCGCGACGACGGCAGTGGCGCGAGGCGGGCCCGACAGAAAGGCGCTCGCCTCCGCGAGCTCGTCGACGAGGACCACCTCGGCCCGGCACGGTGGCAGATCGCCCTGGCGGCGGCGCGTCGAGACGACGACCCGCGCCCGGGAATCCTCGATCATGTACGCGATCCGGTCGACGGGATAGTTCGGATCGAGGGGCACGTAGGCGCCCCCGGCCTTCAGCACGGCGAGCACGGCGACGACCATCTCGATCGAGCGGTCGAGGTAGATGCCGACCAGCTGATCGGGACCGATGCCGTGGGCGACGAGTCGATCGGCCAGTAGATCGGCGCGGGCGGCGAGCTCGCGGTAGCGGAGCGACTCGCCCTCATAGACGACCGCGACGTCCTCCGGATGGCGCGCGACCGCCTCCTCGAAGAGCTCGTGGATGCAGCGCTCGCGCGGGACGTCCCGCGCCGTGTCGTTCCAATCGCGCAGCACCCGCGATCGCGCGGGCTCGGCGAGCAGCGCAATCGTCCGCAGGCGGCGGCCCGGCTCGGCGAAGCCGGCGAGGAACACGCGAAGCGCGTCGACCAGCGCCGTGGCGCTCGCCGCGTCGAG
>JANMTD010000379.1:0-10454 GCA_031390075.1 Deltaproteobacteria bacterium | reverse complement strand
CGCCCGGCGAGCCGCGGGCGATGCGAGCGAGAACGACGACTGCGAAGTGATCGGACTCGCCTGGGCGCGACGCTCGAGGGGCGCGGCCGCGGTCGACTCTCGGTCCACGTGCCCGGGTCGATCGCCTAACGCGACCGCTTCGCCCAGGCGAGTCCGATCACTTCGCAGTCGTCGTTCTCGCTCGCATCGCCCGCGGCTCGCCGGGCGAGGATCGCGACGCCGTGGCGCGGCGGCAGCGACTCGAGGATCGAGCGGCTCTCGTCGATCGCGTCGATGGAGGTGAGCAGGGCGTCCGCCGCGCTGCCCCAGTCCGAGAGCGCGGGCCCCCGAGCAGGACCCACGACCAGATCCGCAAGGTGGCCGAAGCCGAGGGTCGAGCACGGCGCAAATCGCTCGAAGAGCGCAGCGACGGCATCCTCGCCGACGGTGCCGGCACCGCCGTCATCGCCCGCGCTCGGCGGCGCCGCAAAGCCCGCTCTCTCCGTCCACGACTCGGGCAGCACCTGCCAGAGCTCGGCAGCTTCTCGAGCGTCGTCGCCGAGAGCTCGAGCGGGCCGCCGGCGATCCGGTCGGCGAACAGCACGAGTCCATCCGGGTCGAGTGTGCGGGTGAGGTGATCCAGCAGCGCACCGGGCTGCGGCTGTCCCCAGAGCACATCGCTGAGCAGCAGCGCGTGCGGCGCATCGCCCGCCGGCTGCCCTGCGTCGTCCCAGACCGCGATCGAGATCGAAGCCGAGAGCCCTGACGACTCGACCGTACGGCGGCGCGCGTCGGCCGCTTCGGCGGAGGGCTCGAGGACGCGGATCGCCAGGTCGACGACGCCGAGGGCCGCGAGCGCGCGGGCGAGCTCGACCTCGGCCTCCAGACGGGCGCCGCCCAGGCTGGTGATCCGCAGCGGTGTCGGGGGCGACGAAGCAAATCGTTCGACGAGTTGCTGGGCGAGGAAGCCATGGACGGTCATGCCCTCGCCACACAACCCCTGGAGCTTGTCGTCCCGCCACGCCGCGAACACCGGGGGCTGCAGCGCGGGCCGGGCGAGGGGGACCGAAACCCGGGCAGGGGAGATCGGCGATGCGGTTGCCTTCCCGGCGACGGGCATTTTCGGAAGCGGTCGCCCGATCGCGTCTTCGATGCGCGCGAGGGTCGTCGAGAGGCTCGCGATCCGCGCTTCACCGCGCTGCACACGCTCCTCTTGCTCGGCCCGCACGAGTCGCGCCCGCTCGAGCTCGGCTTCGAGCAGCTCGTGGCGATGGCGGGCATGCTCGAGGCGAGTTTCGAGCTCGATTCGCTGCTCGTCGCGGGTCGCGAGGCCGCGGCGGGTCACTTCGAGATGCTCTTCGTGGGCACGGATCTCGAGGTCGCGCGCTTCGAGGGTCTCCTCGAGGGCCGCCTGCGCGCTGCGCAGCTCCGCGTTCTCCGCCTGCACGCGGGAGACGAGGGCGAGCAGCTCCCGCTGTCTGGCGAGGGATTCCTCGAGGTGCTCGAGCTCGAGCGCGCGGTCGCGTTCGAGGGATTCGAGGCGCTCGCGCTGCTGATCGAGCTCGTGCCGGCGATCGTCGCGGTGGGCGCAGGCGATCGCCAGGTCGGTGGCCTGGGCATCGAGGGTCTCGCGCATCCGACGGCTCTCGGCGCCGGACTCCTCGAGCCGCCGCCGCAATCCGATCACCTCGGCCCGCAGATCTTGTTCGCCCTCGGGCACGGGTCCGCCCGGGGTCCGCGTGGCGCGCAGGGCCGCTTCGAATCGCTCCGCCCGCAGATGGGCCTCGGCCCGCGCGGTGTGGGCCGCGGCGAGCGCATCGCCCAGTCGATCGCGTTCCTGCAGCAAGGTGTCGAGCTCGAGCTGGAGCGCGTCGACTTCCTTTTCGTTGGATGCGTGTCGACCGGATGTGAGCGCCGGTCGTGCTTCGGTCTCGCGCGCCGCCGCTTCGAGCTCGTCGATGCGCGCGGCACTCAGCCGCAGTCGTTCGCGCAAGCCGGTCGAGTCGCTGTCGGGCTCGAGCTTCATCACGCGATCCGCGCGCTCGAGGAGCGCCGACTGGCGGCCCATCGCCGCGGCGCGGGGATGGATTTCCTCCCAGTCGTGCGTGCGGGTCGGCGGACTGTCGGGAACGGGCTCGGCGGGCATTCCGGCCGCCGGGGGCTCTGCGGGCGAATCTTCCGAGGCGTGGGTGTCCGGAAAGGGCGCTGCCGCCTCGTCGGTCGATGTATCGGCGGGCCCTGTGTCTGCCCGCGCGGTCGGCGCAACCGTCCCAAGCGGTTTCGCCGCGGCCTTTTTGGGGGAGGACGCGGGCTCGGGGGCGTCTGCGTCGCCTCCGAAGCCCATCATGCGGGCGAAGGCCTGATCGTCGGAGTTCAGCGATTTGGGATCGACGTGCAGCGAGGCCCCGCGCGGCGAGGCCGCTGCGCCTTCTTCAGTTTCGCTGGCGTCGGATTCGGACATACACGGATTCCCGGAGGCGGCAGCCCCACCCGACCTGCGCATCGGTTTCGGCGGCGGGGCGCTTGATGGGAGCGCGGGCGAGTCGCGCGAAAGCCGGGTTTCCCCGGAGAGGGCAGCTCAATGTTATGCCCGACTCGGCGAGGGCAGCGCTCAGACGCGTCGGCGCGGCGGACCGCTCGCAATCCGATCGGCCATGCTGCGGACCATGCGGACCGCGACGGCGGGATTGCAGGTCACGAGCTGCTCGAGCTCGGCCTCGTTGAAGAGACAGCACCAGGTGTCGCCCTGGGCGCGCAGGGTGGCGTGTCGCCGGGCACCCGTCAGCGTCGAGATGACGCCGAGGAAGGTGCCTTCGCGGGCTTCGATCGCGACGACTTTGTCCTCGGCCTCGACGGCGATCCGGCCACGCAGCAGGAGCACGGTGTGCTGCGCCGGGTCGGCGACGCCGGCGATCGTCTCGCCGTCCTCGAAGCGCACGAAATAACGGTCGAAGCCCGGTCCCCGGCAGATCGATGCCCAGAGCGGATCGACGAGGGTATCGATGATGCGCGCGATCTCCGCGGGATCGGCGCGGTCGCGCCGCGCCGAGGCGATCGTCGAGGTGTCGAGGCCGAAGCCGCTGGCGATCGCGCGAATCCGGGCGAGCACCTCGCCGGTCCCGCCCGGCCGGCGGGAGGGATCGATGTAGAGGAGCTCCATCACGATCTCTTCGAGGGGCGGCGGACAGTCGAGGGCGACGTCGGAGAGGGTCTGGAGTCCGTAGATGTTGCCCTGCTCGCGGGTGCGCAGGACGTCCTGGCGCTTGTTGAGATCGATGCCGGTGAAGAGCGCCCACGCCGTCGCGCCCACGCCCCAGAGATCCGTCCGCAGATCGAAGGACTGGACCTTCGCGCTCGCCTGCTCGGGGGCGCGGTAGCCGTGGGTCCCGAGGCCGATCGAGAGCTGACCCTGGTGGAGCAGGCCCTTCGACATGCGCGAGGAGTGGGAGACACCGAAATCGGTCAGGACGTAGCCACCGTTCCCGTCGAGCAGCACGTTCGAAGGCTTGACGTCGAGATGAAGCACGGACGCGCGGTGGGCGGCACCTAACGCCTGCAGCAGGTCCGAGAGCAGGCGCCAGGTCTGCTCCGCCGAGAGACGGCCCAGAAAGGGCCAGGCGTCGGCGAGGCTGCCGGCCGGGAAGTACTGGATCGCCGCGAAGGCGGTCTCGCCGTCGATGTTCCAGTCGTAGAGCTTGGGGATGCGGTCGTGGCGCACCGCGAGAAACGCCGCGAGCTCGCGCTTCAGGGAATTGCGCGCCTGGGGATCGTGCGGCCGTGCCATCACCTTCAGCGCGACGAGCTTCGGCGGCGTATCGGCGGCTGCACCTTCGACCGAGTCGAGGCAGCGCGCCAGGAAGACCGAGCCGAAGCCGCCGCGGCCGAGCCGGCGCAGCACGCGATATCGAAAGCGCGCACGCAGCTCGTCGCCGGGCTGGAGCGGACGGGTGGGCGGGACGGCTTCCGGGCTACCGGCCGTCGCCGTGCAGTCGAGGGTCACGTCGTCGCCGACCGTGGTGTGGTCGAGGACGATCGTGCTCGAAGCAGCATTGCCCGTCGTCGGGTTCGGGGCCCCCAAGCGCGCTCTCCGGCCCCACCACTACCGCCTGGCGGGCGCGGATCGGCAACGGGCCGACGGCGCGCAGGCGGGTCTCGAGGGGTCGGGCCCTTTATCGGCGGGGTAGGCGGTGAAGCACAGCGGGATCGGAGGTTCGGGGCGCGGCCTCAGCGCGAGTTGCCGTCGGCCTTCCGGGCGGCTGCCGCAGCCTTGTCCTCGCGGTACTCCTTGATTCCGCGCGGGACGAGCCACAGGCCGAAGATCGACGTGATGGCGAACAGGATCTGATTGAATCGCTTGTGCTCCAGCATCTCGGGATCGGCCGTGAAGAAGCCGTCCCACCCCGACCACAGCCAGTAGGCGGTGATCAGGACCGGCAGGAAGAGGGGGTGGTAGAGCGGATTGGGCGGCGGGCCGCGGCGTGGACCGCGCGGGGCACCCGCGCCGGCGCCGGTCGGCGCGCCGCTCGCGGGCGGAGTCTGCTCTGCGTCTCGCTGCAGGTCGGATGCGGGTTGCTCTTGCATGCTGGCCAGCATAGCGGGCGCTCCGTCGTGTCGGCACGCTCGCGCGCGCTTGATGGTGGAGGTCGCGGATGTCAAGCTCCGGTCGCCAGGGAGCAGGGCGGGGCCGCGCGTCCGGGGGGGATCGGCGGGCTTGGCCGAGCACAAGAGCTACATCACGCGGGCCGGATTCGAAAAGCTGCGGGTCGAGCTCGTCTTCCTCTGGAAGGAGGAGCGGCCGCGCGTCACGCAGGCCGTGTCGGTGGCCGCCGCCCTCGGCGACCGTTCGGAGAACGCCGACTACATCTACGGCAAGAAACGCCTGCGCGAGATCGATCGCCGGATCCGCTTCCTGACCAAGCGCATGGACGAGCTCGAGGTGGTCGATCTCGGTCCCCGGGCCCGCGCCGACCGGGTCTATTTCGGAGCCTGGGTCGAGCTCCAGGACGAAGACGGGGAGCGCGTGCGCTACCAGATCGTCGGACCCGACGAGTTCGACGCCGCGAAGGGCCGGATCAGCGTCGAGTCACCGGTCGGCCGCGCACTGATGGGCAAGCGGCCGGGTGACGAAGTGTTGGTGCGCCGGCCGAAGGGCGACGCGACCTTCACGCTCGTCGCGATCGAATACCGCGGGGCCGAGTGAGCGCCGGGATGGATGAGGCCGGGGAGCCGTCGGTCTGGATCTTCGGATACGGATCGCTGGTCTGGCGCCCCGCGTTTGCGCACCGCAGCGCCTGCAAGGCCTGGATCGCGGGCCATGTGCGCCGCTTCTGGCAGGGCTCGACGGATCACCGCGGTCTGCCCGGCCGGCCCGGCCGTGTCGTGACGATCGTGTCCGAAGCGGATCCCGAGATTGCGCGGGCGCGGCGCGCCGGCGGCGGCGATCCCGGGGACGGACGCTGCTGGGGCACCGCCTATCAGGTCCCGGCCGCGGCGGCCGGATCCGTGATCGACGGCCTCGATCACCGCGAGCGCGGGGGCTACCGGCGGCTCGAGGTCGAGATCGGGCTCGTGGGCAATCGCGCGCCGGTCGCCCGCGTGCCGGGCGTGGTCTACGTCGCGGGACCGGAGAACGAGAACTACCTCGGCCCTGCGCCCCTCGACGCGATCGCGCGCCAGGTCGCCGGGGCCCACGGCCCGAGCGGGGCCAACGCCGACTACGTCTTCGAGCTCGCCGCGGCGCTGCGGCGGATGCAGGTCGTCGACGCCCACGTCTTCGAGCTCGAGGCCGCCCTTCGGCAGCTCGTTCGACCGGTCTCGACGCCGGGCTGATCCCAGGTTCAGGCGCCCCTGTGTTTCGACGATGCGGGGCCATGCTGCTCGATCTGATCTTCATGTCGATCCTGTCGGCGCTGGTCGCCTACGGCGCCTGGCGCGGGGCGGTGGCGAGTGCCTCGGGATTGCTCGCCCTCGTCGCGGGCTATGCCGGCGCCCTGCTCGCCGCGACGCATCTCTCGGGTTGGGTGGCGGCGACGCTGGTCCTGCCTTCGATGCTGGCCCCGGCGGTCGCGGGATCGCTTGGCTTTGCGGTGGCATTCTTGCTCGCGGGCGCGCTCGGCGACGTCGCGATCGCCTGGGATCGAGAGCGGATCGAGGGTTTGTCGCGCGGCGCGGGCGATCGGGTCGTGGGCGGCGCGGTCGGCCTCGTGCGGGGCGGCCTCGTCGTCGTGCTGCTCGCGGTGCTGTCGAGCTGGCTTGACGCGGCGCGGGATCTCGGTGCCATCGAAGGCCTGGCGGGGATGCCCGACGCCGGGACGTCGCATGCCGTGGCGGCGAGCGGAGATCTCGTCGAGGGTGTCGTCGCCCGGGCGTTGGCGGATGCGGGGCCCGCCGGTCAGATGGCGGCGCGCATCGCCGCCCGGCCGGGTGTGGCCCTCGAGAACGTGCAGGGCCTGCTCGAGGACGAGCGCTTGACGCAGCTCTTCGAGGACCGGCTCTTCTGGACGCTGATCACGAACGGGTCGGTCGACCACGCGATGAACCGGGCCGCGATGCATTCGATCGTGGAAGATCCGGAGATGCGAGGTCAGTTCGTCGAGCTCGGGCTCGTCGGCGAGCCGTCGCGGGAGAACCCGGAAATTTTCCGGGTCGCGATGGCGACGGTGCTCGAGGAGATCGCGCCGAAGGTCCACCGACTGCAGCACGATCCCGAGCTGAACGAGCTCGCCCGGGATCCGGAGATCATCGCCCTCGTCGAGGCGGGGGACATGATGAGCCTGGTCGGACACCCGAGCATCCGCAAGCTCGTCGAGCGCGTATCAGGTCCCTGATTCCCCGCGGAACAATCAAGCAGGAAAAGCCCGAAGCGAATCGCTTCAGGCTCTCAGGAGCGCTCTCGCCGATCTGGAAGATCGACTAGAAGAGCGGCGTGTCGTCCCCGTCCGGCGCGTAGGCCGAGATCTCACAGCACAGCGAGATCTCGAGCGCCGACGGGCGCACGAAGACCGGATTCCCTGCGGCGGCCTGGGCCCGTGCTGCACGGTTCGAGTCGCCGAAGGAGGTCGCCGAGTGGGTGATACGTGATTCCATGGTGTCCATCTATAGCAGGAATCGGCAACTCGGGGCACGGCCTGGATGGCCGCCCGCCAATTTTTTGTACGGCCGCCGAGGCCTGACGGGCTCAGCGGAGCAGGACGTCGCAGATCTCGCGCAGCTTCCGGACGAGACCGCCCACCCGGGTCCCGGCGCGGGTCCGGCGCCGGAGCGCCACCAGGATCTTCCGCTCGAGCGTGTAGCGGGTCAGGGCGGGGCGCGGGCCGGGCTTGCCGCCCAGGTCGATCCCGGCGAGCGCGGACTCGATTGCGGGGCGCGGGTAGCCCCAGGTCTCGAGGTCGGGATCGAGGAGCCGCGCCACGATCTCCCGGTACAGGCCGACCCGCTCGGGCCGGCCGGTCGCGGCCTCCGCCCATTTATCGAGGCTCGCCGTCGTGGCGCGGGTCTCCCGGGCGACCTTCATCGGGTCCCCCAGGCCGCGCGTCGATTCTCGCTGCACGCCGGCCACGGATCCGTAGTCGACCATCCCCGGCTCGAACTCGACGCCGAGAAAATGGGCGAGCGCCCGCGCCTGGCCTTCGGGGTCGCGCACCAGCTCTTCGTACCGGACGCGGTGGAGGGCGACCGGCGTCTCGCGCAGGAAGCGGGCGATCGCCGGGACATAACGCTCGAGCAGCGGATTGTGGGCATGGGCGACGCGGTCGTCGCCATCGAAGAACGAGTCGACGTAGGAGGACCAGACGGCGAGCGGATGTCGCGTCAGCACGATATAGCGGGCGCCGGGATAGAGGCGCGCCAGGAATTCGAGGCTGAGCGCGTAGGCGGGCGTCTTGTCGAGCAGCAGCGACGCGCGACCCGAGCCGCCGGCGAGCAGTCCACGGTAGATCGCGTCGGTGTAGGCGCGCAGCGCGGCCAGATAGGCGTCCTCGCCGCCCGGCAACTCGGCCACCAGTGCGCGCGCCGCCTGGCGTGTGATGACGGGATCGTAGGGGGCGGAATCGACGCTCGCGAAATAACCGAGGTGGGCGAGCGGCGTGATGAGGTGCGGTTCTTCGGGGGCGCAGACCGCGCTGTGGGCGCCGAGCATGCGGGCCAGCAGCGTCGAGCCGGAGCGCGGCGGGCCGATCAGGAAGACCAGGCGCTTTTCGAGGCTCGGGTCGGATTGCATCGCCGCTTCGGAGTCCGCTCGGGTTCGCATGGGTTCCGCACCCTGCGGAGGCGGCGGAGCATACCAGTCCGTGAGCGGACGTCGGTCAGAGAGTCCGGCTGGCGAGGCCCAGGGTCTGCGACATGCGCTGCGCATGCACACGCAGGAGGGCGACCCCGAGGCGATGGCCGAGCCAGGGCTTCATGCTGCGCAGATGTCGGAAGGCGGCTGCGTCGACCTCGAGCAGACGCAGCGTCGTGTTCGCGACCGCCGACTCGGCGTGGGGCAGGTCGGCGAGCAGCGGCAGCCCGCCGAAGAGGTCGCCGACCCCGAGCTGAGCCAGGGGCTGCTCGATCGCGTCGCGGATGCGGACCTGCAACGTCACGTTGCCCTCGGTGATCAGGTAGATCGAGTCGTTGGCGCCTTCGCGCGTGCCCTGGCGGTAGATCATGTCGCCCGGCTGCATCGTGCGAATCCGGGTCACCTGCGCGAGGCCCATCGCTTCTTCGAGGCCGAGCTCGCGCAGCGCGGTGCGCTCGTAGAGAAAACGCGCGAGCTTCTTCCCGGCGTCGAGGACCAGGTTCCAGATCACCTCGAGGTTTTCGGGGGTCGGGTTCTCGAAGAGGACCCCCGTGAGCACCAGGTTCTCGACCGGATCCTCGCGCTGCCAGCAGCCGGCCGCGTCGAGGGTCAGGTTCTGGTTCGGGAGCCGGAGCACGATGCGGCGGAGCGACTTGAACGAGAATGGGGACTGTGTCGCGATGCAGGCACCGCCGATACTGATGTCCCGGGTCCGGCCGAGCAGGGCCCCCGCGAACTCCCCCGAGAAGAATTCGACGGGGAGATCGGTTCCGACTCGGGGGTTCGAGCGGATCTCGAGCGGATCGACGGGACCGTTGCGACCGGTGCCGTCGTTGGGGAATCCAGAGTCCGGTGACGACATGGTGTGGAGACCTCGATGGAACGTGTTTCGGTTCCGTTCCAATGGGACTTGAACACTCCGCTCTCAGCCGATCGGAGCCGATGACGCGGCGGGGCTCGAGCGGACGACCGGATGCGACGAAAAAGGCTCCACGGTTCTCCCGGTTTTCTGCTCGTGGGTTTTACTCATGGGTCCTGCTCATGGATCGAACGGAGGTGGACGTGAGTCGCTTCGAGCTGGGCGTCATCGCGCTCGTCGTGCTCGCCTGGCTGCCGGGTCTCGCGATCCTGGCCGGGGCATGGAGCGCGTCGGAGTTCGCGAGCCACGGCTTTCTCGTGCCGCTCGTGGCCCTCTGGGCCGCGACGGCCCATCGGGAGGCGATGGCCGAGCTTCCGGCGCGGCCGGCGGTGTGGGGGCGGATCCTGCTGATCCCGTGTCTGCTCGCCTATCTCGCGGCGCTCGTCGTGCGGCAGGCGAGCCTGCTCGGCGTCGTGTTCGTCGCGACCGCCGTGGTGGTCGTGCTCGCGCTGCGGGGGCCGCGCTGGGTTTCGCTGCTGCGGTTTCCGCTCGCCTATCTCGTCTTCATGATCCCGCTTCCGGCGGGCTGGGTGACGCCGCTGATCGTCGAGCTCCAGCTGATCGTGAGCGCGGCGGCGGTCCGGTTGCTGCAGCTGTTCGGCGTGGCGATCTTCCGAGAGGGCAACGTTCTCACGCTGCCGGGGGACGTGTCGCTCTTCGTCGCCGAGGCCTGCAGCGGCATCACGTCGCTCATCACGCTGATCCCGATCGGCGTCTTCATCGCCTACTTCACGGAGTCGAGCCTGCGCCGCCGGCTCGTGCTCGTGCTCGCGGTCCTGCCGATCGCGCTGGCCGGCAATCTGGCCCGCGTCGTGCTCACCGTCCTGCTCGCGATCCGCGTCGACGTCGAGACCGCGACGAAGGGCCCGCTCCACGAGTGGGCGGGTGTCGCGACCTATGTCGTGGGCTGCCTCGCCCTGCTCGGCCTCGGCGCGCTGCTCCGGCGCTGGTGGCCGGAATCCGAGCCCGCGCCGTGAACGCGCTCGACTCGCTCCGCCTCGAGGATCGGATCCGGGGCCTCGCGCTCGCGCTCGGCCTCGATGCGCTGGGTTTCGCCGGCGCCGAGCCCACGCAGCGGACCCGGTTCCTGCGCGAATGGATCGCCCGGGGCCACGCGGGCGAGATGGCCTATCTCGGGCGGCGCCTCGAGGAGCGCGTCGATCCCCGGCGCGTGCTGCCGGGGGCGCGGACCTTGATCGTGGGCGCACTCGCCTGCGCGCCGGCGCAGGCGATGCCTGAGGTGACGCTCGAGGCAACGCCTGAGAAGGCTTCCGGGAC
>JANMTD010000373.1:0-3132 GCA_031390075.1 Deltaproteobacteria bacterium | reverse complement strand
CATCGACTCGACCGACGATCATTGGCACTTTTCCGTCCGCCCCGGCGTGGTCAATTATCCTGGGATGCTCGTTCTCGAACGGGTCGGTCCAGTTCACATGCGGATGTACACGTTGAACCGCAGCGCGCAGCTGATCGAGTCGGTCGGCGGCCAGGGCGGGCGGCTCGTTTCAGACTACCCGATCGCCTACTCCGGCCGCGGCCGAGACGACTTCCTCGAGTTCTATGCGTCGAAGCTCGCGAGCGAGAGAATGAAGAAGCGGACGCAAGATGGTTCATCGGCGACCTCGAACTAATCGCCTGGGCGTCGGCAATCGCCCCGCGCGGATTGCTCCGCCTCGAAGCGGCACAACGCTCCTCGTCGTCGTGGTGGCCGCTGTGGGACTGCTTCCCGTCGCAATGGCGCGGGCGGACGAGGTGCGCGTACCCGCCACCGTGCAAGAACTCTTCAGCCCGCCATTCATGACCCACGTCGAGATCAGTCCGTCGGGTCGCCACGCCGCTTCGATCTTCCTCGACCGGGAGCGCTGGGGCGTCAAGCTCAAGCATCTTGAATCGGGGGACGAGGTCGATGTCCTGGGCGGAGAGCTCGAATGGCTGAAATACTCGGTCGAGGACCTCCTCTGGGACGGCCCGGATTCCCTGATCATCGAATACGGCGCGAAGCCCGAATCGAGTCACTCTCAGCCGAGAAACTACTACGATCACCTCACGCTCGACGCGCGTGTGAAGGGGGTCGAGTTCCGACGCCGGACGCTCAAGACACCGGGCACGATCGTGGACGCCTCCCCGAGTCGCCCGGGCGAAGTCCTCTTCGTCCATGCCGATACACCCGACTCGGTCCACCGCGTCTCCATCCGTCGGCTCGAGTTCCCGCTCGAAAGCTGGCGCAAGATCGATTCGGACGAGCCGGACGCCCCGGCGTTGGTCGCGAAGTTGAACGACTCGGTCTTCTCGTGGCTGGTCGATCACGAGGGCAACGTGCGCGCGGCACTCTCCTTCGCAGTGGATCCTCCCGAGCTGCGGCTCTGGTATCGGGACGAGGCCGATTCGCGTTGGCAGATCGTCCGCCGCGAGGACGATGTCGATCGATTCGACGACTTGATCCCTCTGGGCTTCAGCGCCGATGGTCGTCGGCTGCTCGTCGCGAGCGCCCTCGAACGAGACCGGTACGGGCTCTACGAGTTCGACCCCGGGACCAACACCATCGGAAAGCTTCTCTATGAGCATCCCACGGCCGAGCTCGTCGATCTCGTCCTCGATCCCGAGCGGGGCGAAGTGGTCGCCGCGGTCTACATCGAGGACGGCGAGCAACGCTACGCATACCTCAGTACAGGAAGCGACGAGCTCCGCGCGGCGATCTCGAATCTATTCACCGACTCGATCGTCGCCATCACGGGGATGAGCGCCGATCGGCGTCTCGTCACCCTCTTCGTTTCGCGCTCGAACGATCCCGGCGGTTTCGTCGCCTATGACCTGGATGCCAAGAAAGTGACGCCGATCGGGCGGGTCGCCCCCTGGCTGGACGACGATCTGCTCGCCGAGGTCGAGGTCCTGAACGTCCCGACGACGGACGGCCACGAGCTCGAGGCGTTCCTCACGCTTCCGCCCGTTCCTGGATCCAAGCCGCCACTCGTCGTGATGCCTCACGGCGGTCCGATCGGGATCGCCGACCACCGAGGCTACTCGCCCGATGTGCAATACCTCGCGCGGTCGGGCTTCGCGGTCCTCCAGGTCAACTATCGTGGTTCTGGCGGATACGGGCGTCAGTTCCGCGAGGCGGGTCATCGCCAATGGGGCCGCGGCATCGAGGACGACATCGATGCCGCCGTCGCCCACGTTCTGGCGAGTGGCCGTGTCGACGGCGAGCGTATGTGCACCGCTGGCGCCAGCTACGGTGGCTATTCGGCCCTGATGATGGTCATCCGGCATCCCAAGCGATATCGCTGCGCCGCCTCCCTCAGCGGGGTCACCGATATCGCCCTCGTCTTCAATGTCGACGAGGTAATGGGCGGCGAGCTGTTGACCTCGCAGATGGAGAAGATCGTTGGCGATCCCGATCAGAACTACGACGAGATGCGTCGCTACTCTCCGGTGTACAACGCCGACAAGATCGAGGTTCCCATCCACCTCGCTCACGGAGAATCGGACCGCACCGTCGATCTCGACCACCTCATCCGCATGAAGCTCGCCCTGGAGGTCGCGAAGGTGCCGGTAAAGGCCATCCTCTACGCGGAGATGGGGCACGGTTTCGAGACTCGCGACGCCGCGGTCCGTTACTGGCTCAGCCTGTACGAGTTTCTGGCGGAGAATCTCAAGCGGTGATCGCTCGCGACTCCGGGGTGGTGCCCGGATTCGTAACGGGGGCGAGAATCGAGAATGCGAAAGCTTCAAGAGGTCGACATGAAGATCGGAATGACTCTCCCCCTGATGGAGCCCGGCGTGAACGGCGAGGTGCTCGAGCGCTGGGCGCGGGCGGTCGACGAAGGCCCGTACTCCTCGCTCTGCTTCGGCGAGCGCATGGCCTTCGACAATCCCGAGGTGATCGCGCTCGCCGGCGCGTGCTCGGCCTGGACGTCGCGCGTGCGGCTGGTGACGACGGTGATCGTGGCGCAGCTCCACGACCCGGTCGTACTCGCGAAGAGCCTGGCCACGATCGACATGCTGAGTCGTGGCCGCCTCACGGTCGGTCTCGGCGTCGGCGGTCGTGTCGAGGACTATGTCGCTGCGGGCGTCGATCCCAAGACGCGTACCCACCGCGATCTCGCGCGCCGGGTCGGCATCCTGAAGCGCGTCTGGGCCGGCGAGAAGGTGGTCGACACCTTGAAGCCGGTCGGGCCGCCGCCGGTCCAGGCGGGCGGTCCCGAGCTGCTGATCGGCGCGCAGGGACCGATTGCGATCCGCACCGCGGCAGCGTGGGCCGACGGCATCTCGGGGTTCAGCTTCAACCTCGACATGAAGGAGGCCGAGCGGAGCTACGAGCAGGTGCGCAGCGCCTGGCGCGAGGCCGGCCGTCCGGCGCCACGCCTCACGACGGCCTTCTGGTTCGCGCTCGGCGACGGCGCCCGCGCCCAGATCGAACGCCACCTGCGCCACTACTTCAACTGGATCGAGCCCGCGGCGCTCGAGGCCA